>NZ_WMBA01000025.1 GCF_009707865.1 Amycolatopsis pithecellobii
CCCCCGGTTGCCCCCGCCGCCGACACGTTGGGTACGCTGTGTCCCGGCTGGTTGACCCAGCCACGGCGGGTTGCCCGAGCGGCCAAAGGGATCTGACTGTAAATCAGACGGCACTGCCTTCAGAGGTTCGAATCCTCTACCCGCCACAGATGCAAAACCCCTGGTCATCCGGGGGTTTTCTTCGTTTCCAGGTCTAGACAAGTCGTGTCCAATCCATGTCCGTGGGGCCGTTCGGTGCCTTTTCGGTGCCATCTCCGCTCACACCGCCCGTCCGGCGCCCTTGCGTGGAGTCGCTGCCCGGACGGTCGTCGTTATCGCCCGAGTCATCTCATCGGCGGTCGCGCCATACTCCTCGGTGACCTTCTGGTTGGCGTGGCCAGCACCCGCGCTGACTGCCTTCAGCGGCTGACCCGACGCGAGCGCAGTCGTCACCCAGTAGCGCCGCAACCCGTGGACCGTAACGGGTGGCAGGTCGGCCTTCCTCACCATCCGCACATGCGCGTCGTACAACCTGTCCGGGTTCAGGTGGCTGCCGTCCATCCGGCAGAACACCCTGCCCGAGTCGACCCATGCCGTCCCGATCGCCAGCCGGTTCCGGGCCTGCTGTGTCCGCAACCGCCGCAAGTCGGCTACCGCCCCAGAGTCGAGCGCGACGCGACGGTTCCCAGCGTCGGACTTGACCGGTCCTTCCTCCACCTTGCCTTCGATCACGACGAGCTGGACCTGAACGTCTACGTAGCCCTCGTCCAGGTTCACGTCCTCGTCCCAGCGCATCCCGCACAGCTCGCCCCGTCGCAGCCCGGTGAAGGACGCGAAGTTGAGGGCTTCGTACACGGCTTCCTCTTCGCGTTCGGTCTCGACCTCGCCCGCGACGAAGTCCAGATACTGGCCGGTCTGCTCGGGAGTCCACACCATTTTCGAGTGCGGCACCTCACCAGTCCGACGCCACTTCGCCACAAGGTCAGCGCTCCACAACGTCGGCTTCGGCGCTGCTCCCGATTCCAGCTCAACGAGAGAGAAGGGGTTGGGTCCGCTCACGGTGCCAGCCCGGAGACCGTCGTTGTATGCCTTCCTGCCGGTCGCCCGGATCCGCTGAAGCGTGGCAGGTCCGGCGACGCGCCGCAGCTCGCGCTTCACGCCGGCCGCCTTCTCGGCCTTGGTGAGGTTCTGGTGCCGCTTGCCTCGCGGGTTGATCGCCAACGACTGCCGGATGCGCTCGTTCTGCTCCTCGATCGCCCGGAACATCTCGGCCACGTCATCCACCGACAACTCGCGCCACTTGATCTTCCCGAGGTGCGGAACCAAGTAGTTGTCGACGTGCCCGGTGTACGACACGAGCGTGTTCCTGCGGACCTTCCTGGTCTTCAGCCATGCGGTCAAGGCGTCGCTGGTGGTCTGCGAGGTGATCCCCATGCGTCGGGTCTTCGCGCTGGCACCCTTCGCCTCGATCTTGGCGCGCTCGTTCTTCGCCTCGGTCTTGCTCCTGAAGCCACCCTTGCGGATCCGCTGCCGATCCTTGCCCGAACCGCGGGGCGCGGCCACGTCGATCTGGTACGCCCACAAGCCGTGCTTGCCGTCCCATTCCCACAGGGCGCGGCCCTCGTCGTCCACCTTCAACTGGCCGGCCGCGTCGAACTGGAGCTTGACCAGCTTCGGGCAACGCATCCCCAACTCACGACGGCGACCGTCCGCGCCGACCTTGGTGCAGCCACAGCGTTTGTAGAGCCCTGAGTCTTTCGGGGCGAGCTTCAGCGTTCGTCTGTCGACTTCGACGCCTTGGTCATTCTTGCTCATGACGATCACCTTCCAAGTAGGCAAGCTGTGGCCACAGCATCGGCGGAACCAAGTCATTGGCACGCATCTCTTCCCGTACACGGCGCAGCGAACGTTCGTTGTCCACTACCAGGTCCTGAGTCAGGGTCACGGCCAGCTCATGGCCTGCTTGCGCGTTCGGATCTGCGGTCGCGCCTGACTTTTCGAAACCAGCCCTTTCCTGTTGGGCTGACCAGAGCTGTGCGCGTGCGTCGACCAGACGATTGGACCAACGTTCATGGTCACGGAATAGAGCGACGGTTCGAGTGCCGTCCCGATCTGGTGCTACACCGTGCCACTCCTCTGGCCCTTCAGGAATCGTGGGGGGCTCTTCCTCGCCGGCGAACCACTTCAGGGCTAGCCACGGATCCATGCGGATCCCGGGCAGAACCTCGAATTTATCCGTGCGTCCCAACGGACTCAGCAATAGGACCGGAGGCACCTCCAGGGCGCGGGCGATCACCAGCAACTCAGCGAGGCTGATCGTGGGTCGTCGTCCGTTCTCAAAGTTCGACAGCACAGTACGGGGGATCGGCGAGCCTAGTTCCGCCGTGGCATCGGAAAGGCGTTGGGCGCTCATCTTCCGCAGCTTGCGATGCCGCTTCACCTCGCCGGCCACAACCCTCGCGAACCGTTTGGGCCATTCCTCATCATTTTGGGTCACAGCGGAACAATACACGGACTGTTTGACACGCAACAACCCGAACTGTACTGTTTCGACATGACCCCAAACGACAGGAGTCTGAGTCGTGAAGACCCAAAGTGGGATGAGTAGGGCGGAGATCATGGCGCTGCCAGCCATGACCGACCTCGTTACTGCTGGTCGTGCGTGTCGCCTCGGTCGCACGAAAAGCTACGAATTGGCACGGGCGGGAGAGTTTCCCGTCCCGGTGCTCCGACTGGGTTCCTCGTACCGAGTCGCAACCGCCGATATCCTGCGATTTCTTGGCCTGGTGGACGATGCGGAGCCCGAAAAGCCAGCGGCATGACGCGGGGCTTCCCAAATATGACGACGGGCCGCCCGGTGGCTCGGACGACCCCTTGTAGCAGCCAAAGGGGGCTGCATGAGCGGAACGAACAGACCCAGAAGACAGACAACCCGCCCCGGCACGCTTGGCGGCTGGACCGGAACGGGTCGTCGGATAACCAAGGAGGACCCTCAGTGTCCAGCTCGATTGTCCCACCCCGCCCCGACAGGGCGCAAACCCTCGTCGGTGAGGCGTGGACCTTCGACCATGGCTCCGTTGGCGATGTGATCGGCACGCTGATGCGGATCGCCGCACGTGACAACGGAATCGCCCGCATCTTCTTCAATGACGAGGCGGATTCCCCGATCCACCCGTTGCCACCCGACATCGCGGCGGAAGTCATTGGCGGCTGCGTGTACATCGCGCCCAGCGCCACTGTTCGGGATGTTGCGTTCGCTTTGCAGGTCGCGGATCCCGCTAGCCACGACGGCGAAGCACCGAACCGGATGCTGGTTGCTCCCACTGCGCCCGAAGTGGAGGGCATGTGATGAGCACGACAACACTTCTCGACGCGGCAGACCGCGGGGAAAACCTGACGGACCTGGTGGATTTGGCTGTGAGCCAGGGACACCACCCTCTCGACGTGCTTGTGTCCATGGTCGGCCGTGCCCGCCCTGAAGAACTGGACAGGTTGGCGAAGCAGCACGGCTTCACCATCAAGGATCTTGTCCGGCCGTGGCTAGACGCGGTCGCCGAACGGACCCCTTTGCGGGTTATCCGTACCGCCCGGCCCCACACGAGCAAGCGCCGCGCGACCCTCAGCCTCGTTCAAGGAAAAGCGCGGTGACGGCATAACCCCCGACTGATTGAGAACAATGTGCACTCCGTGTGATCTCCCCTCTCTTATCGCATTCGGAGATCAGAAATGACAGATAACGAAATTCCTGCCCCATTCGGAAGTCTTCACATGGTCCGGTATTGGCTGAGTGAAGCCAAAGCGGCGCGTGTCCCCGCCGGTATGGCTATCGACGCTGCCCTTGCCGAGTTGGACCGATATCAAGAGTTGACGAAGCGGGTCGCGGACGCCCACGACGAGGCGGTGTCCGGGAACCGGGAAGGAATGGTTTCCCGGAATCCGGCAGACACTTCCGCAAAGGCCGCGAGCCGAGTTGAGCCTCGCACGGGTTCGCAACGGGCACGCGTGCTTGCGTTGATCTGCGAGTGCGGCGGCGCCACCGATTTCGAGCTGAGCATGCGTCTGCGCCTGTTGGCTAGCAGCGTGAGGCCCCGCCGCGTCGAGTTGATCAAGTTCGGGTATGTCGTCGACTCTGGCGAGACCCGCAAACACCGTGGAAGCCATTGGAAGATCTGGCGCGCGACCCCGGAAGGCCTGGCCTGGTACCGCCGACAGGGCTTCGCCGAACCCGAGGCGGGTGCTGCATGACCGAGGAGATCAATGTTCCTGTTGGAGAGCTACGGCTCCTACGTGTCGACGCGCACGCATTCCGGCTCCTTCGGCAGATCGACCGCTTCGGGGACGTGCTTCACGAACTACTCGACACCAACGAACTCGTCCGACTTACCGAGGCAAACACGGCACTCGAAGAGGTGGTTCGGTATCGCGCCAACCAGGTGACCAACCTGCGCAACCGGTTTGACAAGCCTGCGCTTTCGCCGCTCCAGATCCGAGAGCAAGTCGAAAACAGCTGGCGCAAGTACGGTATGAAAGGCGCGGCGTGACCGACGATAACGAGGCCCCGCGCCTGCCGAACTACAGCAGGGACCTTTTCAGGATGAACCCGGTCCTTGGCACGGTGCGGGAACACGCCCACAGCCGCATCGCGTCCGCTGACGCGGTGCTGCTGGCCACCCTCGTCATCGTGTCAGCGTCCATCCCCGGCGGTATCACGATCGACTCCGGCATGGCAGCCAACGTCACGCCCGGTCTGTTCGCCGCGATCTGCGGCCCATCAGGATCCGGCAAAACAAGCTCTGAGCGGGTCGCTCGCGACCTAATCCGCGGACCGGCACCACTCACCCTCGCCACCGGAGAAGGGATGTTGGAGAGCTTCTACGGCGAGGTCGAGACCAGTGAGGTCGACGCCCGCGGGAACGAGGTCAGCCGCCGCATCCGGACACGCACCAAAACGAACGCGTTGTTCATCGTCGGCGAGGGCGCGAACTTCTACGCCGACCTGAATCGCGAGAACAGCAAACTCGGCGGCATCATCCGCGACTTCTGGTCGGGCACAGACATTGGCACCACGAACGCATCGGCGGAGCGGAATCGCAATCTGGAGGCCGGCACCTATAACGGCGGCTTGATCATCGGGTTGCAGACCGGGATCGTCGGGGACCTCATCACTGACACCACCACAGGCACCGCGCAACGGTTCCTCTGGGCATCCGCGACCGATCCCACGATCGACCCGAACGCCCACCTCTACAGGGGTGCCTTGTTTGACCCGCCCACCATCGACTTGACGGTCGAGGGCAAACCGATCATCGACGACCTGCGGATCACGGTTGTGGACGACATCTACCGCGAGCTGCTGGACAACAAGCTGCGCATAAACCGCGGCGACGTGCAGATCAATGAGCACGACTCACAGCGGCCCGTCATGTTGCTGAAGATCGGCGCGACCCTGGCGTGGATGAATGGCAGGCTGCGGATCAACAGCGAGGACTGGGAACACGCGAAGTACCTGCTCGGCGAATCCAACAAGGTGCGTGATGCCTTGATCGAGGCTGCCGAGGAGACCGCGATGGAAGCGGTGGCGAAGGAAGGTAGTCGTATCGCCGCTGTGCGTGCCGCTGCCGACAGTCGCCCCGAACGGCTACGTCGCGTGCGGACCCGCATCCTCGAAATGCTGAATGCCAGTACGGAGCCGATGTCACACGGCACCCTCCGGGCGGGCATCAGCCGTCGCGGAAATCTGCGCGAGCTGTTCCCCGAAGCCATCGAATGGCTGCTGAACACGCAACCGCCCGCGATCGTGCGTCACGAAACCCCGAACGGAAACAAGTACGCACTGTCACTAGCGGGGAGGAGGGCGTTGGAGAATGCGGCCTGAAACGACCAAACCTTGGTCGGGGACCAACCCATTTGACCTGCGCTTGGTCGCCTTGGTCGGGTTGGTCGCCCCCCCTGTGTCGGACCCGGGATCGCGACTACACACAGTCACTCTCTATATAAGAAAGAGTATTTACTTACTACAACTAAATAAATTTTGTTCTGTGTGTATAGGGAAAAGCGCTTCGGAGGGGATCCGAGACACCCCCCGACCAACCCGACCAACCCGACCAACCCAGCTCTGACCTGCGAAAACAGACGACCAAGGGTGACCAACCTTGGTCGCCCACGACCAACCCACGAGGGGGAACGATGTCCACTATTAAGGCGATGACAACCGCTCAACCCGGTTGGATCGTGACGTTCACCTGGGAAGGGAAAGACCGCAAGACCTACACCGACACCGCGACCGTCGTCGCTTGGTGCATGGCCGAAGAAGACGGTGAGTGGGGGACATTCGACAAGCCCGAATGCCTCGTCATCTGGCATGGCCATCAGGTCCTCCTCAAAGCGCTTGTAAGCAAGCACTTCCCAAGCGCGACCGTCCGCATCCTCCGCGATACCCCGGAGTCCTGAACGTGACGCTGGACTCGTCATCCGGCACCACCACAGCCACATCCAACTCGCGGGAAAACCCGCCCCCTACCTCGGCAGCACCCGCAGCCGACTACCCAACAAGGAGAACGACAACATGGCCGGAGACACCGTCATCACCGTGGTCGGCAACCTGACCGCCGATCCTGAACTCCGCTTCACCCCAAGCGGGGTGGCGGTCGCAAACTTCACGGTCGCTTCGACTCCTCGCGCTTTCGACAAGGCGACAGGGGAGTGGAAAGACGGGGAACCGCTCTTCCTCCGATGCAACGTTTGGAAGTCTGCCGCTGAGAACGTCGCCGAAAGCCTCACAAAGGGGACCCGCGTCATCGTCACCGGCCGCCTCCAGCAACGCAGCTACGAGAAAGACGGCGAGAAGCTGACCAGCTACGAACTGACCGTGGACGAGATCGGTCCGTCGCTGCGTTACGCCACCGCCAAGGTCAACAAGGTCAGCCGCAGCAGTGGAGGCAACACCACGGCCACAGACGACCCGTGGGGCGGCAAGCCAGCCAGCAGCGGCGGCGGATTCGCCGACGAGCCGCCCTTCTAGCAACAACACACTGACTCGCCGAGCACGCCCCGGAACCGAACACGAACACTCGCGACCCCCTCGCGAGAGAAAGGCGCAAGACCATGTCGGAACACCAGACCGCGCAGTCTCGTCACGGGATCGTCCTCCTAGCCGAAGACCTTGCCGACATCCTCGAATCCGTTCGGCTCACGCCAGCCTGCACCGAATGCGGAGGAGAACCCGCTGCGGTTATGGATGACGAATACAGCGTCGGCACGTGTGTCCTCCACAAGCCCGACTGCACGCAGATAGGGCGCTACGCCACCGCCCCAAGGCTTCGGCTCGCCGCAGTCGACGGAGCGAGTGTCCGATGACCAACCTCCCCCATGGCTACTGGGCCATCCCGATCCACGACGAGTATTCGGGCTACGACGTAGAGGACCCCAGGTTTTGCGAACTCGTCGGCCACTACCTGGTGCGCGTCACGAAGCGCGGCAAACTCACCCCCGCCGCCAAGCCGATGGATGGCATCGACTGGCCCCGCTTCGATGCTGTCCTCGCCAACGAGCGCGAGTACCTCCCGTTTCAGTACTACTTGGAGTACTTGACCGACGACGAACTTGGGCCGTGGTATCGGGAGAACTACGGCAAGCTCACCGGCCATTGCGGGTGGTGCGGCAAGGCCCTGACCGATCCGGACTCGAAACTGCGCGGCATCGGCCCCGAGTGCGCTCGTGGTATCCGCGAGGCCCGGTTGAAGGGGGCTCGATGAGCGCCCGTCCGAAGCCGCCGCTTACCGACGCCAAGGTCCACGAACTTGTGCTCGCCGCGGCGGATCATCGTTGCCAACTTCGCTACGCCGGCTGCAACCGGACCGCGAAGCGAGTCGTGCGCGTCATGATCGATTGGGGCGACGGCTCAGCGACCCCCACTCGACAGGCGGCCTGCGACCGCTGCGCGACCGCGCAACCGGTCAGCGCGGCATCGTGACCGCGCCACTACGAGTGACACAACGCGCACCCGAAGCGACTTGCACGTCGTGCGTCAGCCGTCGTATCACTTGCCGCCCGCGCCAAAGCCACGAAGACCGCGATGGCCCTGGGTCATCCCCCTGGCAGGCGCGCTAATCCTCGCAGCCTTCATCGGGACCTTGCTCGCCATCCGCGGAAGCGGGGAACAGCCCGCTCCCAGCGCACCCGTGGTGTTCACGTTGAAGGGGACCATCACGCTCAACGCGGATGGACGCGGCATCGAACAGCCCGGCTACGGCGGGACCTGCTACGGCATCGGAGGCTACAGCGACCTCGCCCCAGGCACGGCCGTGACGGTCGCGGATCCGCAGGGCCATATTGTCGCAACCGGCAGCCTGAAAATCGGAACCCCCGATCCAACTTCCAATGCGACATTCCTTTCACGGTCGGCCAGGTTCCCGAGGGCCTTGCCTCGTACTCGGTGACCGTGTCACATCGAGGCACGCAGGTGATCCTTCCCGATGAGGCGATGCAGGGCGTTCAGTTGACGATCGGGAACAACTGATCGGCGCTTGACACCTTCTCGAACCTTCGGCGGGGATGTGGGCTGCCTGATGTTGTCCATCACCAAAAAATGCTATGATTCATGAAAAGCGGTATCTGGAATTGGTGCCGTCACCAGAATCAGGGCCCGGAATCTTTCCGGGCCTTTCTCGTTCCGGTCCAAGACGGACGCGGAACACCACCAAATCCCCTCATCGCGCAGACCGTCGAAGGAGACTCATGTACAGAGACCGCGAATTTTCGGGTCCATCGCTCCGCGCCCTGCGACTGGCGGCCGGTCTCCAGCAAGAGGAGCTGGCCCTCCTCATCGGGCGCGGAGCCCCGATGATCGTTTCACTCGAAACTGGCCACGCCAATCCCTCGCTCAAAACGCTGACCCGCCTCGTCGATGCCCTCGGCTGCGAGATCGACGACCTCCTCGAACCCACCGTCGACCCAGTCGGGGTCTGACCGAAAAGGAATACGCCATGAACCCCAGCCACATCGAAGACATGTACTCCGAGATGCAAAAAGCCGCGAACGCCGGACACCTATCCCGCGCCGACCGGATCCGCCGCGAGATCACCGCCGCCGAACGCGAATGGCAGCAACAACAGTCCGTGCGTCACGCCGACCCGCAAACCGCGCCCACTGCGGCCGAGTTGCGCAACGACGCCGCCGAACTTGAGACCCGCTTCATCAACGCCGCGAAACGCGGCGACCACGCCGACTACAGCGCTGCACACTCCGAGTACCTCGCAACGAAGCGGGAACTCGCCGCCGCCGAACGCCGCGAGATGAACGAAGCCGACGCGGCCCATCGGCTCAGGAAAGCCCGCGCCGACGCCGGCATGGACGCAGACGGCACCCGGAAAACCCAGGGCTACGACTCGGCGGGCGACTTAATTGCCGACATGATGCGCCGCGGCCCGGTGCGGTTCCAGATCGAGCAGTACTTACGGGAATCCGGTACCAAACCGCCTAAGCGCTCCTGAACCAAGTCCGACACCAAACCACCGCACTCTCAGCGAGGAAGCACATGAGCACACGCGCAACTGTCACGGCCGACGACAAGTACTGGACCGTTCTACTGCCGACCGGGGACATCGCTCTCTGGGACGGGATGAGCATGCCGCTGATCAAACTCGGCAAGAGTCTGATCCGGAGCAACGACGGCTGGCTGATCAACCCTGATCAGGTTGTCGCTCTCATCCCACCGAGCAACCCGGCATGACGGACATCAATGCGCCGGACAACTACACCTAGCGCCAGTTCTTGGGTCATCGACCCATCAAGGTCGGATCCCCGAGGTGACCTGTGAAGGAGGTGGCCGCATGCAGTGCACCGCGACCGTGAGAAGCACCGGCCAGCAGTGCCGTAAGAGCGCGATTGCCGGGGCGCAGGTGTGCCGCTCGCACGGTGGCGCGGCCCGTCAAGTGAAGGCTGCCGCAGCGCGCAATATGCTGGAGCAGCAGGCCCGACAGTTGTGGGCGAAGACCGTGCACGCTCCCGTGAATGATCCGCTGTCGGAGCTGGCGAAACTGGCCGGCGAAGTGCTGGCCTGGAAACAGCTACTTAAGGACAAGATCGGTGAGTTGACCACTGTTGGCTACCGGGGCATGACCAGCGAGCAGATCAAGAGCGAGGTGGTCTTGTACAACACGGCGGTCAGTCAGCTCACGACTGTGCTGACGGGTATCGCGAAGCTCAACATTGATAGCCGCTTGGCCGCGATCAGTGAGAAGCAGGCGGCGGTTGTGATCGCCGCCCTCGAAGCTGGTCTGGATGCTGCGGGCATTGACCACAGTGGCCGGTTCCGGGCGAGGCAGGCCGCTGCTCGTCATCTTGAGCTTGTGCGTTCGGAGGCGTCATGAACTGGCTGGATCACGTCATCGACCGTCTCAGCCCCGAGCTGGTTCCTGTTTCGCCGGAAGTGACTGCGGGTCTGCTGCCCCTGATGAACTTGATTCGGAGGGCTCGGGGTGAGCGTCAGTTGACGCTGGCGGAGGAGTTGGCTCGTCCCCGTGGTCGTGTGGACCCGGAAGAGTTGGCTCGCCTTATCGATGAGGCTCGGGCTCGTGTGGCTCGGGATGAGGCCGAGCTCATCCGTGGCAGCGTGTGAGAGGACAACATATCGCCGCAGCGGAAGATGACTTCCCCGTCCACCGTCTGATTTGGTATCCGACGGAAGGGTTGTTTCCGCTGCTCGCGGCATGTTCGGTGCCGTATCGGTGCCATCCTGGTTGCCATAACTGAAGACCTGTAGCCGCGACCGTGCCAACCGGTCGCGGCTTTCTCATGCCCCGTAAGACCCCACCGAAAACGGTGGGGTCTTTTTCAAGCTACGTCCCGGCGGACTGAACCACGACCAATCACCACGTGTCGGGCGTGACCTCATGGAGGCCGAAAGTGCTTCGAGGCCTCCTGGAGAACCGCCCGGAAGCATGTGATGCCTCATCAAATGCCCCTATTTCTAATGGTCCTGACCAGCAGGTTTTCGAGCCCGTATCACGTGATGTCACAGGATCTTCGGCCGCGTGGACCATCTACTGAAAGGAGCCGATATGCCCGAGGGTGTGGAGATCGGCAAGGCCTATGTGGTCGTCAACCTGGACGACCAGACCGCCGCTGACTATGACCGGATCAAGTCGAACCTTGAGCGTCGTGGTGATGTCACGATCAGGGCGAAGGTCGAGACCAGCGGCAAGGATCCGGTCGCACCGGTTCGGGAGAAGGTAAAGAAGTCCGCTCCGGTCGACATTTCGACCCGTGCGGACAATCCGATCGATGCAGCGTGGCGCAAGCAGGTTCAGGCGTCGATCCGGTCTATCTCGACGGATGCGTTGAAGATCCCTGTCACTCCGGAGACGGCGCAGTACCGGGCGCAGCTTGTGGCTGAGGTTACGAAGCTTCAGTCGCAGGTGAAGCAGCAGATCCCCGCGGATGTTGCGGAAGCGGCGAAGTTCCGGGCCTCGGTTGAGGCGTTGGCGAAGTCGACGCAGGAGCAGGCCAAGCTTCACATCCCAGTCGATGTGGACTCCGCTCCCGCGAAGCAGGCGTTCAAGGATGTCGCCGACTCTGCGGAGAAGGAATCGAACCGCGCTAAGTCGGCGGCGAACAGCGCCGCTCGCGGTTCTGCGACCGTGTTCGCGGCCATGTTCGCTGGCATGCCTGCCGCCGCAGCTACGGCGGGCGTTGCGACTACCGCCGCGTTGGCGGCTGTGCCTACCGCGTTCGTTGCTGCCGGTGCGGTGGCGTTGAAGGAGAACCGGCAGGTCGCGGATTCGTGGCGTGGTCTCGGGGCGAGTGTCAAGGAGGAGGCTGCGTCGTGGGCGCAGCCTCTCGCAGGACCGTTTGTGGAGTCGGCTGGTCAGATCCGGGGCACGCTGACGCAGTTGTCACCGCAGATCAGTAGTGCGTTCGCGAACTCCGCGCCCGCAGTCGGGATCTTGACGGGCGCGGTGGATGACTTCGCTGTACGGGCGATGCCAGGGCTCGTGCAGGCATCCGCGACCTCGACTCCAGCATTGCTGGGGATCCGTTCGGCGGCGGGCTCGGCCGGTGCTGGTGTCACTGACTTCTTCACCACAGTGTCGACAGGTGCGCAGGGGTCTCAGCAGATCCTCACCACCAGCGGGCACATCATCCAGGATTTCGAGGGTTTCGCTGGTTCCCTGTTCGCGAACCTCGCGAACAACGGAAACCCGACATTGCAAGCGTTCCGCACCGTGTTGCAGGAGGGTGAACAAACCCTTCTCACGCTGACCCAGAACGGGTCGTCGGTCTACAACTTTTTCCAGGGTGTGGGCAGCGGCGCGTCAGGTGCGTTGTCAGTGCTTCGTGGTGTGGCGTCGGTCGCTGCTGCGTTGCCGGCCCCGGTCACACAGTTCGGTGGTTCCCTCACCGCGACCGCGTTGTTGGCGCAACGGTTCGGGGTGAATGTCGGGGCGTCGTTCGACGGTATCGGCGGCAAGATCAAGAGCGCGTATCGGGAGGGGGACACCTTCGGGTCGAAGATCAAAGGTGTCGCTGGGGAAATTGGCCCGGCCCTGTTCAACCCCACGACGTTGGCTGTTTCTGGGGTTAGTGCGGCGTTGATGGTTCTGGGGCAGCAGGAGCAGCAAGAGGCGCAGGCCAAGGCCGCGAATACTCAGGTCACCAACGATTACGTGTCTGCGTTGCGTGCGTCTCAGGGGGCGATTGACGCGAATGTGCGGGCCTCGGTGGCGCGGGATTTGGCGCAGAAGGCGTCGGGTGGCTCGGGTAAGTCTGTGCTCGACTATGCCCAGCAGTTCGGGATCGCGTTGCCGCGGGTGACCGATGCCGTGTTGGGCAATAAGCAGGCCATGGATGAGATCAACGCCGTGCTGGAGAAGTACATCCAGCAGGGCGGTGAGGTTGGTTTGCAGGCTGCCGCGGAGAAAGCGGCAATTGTGAATAAGACTGGTCTTTTCCGTGATTCGACGCAGGCGCAGCAGGCGGAGGCTACGGCTGCGTCTGGGGTTGCGGCTGCGACAGCCAGCGCGACTGCGGCGTTCGTGTCGAATGCGGATGCGTTGGGGAAGCAGTTGGCGGTGGCGAATGCGCAGGCGTCGATCAGTGATCGGTTGTCGCAGGCGAATCAGCAGGCGGCGCAGGCTATGCAGTCGGTGGCGTCGGCGCAGCATTCGGCGGCCCAATCCGCGCAGGGGGTGGTGAACGCCCAGCATTCGGTGGAGCAGGCCCAGCGGGGTGTTACGTCGGCGAATGAGGCGGTGGCGAACGCGCAGCATTCGGTGACGCAGGCGCAGCGGTCGTATCGGGACGCGTTGGCGGGTGTCACGTCGGCGGAGCGGTCGTACACACAAGCCCAGGACGAGGCCCGCACGGCCCAACTCGATTTGAACCGGGCCCGGGAACAGGCGATCCAGGACTTGAAGGACCTGCACCTGCAAATGGCCGACCAGGTGGTGTCGGTGGGACAGGCGCAGCTGGGCTTGTTTGATGCGCAGCAGAACGCCGCAGGTAAGGGCATCACCCTGGCGAATGCTGAGGCGGTTTCGCAGGAGCAGGTGACGGCGGCGAACGAAGAGCGGATCAAGGTCGCCCTGGATCTGCTGGCCGCGCAGAACCAGCTCAACGACGCCCAGAACCAGAACACGAAGCTTCAGAAGCAGGTCGCGGACGCGGACGCTGCTGGGGTGGAAGGTTCGTCGTCGGTCATCGGCGCGAAGAAGGCGTTAGCGGAGGCGAATGACCAGGTCACCTCGGCCGCCGACGCGGTGACGGCGGCGCAGCAGCAGGTCACTGAGGCGAACTGGGGTTTGCAGCAAGCCGACATCGCGTTGCGGAACGCCCACCAGGGCGTCAAGGACGCGGCCTGGTCGTTGCAGCAGGCCCAATTGGGGGTGCGGGATGCGCAGTGGTCCCAAACTCAGGCGTCGTGGCAGTTGCGGGGCGCGCAGGATCAGTTGACGACCGCCTACAACGCGTCGTCTACCTCGATGGATGTGAATACTGCTGCGGGGCGCCAAAACCTGGGTGCCTTGGTGGCGTTGTGGGGCGCGATCAAGGATCAGGGAGGCCCTGTCCAGGAGCAGTACAAGAAGCTCATCGACGATACGGCTGCCGCGTTTGGTTGGTCGACGCAGCAGGCCCAGGCGTTCCTGGAGAAGGAAAACCTGATCCCGAAGGACTTCAGGTACTCGGTCACCGCGGTTGCCCAGGCCAACTTTGACGACCTGAACCGGGTTTACAACGACAAGTTCGGTGGACGGATCGGGCCTGTCTCCCAGAACGTGGCTCACGCGTTCGCGACCGGCGGTCTCTTCCGAGGTGTCGGTGGCCCCCGGGAAGATGCGAACCTCGCGTGGCTATCGGACCAGGAGTTCGTGCAACCCGCTGACGCGGTGGACCACTACGGGGTCGGTTTCATGGAGGCGGTGCGCACGAAGCGGTTCCCGAAGGGTGGGGATGGGGCTTCGCTGCCGGGGTTCGCACGCGGCGGGTTGTACGAGTCGGAGAACGTGAACTACTTCCTGTCGGGTGCTGGCACCGCTTACCAGTCGGCGGTGAACACTCTGGACGCCATGGCGTTTCCGCATCCGCCCGGTCTGCCGGCGTATGTCGCACCCGCCGCAGCCGCCGCGTTCGGCAACGTCTCCGTGTCCGCGGCTCGGGGCTCGAACCGGGACATCGTGCTCAATACCTGGCGCCAGTTCGGATGGACCTCACCGGAACAGGTCAACGCCACCGACTACCTGTTGATGCGGGAGTCCAGCTACAACAACGTGGCCCAGAACCCGACGAGCACAGCCTATGGAATGTTCCAGTTTCTGAACTCGACGTGGGGCGGCTACGGGGTTCCCAAGACCTCGGATCCGGCGTTGCAGGCCCTAGCGGGTGGCCGGTACATCCAGTCCCGTTACGGGGATCCGATCGGTGCCGCCGCGCACGAGCGGGCGTTCAACTGGTACGACCAGGGCGGCTACATGCTGCACAACCCCGGCCTGAACACCACTGGGAGACCGGAGATGGTGTTGCCGCCGGGGTTGACCGAGACGTTGACGGCGTTGAATGAGGCGTTCCAGTCGGGTCGCGTTGGCGGGTCAGGTGGCGTGTCGGTGGTGAACAACGTCCACGCCAGGAGCGATGCGGACGAGATCGCGGAAAAGATCACTCGCGAAATCACGTGGGCGTTGCGGTGATGTCGAGCGACTGTTGAGGGATGCGCGGCTCAGCGACAATATCGGCACCCACAACAAGTTGCAGCGTCGAGCCCCCGGCTCTTTCCACTTTCGGAGAGAGCCGGGGGCCCCTTTTTCGTGCTCCAGCATGTGATCGAGCGATCTGACGCAGCCACCCGCGCACAGCAGGGGAAAGGTCCACGCCATCGTCGATCAACTATCTTTTATGCCCGGTAGTAGTCGGGATACAGCTCGGCCGGTCGGTCTTCGTCGTCGGGTACTGAGGTCAAGAAGACGTGGACGCCCATTGTCATGGCTGCATTCTTCTCCATGCCGAACCACACGTCGGCGACTCGGTAACGCTGCCCGTTGCTCCAGATGAGGCCCGTGCCGGCTGTTGGGTAGTAGCCGCCGGGATGGGTCTCGGTCCACTTCTCCTGATTGTCGATGTAGTAGGTGATGGGCATCTGGTCTTCGCTCATGTACGACCCATCCCCCAAGCGGCCTCGCGTGTTACGGCCGAGCACATCGGGTGACTGAAATAGTATCCAGCTTGAAGCCAACGCTGATCAAGCACCTTCGAGCCAGCGGATGATCTCGCTTCGGGAGACCACAATGTACTTGCCAGCCTTACGAGCCGTGATCTCCCCCTCCGTGATCATGCGGCGAACGGTCCACTCCTGGACACCCAGGAGACGCGCCGCCTCGGGGATGCGGTAGGCAAGCCGGTCATCAGCCGCAGAGGCCTGGGCAGTCTTTTGCGCGTAGCCTTCCTGCTGCGGCTTCGATGCTCCACTGCTTTCGTGGGCTCGCGTGGCTTCTGTATCCGTGGCCGATTTGCCCTCCGCAGCGCCGATGGAAGCGGGCACAACCTCTTGAACGAGGCGAAACAAGGCGATCGCGAACTGCTCGCCGGCAACCCTGACAGCGATAGGAACATCGACGAGGTGCGACTGTTGGCGCCTCTGCTTTCCGGTCACCGGTGTCCTAAGCGCGTCGATTCGGACTGTTGTCACTGCGGTGTCGTCGGTCAGTGATGTCTCGGCAGCCGCAGGCTTTCGCGCCGTCGCTGTGCTCGATCCACGCATCCACGGCATTCCGCTTGACCTGCCACCGGCCACCACGCCGGTTTTGGTGTCCGTGCAATTCTCCCGACCCCAGTGCTTTCAGAACGGTGATGTGGTTGCGCCGCGCATGTTTCGCCGCCTCAAGCGCCGTCAGCCATTTGTTGCTGGCGTCGGCCGGGAACGCAGCGGCCGGAGAAGCTGCCGTCACATCGGCCGATGTTGGCGGGTTTGTCGGTTTTTCCAGGTAGTCGACCAAGCTGGTGATGAAGTCACCAAAGGCTGCGACGAGCCGGTCGCCAGCCTCTGAGAGTTCCGGGGTAGTTGTTACTCGCCGCACGGGTGCTGTCTTACTGGAACACCAGCGGTCGCTCTCGTTGAAGCGAAGGGCAACACTCGTCAGTGGTCGTGTCCCACCCTTCTGAGGGCACTCACGAGGGTGACGAACAGACTCAACCACCTAGCCCACCCATCGAACGTATGTTCTACTGATGGGGTCGGGTGAAGGGGGAAGCCCCGCCCGACTCGTTCGTCAAAGGAGTGCTGATCATGACCACGCCACCACGGCCCCGCAACGTTGTTGAATGGCTCGAGGAAGGCCGGGACGTGCTGGAACACATGCGGGAAGAGGTCCAGCTCCGAACCAGCGCGGGCACCCCTCGCGAAGCAGCTGGTGAAGCTGGACCAGGCGCGTAGGTAGCCGCTCCGGTCGCAGCGACGCCCGCTCGACTCGCCGGTATAGGCGGGACTCGGGCGGGGGCTTTTTTGCCCTGGGGGTAAGGCGCGGGCTGTCCTGAGTTTCCCTTGCTGTATATGTTGGAATTGTCCAACACTGCTGGTAGGGTACATGACATGACAGGGAAGCCCCTCCACAAAGAGATCCGCAAGGCCATCGACGAGGCCACGGACCTGGGCTTCAAGGTCGAACCCAAGAGCGGACACACCTACGCGTGGATCATCTGTAGCAGCTGCGGGCAGCACGTTCAGGTGTTCTCCACGGGAAGAAACCCCGAGAACGGCGCCAAGGTCATCAGGCGTTTCGTCGCCAAGCACCGCGACCACAACTGAACCCGAGACACGACCACAAGGAGGTCACCATGCAGTATGAATTCGCGCTGGTCGTTGACCGGGACGCCAGCGAAGACCCGCACGCCGAGACCCTGTTCGAGCTCGGTGAAGGCGATTACGTACCCGAGGGTGGCCCGCTGGGCAATGTCGTGCATGTTGCGCAGGACGCCGCGACCCTCGCCGCCGCGATCATCGCCGCGATCCACCTCGTCGAAAAGGCCGGTGTCAAGGTCGCTGGGGTCCAATCGGACGACCTGGCGACGTTGCAGGACATCGCCAACCGGACAGGTCGAAGCCACGAGTCCGTGCGGCTGCTGGCGGCCGGGAAACGTGGCCCCGGCAGCTTCCCCGGCCCGTCGCTGCCAGGGAAGCCGGCGTTCTACTCGTGGGTTGAGGTCACCGAGTGGTTCGCTGACAACTACGGCACCGAGACCGGGGACACCTACGACCGGGAGCTAGCTGCGGCCGACCACCTCGTGCGTGCTCGAAAGCTGTTGGCCGGCGACAAGCACCGGGCTGAGATGGCGCAGCTCGTAGACGCGTAGAAGGGCCCTGTGATGACCGAAGTCGTCCGGAAGATGCCCTGCCCACCCGGGCGGGGACGAGTTCCGGGAGACCAAGATGCACTACGAAATCCTTGCCACGGCGACGGGCGGGGACGGTGAGTGGCGGGGCGTGCTCGTCGTGCGACGCGAGCCCTGGTGGACACACGCCGTCTTCATGGCCGCCGATCGTCTGTGCGCGCTCACCTTTCACCGCATCGGCTGCAACCGCCTGGTGACACCGGTGTCCGAGTGGGCGGACAAGTTCACCGAGGAATGGAAGGTTCCCGTTTCTCTCGAAACGTCCGCTGGCTTGCGTCGTTGGCAAGGCCGAGAGGTGTGGTGGGAGGACACCGACGAGTAGCGGACGAACGTTGGCGACCCGCCGGTACCCCGCTTGGGCGGGGCTCACCGGCGGGTCGCGCTCGTCGTGGTCGAGACATCGCGGTCGTTGCGCTGCGCGTTCGGGCACCGCCTCGGCACCGAACCTCTCCTGAACAGGCATGACGTAGCGGTCATCTGATTGTCGATCAGCGGGTTAAACTGTCTGTGGTTGCGTTGGAGCACTCCGGACATCGCTGGCCGATGCCCGGCGGCCACGTGTTGGTATCGGTAACCATCCTCATGTCTCGGCCACAGAGCGAGCGCGTTGTCCCCGCAGGCACCGCATGTGCGGGCCCGGCCGGCATGATGCCGACATCCTTGATCGTCTTACGTCGGCGGACAGGTGCGCGATCGGCGGCGTATTCGTGGCCGACTCTAAGGTCCATCTGGTACGCCTTCAATCTTCAGATAGCGGATGTTGAGGTGTGACTAGCTCTGCTTCGCCCCAAAGCTGCTCGTAGCGTTTGCGATAGATGTTCATCACCTTCTCCTCGGGGGCGATCACGGTCGTCAGATGTTTGCCAACGCCGTTGATAGACGAGCCAAGCAGCTGAACTTGACCATCGGGTGATATGACGCACCGGTCATGCATTTCTGGGTTCGCGGTGTGCCGGATCTCGAGCTCGTTAGCGTTTGGAATCGTCGCGAGAGCTATCGACATGGCAGCCAAGTCGCCCTTGGCCGTCCGATGTCGAGACGAAACGAGGACTCGACGCATCGTTGTCGCGCTCAGGAGCCATTGGATCGACTCGACCTTGAAGTAACCGTCAACGAGCAGGCCGGCCCCAGCCCGCGCTACGACCCCAGTGAGGTTGACCCACGCAAGTGGATCGGTTGGCTCCAACACCACGTCGGCAACCGTTGGTTCAGGAAGATCTTCGGGACGTTCAGCCTCAACAGCCCGCAGGAGCTTCCTGCCGAGTGGCGTGATCCGTATCCGGAAATCATCCGACTGCTCCACCCAGAGCATCTTTTCGAGGTAGCCGACAACGAGGTCGGCGTCCAAAACCGGCGTGTGTCGGATCAGTGCGGCTACACCAGGCACGCTAAACCCCTGATATCCGTACACGGCGGGCCGCGGCGGGCTTGTTGTCGCGAACTGGTCAACCTCAGTTCGCCTCGGTTCGTGCCCCTGGTCGTTCATCAGTCGAACGTATGAGAGGGCGCGATGTACGTGTTCCGGGATCAGCTCCACAACCCCACAGCTTGCACTACTTCGTGGTTGATCACGAAGCTTCAGCGTCCCACCACTTGATGCCTGATCAAATGGCAGCCGAATTCTGGGCTCTGACCAGCGGGTATTGGTCGCCGTCTCACGTGATCACACGAAAGCTGTAGTGACTAATTGTGTCCGTGTGACTACTCATTGAGCATTGCGTGCTTGGGCTAGTAAGGTGCCCGCCGTCTGCTGCTGGCCGCCGGGGCTTGGGACGACGTGCGCCGCGGCATCGACGAACCCGTTATCGGCGAGGAGGTCGATCCAGGCGTCCGCGGTGTAGTCCCAGCGGCGAATGACGAAAGGTTCCTGCCCGTCGCCACGCTGGATCAGCCCCGACTGGCATCCGTAGCAGCCCTCGATGGGTGGCCGGTGCGAGAACACCAGCCGGCCTCCGGGGGTGAGCCGGTCGCGTATGGCGGGAAGTAGAATCCTGGGATCGACAAACCACATGGCCCCAAAAACGGAGTAGATCGCGTCAAACTGCTGCTGCCCGCGGCGCAGAAACTCCAGCGCGTCCGCTTCCAGCAGTGTTAGGGCTGGCACCTGCCTCCACCGTTCCCGGGCCGCGTCGAGTTGAGCGGGGGAGATATCGATGCCCGTCGCGTGGACACCACAAGCTGCGAGATGGGCGATGTTGCCGCCTTTGCCGCACCCGAGTTCGAGGATGCGTGCCCCCGGTTGTGGCGCGAGGAGTTCTTCCCCTGGCCCGTAATCGGGGTGCTGGGTCCAGTTGAACCACGTGGTGTTGCCGGCGGCGTTGGTAGTCCGTCTCGATGGCTTGGTGCGGGAGTAGGTGTCCCACGCGACGGCTAGATCGGTCATGGCAGACAGGGCGTCACTTCTTCTTCGGGCTGTCCGAGCATCCCTGGTGGCACTGGTGGCAGTCCTGCTTGCACTCGGCATGGACGCCGGGCCACAGGTCGAGGTCCACGCTGTAGCCGGCGGCCTCGATGGCTGCCAGGGTCCGCCGCCGCGTCTCGCTGATCTCGCCACGGTCAAGAGTGGCCGGTTCGGTTGGTTCGTGATGCAGGAACCGGCCCGCGACATCCTGGCAGAACAGGGCGTAGGCACGGGTGTGGAGCAGGAACGTGTGCCACCCGATGTCAACGAGTGGGCTGGGCGCTAGGGGTTCGCCGTGGTCCCTGGCGCATGCCGCGAGGAATGCGAGTGCCTGATCCATGACGCGGGTAGCGAGCGGTCGAGTCATGTCTTCGTCGCGCACGATCCGGTCGACAAGGCGATCGAACAGTTCCGCGTTGATCAGTGAGTGGCTGGGCCGGGCCTGGTTTATAGCGGTGGGCATGGCTCTCCTTCATCTTTTGTGACCGATATGAGGACCCGGTCGGCGACGATGGGTCGGGGCGGCCGTCGCCGACCGGGCGTTTAGGGGCGTGGGGATCGAGCGAGGCAGGCTTCGCAGGGCATGCCGCCCACGGTGTCGAGTAGTTCGAGTTGGTGCGGGCCGAATGCGGCACCGCAGTAGGCGGTGATGGTGTCTGGGGTCGTGGGCTCGGGAAACAGGTGCGCCACCCGCCGGGTTTCGCCGACTGTGCCGGGAAGGGGGCGGGCGATGAACAACCAGGCGCTCATCGTCGGTAGACCTTCGGCCAGCCGTTCGCCTGGTTCATCACGACGATTACGCGCTGTGCCGTGTGGTGGTGCTTTGCCCCTGCCTTCCACCGTTCGATCACTCGCCGTAATTGCATGGGAACACGTTAGAATCGCGCCGGTTTCGACAGAACGGACCAGCAGTACGAGTTGCGGCGGACCTCAACGGCGATGGGCGGGGCGGCACCGATGGGCAAGGCACCGCGAACACCGACTGGCAGTCAGGGTTCACGCTGCCTCGGGATCATCGCGGGGTTTGTGCTCAAGCTTGGCCGCCAATCCGCTGGGGTGACCCAGGAGCAGTTGGCTGAGGCTGCGGGAGTGGACACCACGACGGTTCAGGGTTGGGAGTCTGGGCGGCGTCCGCTTGCCGCGATGCAGATAGGCGACTTCGTCCGTCTCCGCGCCACCCTCACCCGTCTCGGTGCACCCGCGGCTGTCGGATGGCACCTGAATGAGGCGATCGAGGCGGACCTAGTGCTCGCCGCTGCGGTTGACGCCAGCAACCGGTGGATTGCCCCGCATCAGCATCCGCTGGCCGCGAACGTGCACCGCCGGTCCCTCACCAACCTGATCACCTGGCCTATCACGGGCGCGATGCCTGCCCAGCTGCGTTCCCTCGCGTCGACAGGTCGTCGCCGGGGCCCGGTCGCGACCCGCCCCGTGCTCTACTCCGACGAGCAAGCCAGGTTCTTCGAGCACATGCTCACCCTCACCGAGCAAAGCACGACACCCGAGTCTGCGCTTCTCCGGCGTCAAGCCGTGTACCTCCTCGGGTTCGACGGAAGCGCCGACACCCGTGAATGGCTGCGCAGTGAATGGCGACGCGCCAGCCAACGCCGTGTCGCCGACAACGACGTACCTCGGCTGCTAGAAGCCCGTTCAGCGTCGGTTGCGCTCGCCACCCTCGGCGAACGCGACGTTCTCGACGGCTTCACCGCCCGCCTGTCGGACCACCCCCGACCCGAGGCAGCGAACCTAAACTACTGGGCCTACTGGATCGGCGAACTTCGCGACGATCAGGTCGACGACCAGTTCATGCTCGACACCGATCCCGGCTCCTGGGGTGGTGTCAACCTTGTTCAGCACCTGACCCAGCGGGTCGACCCCGCGTCGCCGCATCTGGCACTCAACCTCCACACGCTGTGCGCCTTGATAGCCTCGCGGCCGTCGCTGCTGACCGACTGGCCCCACCTCCGTGCACCGCTCGCGCAGGCCGTGGAGGCCGGACTGTCCAGTAACGGCCTCGCCCGCGTCGAGCGCGACCAGTTCGCCGGGCTGCACTACGCCTTACGTATCGCCGACCGCTAGGAGAACAGGTGTCCGACGCCAACGCCATCGCCGCCTTCGCGTACGAGCTGGGCATTCTGAAGCGGATCCGCCGCGCCGGGTGGTGGCAGGTCGGTGTGCGGGACCCCGATCGGTTGCGGAGCACTCGCTGCGCGCCGCGCAGTTGGCCAGCCTACTGGCCGCCGAGGAAGGCGCCGACCCAGCACGTGCCGCGTACCTGGCGATCTGGCACGACTCGCAGGAAACCCGGACCGGCGACCTGCCGCACACCGTGAAGCCCTACCTGACCAAGCCCGATCCCGAGCAGATCACCGTGGATCAGACTGCGGACCTACCGACGGCGGCCGGCGGGTCAGTTCGGTCAGCGGTCGCCGAGTATGAGGCGAAGGAAACGATCGAGGCCCGATGCGCCCGGGACGCCGACAAGCTCGAAATGCTGCTGCAAGCCGTCGAATACCGCGAAGTTGGTGTACAGCGGGTGCAGGGGTGGATCGATAGTGCGCTGAAAGGTCTCACGACTAACACAGCCAGGCGAGTGGCCGAGGCAGCAGTTCACCTCTCGCCACTCGCCTGGCGTGAGCGTTGACGATGACCCCGGCATCGCTGCGGGGAGTCAGACGGCCTTCCTTTCGCAGCTGTCCAGCAGTCGCTCGATCTCTGAGCGGGGAATGATGTAAGACCGGCCGATCTTGCGGTGTGCTAGTTCACCGTTCTTGATCAAAGCTAGGACTGCCCTGGGTGAAACTCCGAGGGTTTCGGCGGCTTGGTGGGAGTTGAACGCCAACCGCTCAACTGTGGGCTTGTCGACCTCATCCACCGGGTGTATGGGATTCACCAGTTGCGGCAGGTCCTCCGCTGTGACCCCTTCGGGGAGTTCGAGAAACGAGGCTGCTGGCACATCCAAGACAGACGCGATCCGGTTGGCCAGCTCGATCGAGAGGCCGCCGGCTTGACATTCGACGTTGCGGAGGTGGTGCGCCTTCGCTCCGACGAGGGTTGCCAGTTCGGCCACTTTCAGACCCCGGTTCTTGCGGGTTTGGCGGAGGTGCACAGTTGCTTTCGGCATGGTCGAACCGTAGGCACCTGTGGCGAGAGTTCGCACGGCTTCCGAGCTATCCGAACGGCCAGTTGGCTGCCACAGCGTCCACATCCACCGAGTTACGACGCGACCGACATCCGGCACTGCGGCGCACTCGTTAGTGCCCGGCAAGATGTCGGTCGCGGACCAGACGGCCGCTGAGCCGCTGGATTGGTCAGGACCTACCCCAGGTTGTCCAGATCGATCGGCTTGACCTTTTCGTCACGCAGCCTCCGCAGCCGCGACTGTAGAAGGCGTTCCTCCTCCTGCTTGCGCCTGACCTGCGCGGCAGTGGGCTTGCTCGCCCTCTCCAGCACCAGCCGACGTTCCTCCTGGTTGCGCAGCATCGCCTCACGCTTCACTGCGTTGATGCGCTGCCAGTCCTCATCGCTGATCGCCATCAGATGTCCAACTCGACAAAGTGGTTATTGCCCAAGGCGTTCGCAACGGACTGCACCAACTCGTCGTTGTCGGTGCAGTCTTTTGCGAAGTCACTGAACTCGTCGTAGACAAACATCTTCGAACGCCCGTGGTCGAGCACCGCAATGCGCCCGTTCTTGGTCAGGAACACATCGGTGTCGTGGTCGAGGTCCATTGCGATCTGCGTACCCGTGAATGCCTTCGGGATGTCGTCGTCGACGAACTCGATCCGTGACATACCCGCTTGCAGTTCGGATGCCCTGGCCTGCCGCTGCAACTCCTGCTGGAGCGCTTGCTGACACACGGGCGAGACAGAGATGTTGGCCGCCTTCACCTGCTGCTCCAGCTCGTCGGGCAGGTACACGTTGATCTTCCCCATTGGATGTCCCTTCACGTCGGGGGTTATAACCCTAACTATAACCCCTCGGTCTGAGGCTTGCAACCAGGCCGTCATTCCGACCCGGCAAACAGGCGACGCCGACGCCCTCGGCCACCGCAGCGTCGACAGTTGCGGTACGCCTTCCCGGATGGCGACCGGAACTTCCCCGTGCCCTTGCAGTTGCGGCACGCCGCGTAGGGGTAGATGCGGCAGGACACGACGTAGGCGAGGAACGCCACGATTCCACCAACGACCCACTCTGCGGTGTTCATCGCCGGCCCTGCTTCGCGTCCCGCTTCATCGCCCGATTACACCGCGGGCAGACACCCCAGAAGATCCACGGCTTCCCGGATCCTTTCTCGGGGAACGAGATCCCGCAGAACGTGTACACCATCCCGTTCGTGATTTCCCGTGCAGCGTGCGTGTTCTTCGACATGACATCTACCGCCGGATTCCGCGCTGGATCCGGTCGGCGTAGTCGTCAACGTTCTTGCACGCCCTGACGGCTTCCCGTTTCGCCTCCGCGGTGTGCGGACGGTAGCTCTTGACGTTGCCGTCGTTGTCGCATTCGGCGGTGTACTCGACGCCGCGGGCCTTCTCCTGGCGGCTCAAACCTCCACCGCTCGGAGACTTCCCGGTTGTGGTGTCACAGGACTGCGTGCCTTGCGAACCGGCCGCCAGGACCCCGGTCAACGCGACCGTCGACACCCACTTGCCACCCAACATTTTCCCTTCTCCCTTCACTTTCTGTGACGTGTTGTTGTTGGTGGAAGCCAAGGTGAGTGGAGCGGAGAAGGTGAAAACCCACCAACACCACCCACCTTGGCCAGTCACCCATGTTGAGCTGCGTAAACGTGCGGAAGGTGAGCGAGGTGAATCGGGTGACCACTGCTGCGTGAGGCCCCTGGGAAGCGGCTTTTCTGCCTAGTCGTCGTCATCGCTCACCTCCCTCTCGGCGAGCGCGTGACGGACACGTTCCGTGCGCACCATCGGATAGCCGCCCTGGCTTCCCCGTTTCACCCCGAGCGCTTCGAGCTGCGCCACCAGCGATTCACCGGTCAGTTCCCGATAGGGCGCGTAGCCGGGGGCGTGCTGCCGCAGGCGGCGCGGCACATCCGCGGCCCGAGCGTCCTTCCCGCCGAGCACCTGATCCACGTCAGTGAGCAAGTCCCGCTCGTCTGGGCTCGTGTCGGCCGTGTCGACCGCGCCACGCAACTGTTTCGCCTGGTCGGCGACCTCGACCGCGTCCTTGCCGCCGATGTAGTGGGTGCGCACCGTCTCCGACGTTTGGCCCTGCTGCGTCGGAACACCCATGCCGGTGACCACGACCGTGCCCTTGTGCTCCTGCTTCAACTCGTGCGGGGCGGCACCGTCGTTCACGGCGTTGTCGCCCAGCGCCATCCGCGACTGCGACTCGCTACCCAGCTTCAGACCAGCGCGGATGTGCGCGCCCTCCCGGACCAGCTTCGGCAGGTTCTGGTCCGTGGGGTCCTGGGTTCCGTCCCACAGCAGCACGTTCACCGCACGCCCCTGGTTGTGGACCTTGCGGGCGGCGTTGAAGTAGCGACTGGTGTTGGACTTCCCGCCGTAGGGCTTCTTGTGCTCGTCCTTCTCCGGGCACATGAACGCGACCTGTTCTTCGTCCACGATCACGACGATGGGGTGGTATCCGGGCAGGCCAGGCGGCACACCGTCCGGGTGCTGCTCGGGGTCGAACCCCACCATGCGGCGTTCCATCTCATCGACCGCCGCTTCCAACATCTCGGTAGCCGAGATCACGTGCTCGTCGGTGGGGCCTTCGATGAGCACGGTCGCCAAGCCCTGGAACATGTGCCAGTCCCCGAGGCCCTTCAAATCGGCGATTCGGAACTCCACGGTCGGGTCGAACGCCAGCCACAACGCCAGGGCGCGCAACGCGGCGGTCTTGCCCATGTTGGACAGGCCCGTGATGAGCAGGTGCTTTTGCCACAGGTTCAGACCGATCGGGTCGTCTCGCAGGTTCTTGCCCCACGGTGCCCGGTCGCGGAACATGCTGACCCGCGTCGGCGGTTCGGTGACCAGCGGAGACGGTTCGATCGGCTCATCCAGCGCACCCGAGTCCGCGATCCACAACAGGACACTGCGGGCACGCTTCGGGATCGTGATGAACAGCTCGTGTTCGTGCCGGCCCATGTTCTCCGCGAGGCGTTTCCGCCGCTTCTGGATGTCCTCTGTGGAGATGCTGGAGGGCAGCTGTACCTGCACTTCCACGCCCGGACCAGCCAGGGTGATGGGGGACAACATGCCCGCGCCCGCGTCGTCCATCGCGTCGATCAGCTTCCGCAGCTGCGACATCCCCAGATCACGCAATGCCTTCACCACGATGGACGGGGTAACGACCTCGGTGTCCTGCTTCCGCTCGTCCGCGGTCATCAACCAGGTCGGTGGGGTGCCGCGACGTTTCCCTTCCCGGTACGCGCCCCACGAGATCAGGAACGGCAAGGCAATCAAGAACGGGGTCCACGCGATCGCGATCGCGGAGATGATCCACCCGAACACATCCAGCACCCCGAGTACGACCGCCCCGAACTGGCCCCCGGTCAGCTGCGCAACCAGACCGGACACGAGCACGATGACGACCAGAGCGGCGACGCTGCCGACGCCGACCAGCGCGAAGCCCAGCGCGATCTTAGGGACTTCCTTGATGCGCTGGAACCGACGCTGGACGGCGGCCTCTTTGCGGTCCAGCCAGTCGGTCAGGGCTTCCCGGTCGCCCCGGAGTTCGGCGGCTGTGATCTGCCTTCGGTAGACGCCCATGGTGGTCGCGTCCCAGATGCGCACCGCCCACGACCGGTAGCCCGCGCCGACCGTGTACAGCTGCCGACCGGTCTTGCGGACAACGAACTGGGTGCGGTCGTCCTTGGCGACCCGCACCACGGTTCCGCCCACACGACGCACCAGCGCGGCGGGTGGCCGGCGGGCGGGTAGCCCTGCGGCGTGGTTGAAACGGTCGGATTCACCGTCGTGGTCGTCGTCGACCAGTTCACCGACGATCGGATGGGTCGTCACTGGTCAGCCCCCGCTTCCGATGGTTGGGGCTGCAACCGGTCGAGCAGTCGGGAGGCCCGACCGGATCCGACCGACAGGGCCTTCATCACGGCGGTCCGGGACGGCAGTTCACCCCCGACCGGTCGGGGCATTTCACGTAACTGGTCGAGGAGTTCATCGTCGGACCGGTCGGCCCGACCGGTCGACTTTTTCCGCCTCGACCGGTCGGGCCTCGGTCGGGGTTTCGCACCCCCGACCGGTCGGGGTTTCAGTGGGGCGACCGGTCGGGCATCGGTCGCCCCGACCGGTCCGACCGACTGGGCACCGCCAAGGGCGTCGATTGAACCGACCCCGTTGGCGTCGGTCGGCCCGACCGGTCGGGCCTCCTCGACATCGACCGGTCGGGCCTCGGTCAGGGTTTCGGGCGGCCGACCGGTCGGCGTGTCCGACCGGTCACCGCCAGGGGTACGGATAGCCTCCGTACCCTTCTCGTCCTCGGGTTCCTGCCGGTCAGGAGCGGCGGGCGTGGAGTTCGTCGGGGCCTCCGCTACCTCGGCGTCACGCCCATCCGCGCTCGGTGCGCTGAACTGCGGTTTTCCCGGAGGCCCATCGTGTTTCCGCAGGTCAACACCGACGACCGGCTTTTCCGTGTCTGGATGCTTGCCTGCGGCTTGAGGAGCGGCAGGTACCGGGCTCTGCCTGGTACCTGAACCGGGCTCTGCCTGGTCCAGTCCAACCGGCTGCTCGCCGCCAGGGGTGCGGCAGATCGCCGTACCCTTCTCGTCCTGCCCCTGGTCCAGCTCAACCATTGGGCTCTGCCCAACAGTGGCCGCGTCGGGAGCGGTGACTGCCTGCCGGTCGCTGACCATCGCCGCCACCAGATGCACGGTGGTGACCAGTACGACCGGGGGCACCATCGCCACCACGGCGACCAGCCACCACGGCGGCACCACCTGGTAGGCCCTCAGGTAATGGTCGGTCGCGTTGCCGAGCACAGACAGCACGAGTGTGCCGACCGCGATCCTGCGGGCCTCCACGACCACCTCAGAGGACACCCGCGCCAACCACACGCGGGTCGCCACCACAGCCGCCGCATCCAACGCCACCGGGAACAACCAAGCGAGGTTGCGGTGAGTGCCGCACACGATCGCCAAGTCCGTCAGCGACGTGAACGACAACACCGCTGCGCCAGTCGCGACGGCCAACAATCCAAGCCAAGTCAGCACGCCGACACGTGGGCGGGCCGATCGGCCACTATCTTGCTTCATCGGGTCGGAAGCCTCTTTTCCGATCAAGTCCCTGGGTGGCGAGTGGAGTCGCCACCCAGGGGCGTCCAAATCCTTACTTCTTCAGCAAGCCGCGGAACACGCCTGCGCGGTTGTCAGCCTTCGCAGCGGCCCGGTCGTACACAGCCGCCTGCCGGTGATCGCCGGCCTGCTTCAGCTCCTCGGCCCGTTCCCGCAGCAACATCCCCGTCTCGACCTCGTCTTCCACCACGTCACGGGCAGCGTCGTCAAGATTCCTCATGTCCCCTTCTCCTTGGTTCTCCATCGGATCGGCTCCTGGGTCGATCACGTGCCCTGGAAGGCGTTGCGGTCGTGACCCAGCGCCACGTTCGGTCAGGCCAACAGGACGGGCGCGCTGGTCACTTCTGCTTGTTCTTGGCCCAGTCCTTGGCGGACTCACCCGTGATGTTCGGGTCGGCCAGCCAGTCAGGGACGGTGCCGACACCGCCACACGTGGTGCAGCCCTGGCCGTCGCAGTCGGGACAGGTCACAGGTTCACCTCCTCGCGTTCAGGCCGGGTCAACAGACCGGGCACTTCGCCTGCTCGGCCGGGTCACTCGGACAGTGCTTGCCGCGGGTCATCGGGCACGGCCCGTAGTCGTCCCAGGAATCACCGCGGGGAACGACGGTGCACACGGACCCGCACCCACCAACCGGGGCCTGGGAAGTGGTGGCTTCGGGTGGGGTTTCGATCACCAGAAACATGGATCAGTTCCTTCCTTGTGGTGTTTCATCAGGAGGTTTCTTCGTCCTCCGCCACGGCCTCCAGCGCCATGCGAAGTTCGTCGTGGGACGTGACGGTGAGGGCGCGGCGAAGGTGCTCGACGGGCACCACTCCGCTGTGACGGTGAGCGCTGTAGTAACCCACCAGGTAGCCGATGTTGATCCTCAGCAGTTCGGCCTGCTGGCAAGGCAACAGGCCGCTCACCAGCCCACCCCCGCCATACCGCGAACCTGAACCCAAGCGGAATGTCCCATCGAGGTTCACCACGACACCGCCCTGACCAGGCCGTACAACTCCTCAGCCTCGGCGGTCGTGACACCGAGCTTCCCGGTCACGGCGTGAAGGTCCCGCTGCCCGGCGATCCACGCCGAAAACCCGTCACGGGCTTCGGTCTCAGTCATGTCCAAGGCTTCACCGACTTGCGCCCACGAGGTGATCTCGCCCTGCCGCAGCAGGTACATCACGACCACCCACCGGCCGGTCGTGACCTCGCGGGCGATCTCCGTACCGGCACTGAGTTCGGCCCAGTAGTCCGCCGCCGCAGCGACACCATGGGTTTCCCGGGCCATGAACGTGCGCACCCGGGCTTCTGCCCACCGCTCAACCAAATCCGCAACAGGGAGGTACTTGCTCACCGGTCCACCTCCCACGCCGCGATACCCACCTGGCGGAGGTTCGCCAGCAGCTGCCCGAGGCCGTGCAGGTCGAAGAACACCGGCTGCTGGGCGCCGACCTGTATTCCGATCTCCACGCCGCGGGGGGTGTGGACGTGCAGGGCTCGTACCTCAACCCGGTTACCGGCCTGGTTGTGGCCGTAGGCCCGCCAAAACGGGTTGCTGGTGGGCCGGGGTGGTGTGGCGAGCGCGTTCACGCCACACCCCCAGCCAGTTCAGCGGCCTCGATGAGGGCATGCCCCAACTGCATCGCCTCAGCAGGGGTCAGGTCGTAACGGGAACCCGTGTCGGTGAAATCGGGTTCCACGACGACCCGCGGCTCCGTCTCACGGTATTCCTGCTGCAAAAACACCGACAACGACGGCGGGTACGCGGTGTAACCCTCATCAGTATCGAGAACGACAGCCTGGCCAAGCGTCAACTTCACCGTGGCATCCGTGTCCGACCAGTGGGCACGGTCACTGCCGGAGTGCCTGGCCTGGTGGGTCTCCGTGCACCACTTCGGGCAATCGGTGGTCAGCCAAAACGGCTTGTCGATAGGGTTCTGCATGGGTCGACTCCTTCGCAGTCGATCAAGGTCCCCGGCTGGTGTTCCAGCACCACCGGGGGCCGCCTTTGTTCTACCAACAGTGTTGCCCAACTTGGTTGGAAATGCAACCGAGTTGGGCAACTTGCTTGGGGAACTTTGTTGTGAAACCATGCTGCGCGTGACGACCAAACGAACGCCGCCCTCGCTGACTCAACTCGTCGACCACTACCGGCGTGCTCAGAACGATCTGGAAGACGCCCGCCTGGCGCTCATCGATGGGATTCGCACCGAGTACGCCGCCGGCATGCGCCAGGCGGACATCGTTCGCGGCATCGATCACGTGTGGAGCGACGAGTACGTGCGGAAGATCGTCAAGGGCCTCGTGTGAGGGATACAGGACCGGGCCGCGATTCGGTGCCATGTTCGGTGCCGCACTTGTCGACAGAGTCCAACAGGGCAAGTCATGGTCCGACACGCGAACAGCGCCTCTAGCAGGGCCAACGCCAATTTCTGACAGTTTTCGGCACGGTCCAACATGAACAGGGTGGAACTGTAAATCAGACGGCACTGCCTTCAGAGGTTCGAATCCTCTACCCGCCACACCAGCTCAAACGCCCCCATGACCTGCGAGAACAGGGCATGGGGGTGTTTTTGGTGTTGTCCGGCGGTGTCCGGCCATGTCCCGCCGTCCACGGCCGCTGGCGCCCAATGGGCGCCCACGGTTTACAACCTGCCCGATTCCCTCGTGTCCGGGAAAACCCGGAAGCCCCGGGTAACTGATCTGGTCCGCCTTGTGACCGAAGAGACGATGCAAATCGCTGCCGCAGACTGCGGCCGTCACCATCTGAACAAGCACGTGGCCGGTGCTGGACTCATCGAAGGTGACTTCGCGGATATCGAATTTGCCCCGTGCGACCAACGTTGCCGCCTGCCACCGAAGACGTGCCCTGGGCCTTACTGTACCGGGTACCAGTTGGGTCCGGGGCGGACATTGGGGGAGGCGACCAGGCGGGGTTCAGCGTGGTTTGTAGGCGTCGCGTCGGTGTCGGATGTCGCGGATGGTGATTTCTCGCGTTTGTTCGTCGATCACATACAGGATGCGCCATTCGCGCATGATGCGGGCTGAGTGGACGCCGTGAAAGGGCGAGTCGAGTCCTTGCCCACGCGGTGGGGATTTTCGGTGAGTGGGCCGTTGAGGAAGTCGGACACGGCTATGACGACGTCGATCGGGAGTTGTTCGGCGAGGGCTCGGCGGGCCGTGCGGGTCAGGTTGACGTCGTAGGGCTCAGCGGTCATGCGGCCGTTCGCGCTTGATGCGTTCGGCGATCAGCGCGTTGAGGGCGTCACGGCCGACGACCACGGGCTCGGTGTCCTCCAGCGCCCGGCGAGCGCCGGGGTCGGACAACACCTCGATGGTCTCGCGCAAGCGGTCCAGCTCGCCGGAGGGCACGAGGTCGGCCACGTGCTCGCCGTGGGCGATCACCGAGATGGTTTCGCCGTGTTCGGCGCGGCGCACGACATCGGCCAAGGACGGGTTGTCCTCGGCGCGGATGGTGCCTGCCGGTTCGGTCATGGTTCTCAGGATACGGGGCTCATGCGTTCCTAGACAGCGGGCGGGCGTGTCACAGTGCGGTACCGCCAGGGGTGAATGTGACAGGTCCGGACGGGTTGGGCGGGCTGCTGGTGGTCTCATTCCTGGTCTCATTCGTTTCGATCGAAGCCATGCCCAGCACGCTAGCGTCTCCTGTCTGTATGTTCGTGCCTCCGCGGACCTGCCTGATAGCGCCGTCGTCGTGGGTGGCGATCAACGCGGGGTCGGCATTTGGACGCCAGCGCCCAATCAACGCCCAAACGGCGGGTGTACGCCGAGAAACCGCAGTTCAAAGGTGGTTTGCTTGATCGTCCGTAAATCAGATGGCACTGCCTTCAGAGGTTCGAATCCTTGCTCTCTTAGCGTCGATCACCTCCGGTCGCGGAGACGAGCTCGAACGGCCGGGAGTTGTCCGAAGGTTGTCCGCGCCGTTGGTGGTGTGACTCCGCGGTATCAGGGCTGTGAGCGACCCAGCTGGAGCAATTGTCAAGGCCTGTGGATGAAGGTCATTGCGCGACGGGGGCTGGCGAGCTGATCGGGCGCCGTGTCCGGCTCGGTGAGTGTCTCGAGTGTGGGGTCGCGTTCGAGGAGTTGGCCGTTTTCGAAGCGGGCGCCGGCGCGGACGAGTGCGACGAGTTCGGGCGCGTTCACCGCGCGCCAGCGGGTCTGCGCTGACTCGATGAGCGTGAACGGCGTCCCCAGCCCGGCCCCGCGCGAGCCGGGTCCCTTGGTGACCTTGGTCCGGTGCTGCACCGTGGAGGGGGTGGACTCGACGGGGTTGGTGGTGCGCAGGTGGATCCAGTGCGCGGCCGGGTAGTCGAAGAACGCTCGTAGCACGTCGACGTCCTCGGTGATCTTGGCGGCGGCCTTGGGAAACTTGGCCCCGTAGGCGGCGTCGAACACCTTCACCGCGTCCAGGGCGTGTCGCTTGTCCTCGGCGTTCCAGATCTCGGCCAGGGCCTTCTTCGCCCCGCGATGCGCGGACTTGGGCAACGCGGACAGCACGTTGGCGATCTTGTGGAACCAGCGGCGCTGCTCCCGTGTTTCGGGGAACACTTCGCGCAGTGCGCCCCAAAATCCGAGCGCACCGTCCCCGACCGCGAGCGCCGAGGCCCGCATCCCGCGGCGCTAAACATGCGCGCCGACGGGCGCAAGGAACTCGTTGCCCTGGCGGATGGCAGATACACAAAGTCCACAGTGGACAGATGGCATTCGGCGAACGCGCGCTGCGCAGCCTTCCACTGCTCGGTCAGTTTCGTGACCACCGGCTCGGCCAAACCCTTGGCCGAGCCGAGGAACTGACCCAGCGCGGGCACAAAGTCGCCCGAGGGCAGGCCGTGCAGGTAGAGCAGCGGCAGCACCTCGGTGATCTTCGGGGTCTTGCGCGCCCAGGACGGCAGGATCGTCGAGGCGACCCCTTCCGCTCGCCGGTCTCGCGATCGACGCGCTTGTCGTTGACCCGCGGCGCGGTCACCTCCACCGCACCCGCGCTGGTCAACACCTCGCGGGGGCTGGCGGGAGCCCTTACGCACGACCAGGCGGTGGCCGTGCTCGTCGCGCTGGTCGGCATAAGCGGCGATATAGGCGTCGACCTCGGCTTGCAGAGCTTCGGCGAGCATCCGGCGCGCGCCCTCCCGGACGATCCGGTCGATCAACGACGACGAATCATTCGCGACCAGGCCGGTCATCGCCACCGGATTCGGGGCCAGGGACTACGTGAGCATGGGCGTACCTTCCCGAACCAGCGCGCCAACGCTGGCCCTGATCAGAACTCCAGACCTTTCAGATCACCCCTCCTGACTGCCGGACTCGTGCGACACCCCGGACTGACCGTGTGGATTTATGCGTGCACGCCGATGACAGGCAATCGTGAACTCTGGGTAAGTTGACAGCGTGCCCGACGAGTCTCCGCTTCTGCTGGACCAGCTAAAGCAAGTGCTCGGCAAACGGCTTGGGAGCGCTCGAGGTGATGCCGGGCTGTCCCTGGACGACCTGGCCGAACGAACCGGCCTCGACCGGACGACAATCCACCGGATCGAACAGGGTGATGCGACCGCGAAGCTCGATACGCTGGTCTTCCTCTTTCACGCCCTCAGAATCGACCCCGCCCCGATCATGCGGGAGCTGGTGGATCTGGTCCACACACGGCGAGACCCGGGCCGGCGGCCCTAGCTAGCCCGTTCTGGCAACAGCTGTCCTAATCAGACATTGACCGCGGCACGAGATCCTCCGGCGACGGAGCAGGACTGCTAGCTCTCGCCTGACCCGAATGCGGTTGCGTCAAAGTACGACTCGTCGCCAGACCGTCACCGGCATCTCCCGCCTTGTGCTCATAGTGTCCGATTCGTTGACGGCGTGGCCGCGTACGAATGAACGTGGGTCCGTTGACCAAAAAAGCGACGGCGTCGATTCCAGCCGTCGTGGGAAGTCCAACTATTCGATAATAGAGGGTTATGTTAGCGCGATCACAAATACAACCCTGCGCACCCTCGGTGCGCCGTCCGGGCTGGGTGACCAACCCATACTCGTCACTCCTCGAATGCTGGAGGCGACAGGCATCGCCCACCCCGCTCATCTGGTGGTCGATCTGGAGCAGCGGGATGTCGCCGTTTCCGGTCGGAGATCTCATGCCGAGGACAGGGCTCACGCCTCCTTATCGGCCCGCTGGGTGTAGAAGCGGTAGCCCTCGGTGCCGGCCATGTGCTGGCCCCCGAAGCGGGACGCGTTCCAGCCGCCAACGCGCACGACTGAGTCGACGGTGATCTTGGCGCCGGCCAACTCTGCGGCGCCCACTAGGTCCAGCACCCGGTCACGCGCCGCTGCGGAGACCAGCGGTCCCAGCACGTGAGCTACCCACCTCCCGTCTGCCGTGACTCGGCTCACAGCGGAAAACTAGTTGATATGAACGATCGTCGTTATACTCGACTATAACGACTTTAGCACATCTTGAGGGACTGGTTATGGCATTCGAGATCGGCATCCACACCTTCGGTGAAATCTCTCCCGACCCCTTCACCCGTAGGGTGCCTTCCGCGTTGGAGCGTATGCGTGACACCGTGGAGCAGGCCGTCGTGGCCGAGCAGGCCGGGTTGGATGTGTTCGGTGTTGGCGAGCATCATCGGGGGGATTTCATTGCGTCCTCGCCTGCGGTGATGCTGGCCGCTATCGCTGCCAGGACCTGCAAGATCCGGCTGACCAGTGCTGTGACGGTGCTCAGCTCGCTGGACCCGGTCCGGTTGTTCCAGGACTTCGCCACGTTGGACCTGGTTTCGGGTGGCCGCGCGGAGATCATCGCGGGGCGGGGCTCGCATATCGATTCTTTCCCGCTGTTCGGTTACGATCTTGCCGACTACGACGCCCTGTTCGCGGAGAAGCTGGAACTGCTGGTGGCTATCCGTAACGAGCATCCGATCAGTTGGCAGGGGACGTTCCGGCCGGCGCTTGACGCTGCCGATGTCGCGCCTCGGCCGGTCCAGTCGAGGCTGCCGATTTTTGTTGGTGTGGGTGGTACTCCGTCCTCGGGTGCTCGCGCCGGGCGGCTCGGGCTGCCTCTCGCCTACGGTGTCCTGCTCGGCCGGGTGGACGACGCGTTGCGTGTGGACGAGGCGTACAACTCTGCTGCCGTCGGCGCCGGATACGACCCGCGTTCGCTTGACAAGACGATCGCCGGGCACGGGTTCGTGGCGCGGACCAGCCAGGAGGCTCGGGACCTGATGTACCCGTACTTCAGCAACGGCATGGTCGCGAACGCGCGGCACCGCGCGCAGGCCGGTCCCCGCATGCCGCGGCCGATGTTCGATACCCAGGCCTCGCCCGTAGGTGCGCTGATGGCGGGCAGCCCGCAAGAGGTGATCGACAAGCTGATGCTCCAGCACGAGCTGTACAACAACAATCGCGTCCTCGTCTACATGGGACTCGGTGGGGTACCTCAGCAGGACCACCTCAAGGCGATCGAGCTGCTCGGCACGGAGGTCGCGCCCGTACTGCGCAAGGAAATCACCGTTACCCAACCCGTCGCTTGACATACCGGCAGGTCCCCGAAGCCAGTATTTACGAGCTGGACCCCGGCCGGTCCTCCATCTCGTTCGTCACGCGGCACCTGTTCGGCAGCGCCAAGGTCACCGGGTCCTTCGACCTCAACCACGGGCGGATCGAGGTCGGCTTGCCGGCCACGACGTCGAAGGTGCACGCCGAGGCCGACGCGACGAGCTTCCGCACGAAGATCAAGCTTCGGGACAAGATCGTGCGCTCCGCGATGTTGCTGGACGCCGAAAAGCACCCCAGCCTCACCTTCCAATCCACCGAAGTGCGCCTCGAAGACGGGCAGTGGGTGCTCAAAGGCGACCTGACGGTCCGCGGCAAGACTGCGCCGGTGGAGTTTGCCGTCACCGAAGCCAAGACAACGCGTGACGGCCTCTCGCTGCACGCAGAGGGTGTCGTCGACCGTTACGCCCACGGCATCACCGCCGGAAAGGGCTTCGCCGCGCGTCGGTTGAAGCTGGATCTCGCCGTGCACGCGGTGAAAGTCGTGTCCTGATCGACGATCCGACACGAGAAAGGGCCGTTCCGCAGCGTTGCGGACGGCCCCGTTCTCGTGGTGTTCAGCGGCTGGTGAAGATGACGTGCGGCGGCGCTGTGGCCGGGCCGGCGTAGTCCGGCCCCTCGGCCTTGACGCGCTCGTCGTGGTTCTCCTTCACCGACTGGAAGACCGCCTGGGTGTCCGGGCTGTCCCACAGGTCGATGGTGAGGTCATGCGTGAGTCGGTCGGCTGCCGCAGTGCCGCCGATCGACCAGGCCTTCAGCAGTGTCCGGGTGACGGCCAGGGCCTGCGTCGCCCCCTGGGACAGGCGGGTCGCCAGTTTCGCGGCAAACTCGTCGAGCTCGTCGTCGGGCACCACGTAGGACGCGAGTTCCGGGATCTCGCGCACTGGGGTCGGCTCGCCGAGCATCGCCATCTTGGTGGCCTTCACCGGGCCGATCTTCGTCGCGAGCCGCTGGAGGCCACCGGCGAGCGGCACGTTGTTGCCGTTGATCTCGATGTTCCAGAAGACGGCGTTTTCCGCCGCCACCAAGAAGTCGGCAGCCAGCGCCAGTTCGAAACCGCCACCCACCGCCAGCCCGCGGACCGCAGCAACCACCGGAACCCGCAGCGCTTCGATCGCCCGGTACGCGGTGTCAATCTCCGCGATGAACGTGCGGAACCAGTCCCGGCTCTTTCCCGGCCATTCATGGGCCGCGCCGCCGACGCTGAAGTTCGGTCCCTCCGCTTCGATCAGCAGAGCCCGGATGTCGGACTCACTCGCCGCGTGCACGGCTTCGCGGATCTCATGGCGGAACTCGTCATCGACCCAGTTATTAGGGCCGCCCGCCAGGATCAGATGCCCGACCGCACCATCCTGCCGGAAACGCACCACAGTCATGACTTTCTCCTCTATTTCCAGGAAATTACCCGAAGCGCAATCGCGCGCGCTTGACGGAAAGAATGACGATCGCAGCGGGTTTCCGAGGACCACACCGTGACGTCGAGCAGACAGAACGTCTGTAGATCATCCTACTTGACGAAACACGGGAACTGTCAAGGAAATTGTCGGACTGACCAGAATGACGTATCATCGCGAAGTGGTTGAAACCTTTGCGCTTCGCGCAGCCGCGAGCCCGGACGTCCCGGCCGTGATCCGCTCGACCATGTGGCGCGGCCTGGAACTCGCCGCCGCCGATCCGGTCTCAAAAAACGGTGATCTCGGCCGACGGCGGCGACACCTTCCTTCCGCCGTACATCAACGAAAGCGGCTCGTTGATTGCCCTCATCGGGGCTCCGGATCGCGCCGGCCTGGTCCGCCCGCCGGCCCGTCTTGCCCGACGATCGGCTGCGCGTCCTGACCGGCGACGCGGCGCCAGCCCGCGGCCGCGAACAGCGCGTCGAACTCCGCGAGATCGCGTCCTGCCCTTCGGTGATACAACGTCGGCACGCTCGGAGACTCGCCGTCGGCCGCCTTCGTGCAGAACGGCCAGTGCAGCCAGGTACGACAACGAGTTGCTGTGCGACATCGCCCGCCGGGAAGGCTGTGACTGCAATTCGCCCGACGTCGACTTCTTCTCGAGCCTGCCAAACAGCGTCGCGAACGGCCGGTTGACGATCGGCAGTGCAGCCATCGTCTCGAGCGAGTTCTTCAAGTCTACAGTGGACTTGAGGTCTCCGGCGTGCAGGTGGTGCGCTTCCCCGATTCGAACCCGGCCTTCACACAAGTGGCCAACGGCACCGTCGACGCGTGGGTGATTCCCCTGACGATCGGGCAGAAGGACCTCGATGAGAACCTCCCGGCGCCGCTCGCGGTCGGCTACACCAAGCTTGACAAGGAGCCGACGACCGCGTGGGCCGTCGTGACGTCCGACACCGGCCTGCGGAACGAACTCGATGTCGGCCCCACCGACCCGTTGCCAGCCGAGTCCGAACCCGGCTGGCGAGGCCTGCCCGCGACGAACCACTGAGACGGTCCGCAGTCGGCCGATTGCCCCGACGCCGCAAGCTTTTCTGAAGCGACCGTCAGCTGGGCTCGGCTCGGGCGGCCAACTCGCAGGCACTGGTCGCCCGTTCGCCGGCGCTTTCCGCGGCCCGGCCGAGCAAGGCCGTCAACTGACGGGCTTCGTCGTCCGAAAGGTGCCGGAGAACGTGCCGCTCGGCCTCAGCCACCCGCGCGGAAAGCGACTGGAGGGTTTTCTCGCCCTTCGCGGTCAGAGTGACGCGCCGGGACCGGCGGTCCGCCGGGTCGGGCGTGCGGCGGACGAGCTTCTGCCGCTCCAGCTCGTCGAGCAGATGCGTGATGATGGTGCGGTCCATGCCCAGCCGCTCGGCGATCGCGGCCTGGTTGGGTATGGAACCCGTCGCGGCCATCGCCGCCGCGGCCTCGATGACCTGGTAGCCGCGCGGCCCGCTCGGGAAATAGGCCACGGCGTCTTCCGCTGCCTTGAGGTACGCCCGCATCACGGTGCCGAGCAACCAGCCGAAGTCGTCACCTGTCTCCACGATCACCGATTCATGGTACAGCCGTCGCGCCGAAGAGGCGCGCGCCACGATCGTCGGGAATCACGATCGTTGACCCCGCTGATCGGCGGAGCAGCCACACGGGTACCGCCCCCGCCGCCCTGAAACTCAGTCCTCGTAGATCTCGACCGGAGCGCGGGGGCAAGTTTGCCGGTGCCGAACCTCGCGGACTGTTTCCGCGGAGAGCCGTCCATGGCGGAGTAGCCGCAGGTGCTGGGTTCGCCGTGGGGCAGGGTGAGGCCGCTGTCGGCAGGAAGAGCAAGCCGTGCGCCACTTCCGCCTGCTTAGGATCTCGTCAATGGTGATGTCGACGTAGGGCTTGGCGGCGGGCATGGGCGGTTAACGAGGCGGTGATCGGGACGCCGAATGCTCGCGGTGACGAGCGACGGCGCCGGGGCAGGGAACGTCGTCGTGCCACCGCGAACGAGCAGGATGTGGTCCTTGACCTTGCCGGACTGGATCAGAGAGATCACTTCGGCAGGCGACGACAGATATCTCCGTCCTCCTCAGGGATTTCGTCGTATCGATGTCCGACTGGGACAACGGTAGGCGTGCGCCCGCCACCACGGCACACCCATTCGGGTGTGCCGCCCGACGCCCGCGTGCGGTCTCCTGTCACCTCCGAGACGAGGAGGTCCCGTGAACGGTCCAGGCGACATCCTGCGAGCCGCCGCAGCTCGATTCGGCGACAGGACCGCATTGATTACCGCGACGAAGACGCTGAGCTACGCGCAGCTTGACGATTTCGCCGACCGCGTCGCCGCCGGGCTGCTCGAACACGGTGTCCGCCCCGGGCTTCCGGTATCGCTGTACTCCCAGAACCGCTGGGAGTGGATCGCCGCCTACCACGGGGCACTCCGGGCCGGCGCGGTCGTCAACCCGGTGAACGTCATGCTCACCATGGAAGAACTAGCCTTCGTGCTGCAGGACTGCGGAGCCGCCGCCGTGTTCACCAGCGCGGCGCAAGCACCGCGGGTCGCCGAGCTGACCCGCGGCCTTCCGGACCTGCGAGCCGTCGTCGCCTTCGGCGGCGGCGCCAACGGCGTGCTCGGATTCGACGAGCTTCTCGCGTCCGAGAGCGAAACCCCCACCTTCACCGCCGATCCGACGGCGCCGTGCACGATCGGCTACACCTCAGGAACGACCGGCCATCCGAAAGGCGCGGTCCAGAGCCACCAGGCTGTTCTGCTCAACTGCGCGTTGACCGCGACGATGCACGGCCGCGACGAACGGGACATCGTCGTGACCGCGCTGCCTGCCCCGCACGTCTACGGCAACGTCGCCATCAACGGGACCTTCCTGGCCGGCGGCACGGTCGTGCTGATGGAACGCTTCGCAGCAACCGAGGCCCTCCGACTCATCACCGAACACCACGCGACGATGTTCGAAGGCGTCCCGGCGATGTATTCGATGCTGCTGTCCGCCCCCGAGCTGGACGAGGCCGACCTGTCCTCGCTGACCCGCTGCACCGTCGGCGGTCAGACGATCCCGCTGTCTACTATCGAGCGCTGGCAGACGCGCGCCGGAGCTCCGCTGATCGAGCTGTGGGGCATGACCGAGATCTCCGGGCTGGGCACCACCCACGCCCTGCACGCGCCGCCGGTGCCAGGCTCCATCGGCGTGGCGCTCCCTGGGTTGGATGTCCGTATCGCCGATCTCGACGACGTCGGGCGGGACGCGCCCACGGGGCAGCCGGGCGAGCTGATGGTGCGCGGTCCGCTGGTGATGCTGGGCTACCACGGCAACGCCGAGGCGACAGCGGAGGCGATCGAACCCGACGGCTGGTTGCACACCGGCGACATCGCCACGATGGACGGAACCGGACATGTGTTCGTCGTCGATCGGCGCAAGGACATGATCATCACCGGCGGTTACAATGTCTATCCGGCCGAGATCGAGCGGGTGCTGGCCGCGCACCCCGCCGTCGCGCTAGTGGCGGTGGGCCCGGTCGACGACGAGGTCCGAGGCGAACTCGCCTGCGCCTATGTCGTCCTCGTCGGCGGTGCCGCGGCGACGGAGGAGGAGTTGATCGCCTATGCAGGTGAACGCCTCGCCGCCTACAAACGCCCGCGCCTAGTGCGCTTCGTCGACCGGCTTCCCGCAACGTCGACCGGAAAGATCATGCGCCGGGAGCTGATCAAGCAGTTCACGCCGTAGGACCGGCACGACGAACGGGGACGCATCGTGGCTGAGGCAACGAAACCGAGCAGCGACCACCTCGACCTCGTCACGCTCCTCGACCGCGGCGAGGCGTTTCGCGCCGCGGTCGAGGAGCTCGCCGAAGACGGGAACATCGCGTGGATCGGCGAACCCGACCACGCGGACGACCTCGTGCTCCGCACCGTTCACGGCGACCTGACCGGCCAGCTGCGCGGCTTGCACGTCCCCCTCGGGCTCGGGCTGACAGGCAAGGTCCACCGGGCCGCCGCCCCAGCCTGGGTCGACGACTACTTCGGCTCGCCGGTCATCACCCACACCTTCGACCGGCAGATCCGTTCCGAACGGGTCCGCCGCCTGCTCGCGGTGCCGATCGTGCACGGCGAGCAGGTCTTCGGTGTCCTCGCGGTCGGGGCCAGGTGTGATGGAACGTTCGGTGACCGGGCTGCGGAGCACGCCAACGAAGTCGCAGGCCAGGCGGCGCTCGCCTTGGCAGTCGCCGAACGCGCGCGTCACGCCCGTGAAGCCGCGGTCCTCGAGGAGCGCAGCCGGGTCGCCGCCGACCTGCACGACACCGTCGGAGCATTGCTGTTCGCCATCGGTTCCGGCGTCGCCGGCCTGGCGGAGACCTCCACCGGCAATCCGGACGTCGCGGCGCAGCTGCAGCGCCTGCAGACCCAGGTCGCCGAGGCGACGAACGCGTTGCGTACCTCGTTGCGCACGCTACGTGCCTCACCGTCGGCACTGGCGCTGTCGGTCGCGATGCAAGGAGACTGCTCGGCGTTCAGCGACCGCACCGGCCTGCCCGCCGAGCTGATCATCCTGGACGACCCCCCCGAGCTGGCCCCATCGCGTGCCGACGTGCTGATCAGCGCAGTCCGAGAGGCACTGCTCAACGTCGAGAAGCACGCTCGCGCCTCCGCGGTCGTGGTGACCGTCAGCCGCCGCCCGAGCGGCGAGATCATCGTCGCGGTCACCGACGACGGGGTCGGCCTGGGCACCGGCCACGCCCCAGGCCTGGGCCTGTCCAAGTCTCAGGAGGCGGTGGCGCGCGTCGGCGGTGCCTTGCGCGTGACGAGCGACCCGCACGGCGGGACCACCTTCCGCGTCGAGATCCCATGCTGACCGGACCACGCGTCGGCGTGTTCGTCGCCGACGACCACCCAGTCGTGCGAGACGGAGTAGTCACCCAGCTCGGGCCGCACCGCGACATCGAGGTCGTGGGCCACGCCGCGACCGCGGCCGAAGCGGTGATTGGCTGCCGGCGGGAGCAACCCGACATCGTCCTGCTCGATCTGCGGCTGCCCGACGCGCTGGCTGCCGACGTCGTGCCACGTCTGCACGAGGTCAGCCCCTCGAGCAAGATCCTCTTGTTCACCGCGTTCCCGGAGCACGCAGCGGTCGCCCCCACCCTGGCTGCCGGCGCGTGCGGTCTGCTGGTCAAGGACGCCTCAGGGCCCGCACTGCGGGAAGCGCTCCTCCAGGTCGCCCGCACCGGGAGCTACCGGGCGACGTCGACCCAGGCATCGCCGGCGCGGGCGCCGATCACGCCGCGCGAATACGACGTCCTGCGGCTCGTGTCTGCGGGTCACACCAATGCCGAGATCGGACAGCAACTCGGTCTCTCGCTCAACACCGTCAAGACCTATCTCCACAACGTAATGCACAAGCTGGGGGCCCGGAACCGGGCGCAGGTCATCACCAACGCCCGGGTCCACGGCCTGCTTTGACCTCTTCTCGGACGGGAACCGGCCTTCCTGGAACAGCTCGATCATCAGCGGGATGAACCGGTCGGGCACGGCGTCGCCTTCGATGACCCCGACCAGGGAACGCCCGAACAGCACTGTCATTGTGTCTCCGGAATCAGGGCCCGCGGAAGGCCGGTGGACTTAGGCGTCCATTCGGAGATGTGCTTGTGGTCGGCGCGACGCTGGCGCCGGTATTGCCCCGCGGAAATGCCGTACTCGCGCTTGAACGCGTTGGCGAACGCATACGCCGAGCCGTACCCGCTGCGTTGAGCGACCGCGGCCAGCGGCGCGTCGGTCGTGCGGAGCAGGCGTGCCGCGCTGGTGAGCCGCCACCACGTCAGGTAGGTGAGGGGAGGCAGCCCGACGAGCGAGGCGAACCGGCGGGCGAAGGCCGCGCGGGACAGACCCACCCGCGCACCCAGGGATTCCACGGTCCACGGATCGCCAGGTTGTTCATGGATCGCGCGCAGCGCCGGGGCGATGACCTTGTCCCCGAGAGCGACGCACCACCCGGTGTCCTGCCGTCCGGCGCGTTCGGTGAACCAGGCGCGGATCAGGTGCACCAGCAGGACGTCGAGCAACGCCGGTACCAGCACATCCTTGCCTGGCTCCGAGTCGGCGAGTTCGTCTCGCAAGAGGGTGATCGAAGACTCGAGACCGGCGTAGCGGTCCGCCCGGGCAGGCAGGTGTATCAGCTCGGGCAAGTCTTCGATGAGCGGATGTGGCCGGGCTTGGTCGAGCTGGTAGGCGCCGCATACGAGCTGACTTTCGCCGTCGATAGCGTTCTGCAGCGCATGCGCCGTTCCGTGCGGGAACAGGACCGCGTCGCCGGGCTCCAGCGTCACGGTGGGGCCGGCCGCTCGGACCACGTGGCAGACGCCCGCGGTGACCACGTGGAACCGGGCACCCCCGAACGCGGGAAATTCCATTGTCCACGCCGCTTCTGCCGCCGTCAGCGAGGAGTAAGGGCGCCCCGCGCGCATGGCGCCGATCGCGTCACTGAGCACATCCATACCACGATCATCCCTTCAGACCGCGCCAGTCCGATCGCGACCGGCCCGCCAGTCACCGGGGTGCCCACCGCTTGATCGAATACTGCCCGTTCTCGCGCGCGACTTCGGCAGCTCCCGCTCCGCCGAAGTGCGCGGGCACCACCAGGCTGTTGGTCGTGACCGCCTGGTCCAGGACGCGGTGCCGCGCTCGGGCGGCTTCGACCCGGTCTTCACTCAGGCAGGTGTCGTGGTCGGGTTCGATCATCTGGATCGGAGTGTGGACGACGTCGCCGACGAACAGCGCCCGGTCCGTGCCGGACTCGAGCCGGAGCACCGCCGAGCCGGGGGTGTGGCCCGCTGCGAGTTCGAGGGACAGGTCCGCGTCGATGCGGTGGGCATCGCCCTCCCACAGCACTGCCTGGCCGGCTTGGTGGATCGGCAGGATGCTGTCTTCGAACGTTGCGCTGTCGTCGGCGACCGAGCCGAACGTGGCCTGGCGGGTGTGGCCGTTGGCAGGGTTCCAGTAGCCGTAGTCGGTCTTGTTCATCAGATACTGGGCGTTGGGAAACGTCGGAACCCACTCACCGTTGACCAACCGGGTGTTCCACCCGACGTGGTCGGAGTGCAGGTGGGTGTTGATGACGAGGTCGACTTCTTCCGGCTGCACTCCCGCGTCTGCCAGCAGGGTGAGGAAGTCACCGTCGCGCCGGTTCATGAGCGGGTGCTCGCGGGGCTTGTCGTTGCCGAGGCCGGTGTCGACCAGGACGGTGCGGCCTGCGCTGCGCAGAACCCAGGTCTGCATGTACGCGTGGTAGTCCCCGGAGGTGGCGTCCCGGAAGTCGGGGTCGAGCCAGGACTCGTGCTCCTGCCAGAGCTCTGCGGGCACGGACGGGAACAGGAAGTCCACGGGGGCGAAGGGGCCGTGCCATTCGACCACCCGGGAGATCTCGACGTCACCAAGAATGAACTGCTTCATGATCTGATGATGATCAGAGTAGGCGAGACGCGAAATGTTCTGGCGTCTCATTTGGTTAATCCAGCGTCTTGGAGAAGACACAGACGGTGCGACCACGGTGTCGGCGACGATCGCCCGGATCATCGGACGCATCTGGTCTTCCGTCCGGTCCTGACGACTGGTGACGTCAGATCAGGACAAGGGCGAGGCTGGTGAGAACACTGCTGACGAGGAAGTAGGGGGCATTGAGCAAGCCGTAGCGCAGCGGGTGCGGGAAATTCGGGTTGATCGCGATGTTGAAGGTCATCGCGACGAGGTAGCCGACACCGACGATCACGCCGAACACGAGCGCGTCCCCGACGGAGGTGATGCCCAGCGCGGCGAACAGCACCGCACTGGCGAGCACGTTGATCAGGTTGCACACGAGCGGGCCGACCCCGTCGACGGTGCGCCGCTCAGGGGCCGGGGCGCCCTCGCGGCCGAGGACGCGAGCGTACTGCTGTGGAACAGCGACCATGAAGTACGCGGCGCCAAGGCCGGACAGTACGACCGTGGAGACGACCACGGCGATCCAGTTGATCTGGGGGAAAACAGCGAACATGGCTTCGTCCTTCTGAAACGGTGGTGTACCGGGGAGCGCAACGATCCCCGGCTGTCGGCAGCGCGCGGGTGACGGGTGTCAGGCAGCGGGGCGCCGGAGCGCAGGCTGCGTGAGCGCGGGCGGAACATAGGCCACGTCGACCGGCCCGATGTCGGTTCCCGGGGCCACGATCTGGTCGATGCGGTCGAGCACCTCGTCGTCGAGGCGGATGTCGGCTCCCGCCAGAAGGTCGTCGAGCTGCGCGGGCGTGCGCGGCCCGATGATCGCCGAAGTGACTCCCGGGTGGGTGGTCACGAACGCCAAGGCGAGGTGCGGCAGCGACAACCCGGCCTCCTCGGCGACCTTGGCCAGTGCCTCGACCGCGTCGAGTTTGCGTTCGTCGGTCATGTGCTGCCGTGCCCAGTGCAGCCGGCCTGCCGACGCCTTCTCCGCGTTGCCCTTGCGGAGACGGCCGGCCAGCAGGCCCATCGCCAGCGGGCTCCACACCAGCACACCCAGCCCGTAGCGCTCGCAGACCGGCAGGATCTCGCGCTCGATGCCGCGGTTGAGGATCGAGTAGTGCGGCTGTTCGGTCCGGAAGCGGGCCAGCCCACGCCGTTCGGCCACCCATTGGGCTTCGACGATCTCCGACGCAGGCAGGTTGGAGTGGCCGATCGCGCGGACCTTACCCGTGCGGAGCAGGTCGGTCAGCGCGCCGAGAGTTTCTTCGATGTCGGTGCCGGGTTCGGGGTGGTGGGTCTGATAGAGGTCGATGTGGTCGACCCCCAGGCGGCGCAGCGACCCTTCGACCGCGGACACGATCCACCGGCGGGAGTTGCCGCGCCGGTTGGGGTCCGCGCCCATCGGGCCATTGCCCTTGGTGGCGAGGATGACGTCGTCGCGCCGGCCGCGTAGAGCCCTGCCGACGATCTTCTCGGATGTGCCGTCGCCGCCGTAGACGTCAGCGGTGTCGATGACGTTGATGCCGCCGTCGAGGGCGCGGTGGACGATGCGGACGCACTCGTCGGGGTCGGGATTGCCGTGCGGCCCGAACATCATCGTGCCCAGGGTGAAGTGGCTGACCTGGATGCCGGTCCGGCCGAGCGGACGAATGTGCATAGGGATTTCTCCTGAGTTGGTACGGGAGGGCTGCGGCCGGACCCGGCCGCAGCCCTGGGGAAAGTCAGGCCTGGGTGTACTGGGCCGCGACGTCGACGATCCAGGTGACGCCGAAGCGGTCGGTCAGCATCCCGAACGCCGGCGCCCACTGCGCCGGGCCGAACTCCTCGATGACGGTCGCGCCCTTGGCGAGGCTTTCCCAGAGGGGGGTGACCTCGTCGACGGTTTCCCCGCGGACGGACAGGAAGAACGGCTCCTTGGTGATCGTGGTGCCGTTCTCACGGTAGGTCGTGGGCGCATCCGATCGGGCCGGCGTATCCGCGCCGGGCACGTCGTAGGCCATCACGCGGAAGCCGTTGTCGGCGACGACCTGACCGAAGACGACGTTCGTGGCGCCGGGCACCTCGGGGGGCATACCGAAGTCGGCGTAGGTTGCGATGGAAAGCTGCCCGCCGAACACCGACTGGTAGAACTCCAGGGCCTCACGGGCCTCGCCGTGGAAGTTCAGGTGAGCAACAGCGTTGAGCGACATGATGGTCCGTCCTCATAGTGGTTCCGCCGCCGGAGGCTTCCGGCGGCGAGATCCACTGTTCCGCGAGTACCGGTCAGGATCTGTCCTTTACTCGAGGGAATTCTCCGGACTGTGAGCCTGGTAGCGGGTGGGAACGGGGCGAGGCCGCCTCTTGCCGCGGGGAAAAAATCGCAACGAACTTTGACGGTTCGAGGGTGGTCTTGGCTTTTGCCCGCACCTTCACTGACACATCTCGCCGGATATTGAATCTTCCCGAAATCGAGGCCAGGGCGAGCACCGCCTCATTGACCGCGAATTTGCCCCCGACACACTTGGTTACCCCCAGGCCGAACGTAATAAATCCACCCTGCGGTGCCGGTGGTCTCCCCATCCAGCGCAGTGGGTCGAATTTTTGCGGCTCCACATAACTGTCAGCTCGTCGCTGAACCGAATGAGCGTAGGGCAGGTTCAGCAGGTCGTCCCACCCCGCGACTGTCCCGCCAAGAACCTGGTCAGACTCTTCGCAAAGTCGTTTCTGCACCTCGGGGTGCTCACTGATGAGATAGAGGCACCAGGTCAAGGCGGTACTCGTGGTTTTGATCCCGGCAAGCAGAAGTACGGCGACCTGGTCCGCCAACTCATTGTCGGCAACGGCTGGCCCGAAGAAGTACGAAATTCCAGCAAAGCGCTGAGGAGATGGCCAAGTCTGTCCGAGTGGTAAGACTGACGCGATATCAGACGATCCGCATAGCCGTGCCAACGCGCGAGAGCCTTGGCATATCGCCGATTTCCCGCGGTGGGAGGTTTTGCCCAAAACGGGAACATCTGGCGGCTCAGGGTGCCATCCATCCAGGTCGAAAATATTCTTCCCAGCTCGTCTACGGAATCCGAGTCGACGGCTTCGCCGAAAAGCGCGTCGGCGCGAGTTGCACGTTCCGGTGGCGCGAGTTGCGCGTTCCGGTCGCCCGAAACGCGCAACTCGGGCGCTTGGAACGCGCAACTCGCGCGCATTCAACGTGCGACTCGCGCCACCCGCCGTCTGACGTGCCCGGGGAATGGAGCCGGGTGAGTACCGTTCTCGACGTCGGCAAGTGACTGCAGGCAGGCGATCACCGCCTCAAAGTTCCACGAGCACCAGCCTGTTGCCGTCCGGGTCGCGGAAGGTGAACATCGGCGGAACACCTTGCCAGCGAAGGATTTCCGCGTCCACGTCCACCCCGGCGGACCGCAGCTTCTGGTGGTCTGCGTCTGCATCCGCGGTGGTGAAGCGGATGCCGGTGTCGATGCCGCCCGTGCCGGTGACGAGGGCGACCGAAACCGGTGATCCCGCCGGTGCCACCTCGATCCAGCGCATGTCGCCGAGGGTGGTGTCGCGGCGTTTCTCGAAGCCGAGCGTGCCGGCGTAGAACTCGAGCGCCCGTTCCTGATCGGTGACGGGGATGGCCACCGTCGCGATTCCGTTGATGTGCGTCATGCGGGAGAGACCCGGGCAAGCGGCGGAACTCATCGGGAACACCGGCCAACCCGGGACTTTGGCGCGGTTCTGAGCTGCGATATCTCACATCTATGGGCGGCGAATGTACCCATTCGGGTTAGCCTGCCGCCATGCTAAGTCTGTTGGCGGAGTTCTCGGCGCGCAGGACGCTGGACAGCCTGCATCGCCAGCTGGGCGCAGGGTTGCTGGCCGCGGCCGCGGCACCGGGGTTGCTGGCGGTGATCGACCAGCACGCCGCCGCGGTACGCGACATCATGCTTTACGGCGTCGAGGGGTCCGCCGCGGTCGCGGCCAGTGTCGTACTCGCGGGTTACGCCAGCGGGCTCCTTGACCAGGCCAAGGAGCACGGCTGGCGCTTCACCTCACCTGCGGACTGGAATCACGCCGACTGGTTCACCGCGCGCCTGCTGGCGATCTGCGCGCTGGCGAAACGGCACGACGCTCACTCCTGACCGCGCGGCGGGGCCGACGTCGGATGCTGCGACGCCGGCATCTCCTCGGTCGCCGGCTCGCCCTGGCGTGCCGCGTCCTCACGTCCGCGCTGGTAGGCCTCCGTGCGCGCCCGTGCGGAAGGCAGCTCGTTTTCCGCCCTGCCAAGCCAGTTCTCCCACCGCTGCTGCATCGGCCGCACCAGGCCACCGCCCATGCCGACGATGATCACCCCGGCTACGGTGGCGAGAACGGTGACCAGCACCGGCGTGGTGACCGCGGTGGCAACACCGATCTGGTTGAGCGCGGCGATGATGCCGAGGCCCCAGATGAACACCGAGGCCAAGGTCGCGAGCACCTTGCCGTAGGACAGCCCGCCGAGCATGTTTTCGAGAAGATCCTTGACCGCATGGGCGATCGCCCCGGCGATGACCACGATGATGATCGCGACCACGGCCTTCGGCAGCCAGGCGACGATGCCGGCCACCATGCCGCTCACCGGGTTCGGGCCGAAGGCGCCGAGTGCGATCTGCAGGAAGATCAGCAGGATCGCGTAGTAGATGATTTTGCTGATGATGCCGGACGCGTCGTACTTGCTCCCCGACAGCATCTGCTTGATGCCACCGCGTTCCACGACGCGATCGAAGCCGACCCGTCCGAGGATCGCGTCGACGAGCTTTGCCAGCAGCTTGGCCACGATCCAGCCGATCAGCATGATCACCAGGAAGGCGACCAGCTTCGGGACGAAATTGGCGACCGAACTCCACGCGTTGGATACGCCCTGTCCGAAGTCGACAGCGGCTAGATGACTTGTCGCCATGGTTCTTCTCCCTTCGTGAAAATCACTATCGAAATGGTCGAACGACCTGGGAAAGGCCGCAAAACGAGTCACCCAGTCGGGTGGGAAGCCGGCTGACGTTGAGTGGCCTAGCATCGACAGCGTGGATCTTCCTGTGCTACCGCCGGTCCGGCCGATGCTGGCCAAGGCTGTGCACGAGGTCCCGCGCGCGCCCGGGTTGCTGTACGAACCGAAGTGGGACGGTTTCCGGTGCATCGTGTTCCGCGACAACGACGAGGTCGAACTCGGTTCACGAAATGATCGGCCACTCACACGGTATTTCCCCGAATTGGTCGGCCTACTCCAGGATGCGCTTCCAACACGCTGTGTGGTGGACGGGGAAATTGTGCTCGTCACCGAGCATGGTCTCGATTTCGAGAGCCTGCAACTGCGGTTGCATCCGGCGGCGTCCCGGGTGCGCAAGCTCGCGCGGGAAACCCCGGCGAGTTTCGTCGTTTTCGATCTGCTCGCGCTCGACGATCGTGATCTGCGTGCAGAGCCGTTCGCCAAGCGGCGCCGGTTGCTGGAAAGCGTTGTCAGCGGCGAGTTCGCGCGCGTGCACCTGACGCCGATGACCGAGGATCCCGACATCGCGCAGGACTGGTTCAACCGGTTCGAGGGCGCCGGTTTCGACGGTGTCATGGCGAAACCCGCCGATCAGCCGTACGAGCAGGACAAGCGGGTGATGTGGAAGGTCAAGCACGAGCGCACCGCCGACTGCGTCGTCGCCGGCTTTCGTTGGCACAAGGACGGAAAAGGTGTCGGGTCGCTCCTGTTGGGGCTGTACGACGAGGCCGGCACGCTACACCATGTCGGTGTCGCCAGCAGTTTCACGGCGGCACGGCGCAAGGAGCTGGTCGACGAGCTCGCGCCGTTGCGGGAACGAGCGCTCGACGAGCATCCGTGGCGGCAATGGGCGGAGGCGCAGTCCGAGTGGGCCGGACGGATGCCGGGCGCGCAGAGTCGCTGGAGTGTCGGGAAAGATCTCTCGTGGGAACCGATCAGGCCGGAGCTCGTTGCGGAGGTGCGGTACGAGCACGTCCAAGGTGGACGGTTTCGCCACGGCACGCGACTGGTCCGGTTCCGGCAGGACCGGCAACCGGAGTCGTGCACCTACGGACAGCTCGAGGAGATCGCTCCGGCCGAACTGTCCACTTTGTTCAGTGAGGTTCGGGCATGAGGGTCGACGGCGTCGAGATTTCGCACCCGGAGAAGGTGTACTTCACCGAGCGCGGGGAGACCAAGCTCGATCTGATCCGGTACTACGAGGCGGTGGAAGATCCGTTGCTCGCGCGCCTTGGGGGCCGGCCGTTGCTGCTGGAACGTTATCCCGATGGAGCGAGCGGGAAATCGTGGTTCCAGAAGCGAGTCCCGAAGTCCACACCGGACTGGGTCACCACGACCGTTGTCTCGACGCCCAACGGCACCACGAGTGACGCGCTGGTGGCCGCGGACCTGGCGCATATTCTCTGGGCGGTCAATCTCGGGTGTATCGGTTTCCACGTCTGGCCCGTGCATGCGGAGACGCCCGACGTGACCGACGAACTGCGAGTGGACCTCGACCCGTCGCCGGGCGTGAGTTTCCCGCAGGTGCGGGAGGCCGCCGCGCTCACCCGTGCTTTGTTGCGAGAACTCGGTATTGAGCCGCACCTCAAGACGACGGGCTCGCGTGGCCTGCACATTTACGTTGCGCTGCAACCGAATTGGGACGGTTACCAGGTGCGCGCGGCAGCGGTGGCGCTGGCGCGCGAGCTTGAGCGGCGGCACCCGGAACTCATCACGGCCCAGTGGTGGAAGGAAGAGCGGGGCGCCCGCGTCTTCGTGGACTTCAACCAGAACGCGCCGCACAAGACCGTATTCGGGGCGTGGTGTGTGCGGCCACGCGCCGGTGCTCAGGTCTCCACGCCGATCGGCTGGGATCAGCTGGAATCGGTGGACCCCGCGGAGCTGACGATCGCGACGGTACCCACGCTCGTGGCCGAGCGTGGCGATCCGTGGGCGGACATGCGGCCGCAATCTCTGGAACCGCTACTGGAAATGTCGCGCCAGGACACGGAAAACGGGCTGATGGACGCGCCGTGGCCGCCGGTCTATCCGAAGATGCCGAACGAGCCACCGCGCGTCGCGCCGAGCCGTGCCAAGAAAACCTAGGCGTTGCGGGTACGTACCACCAACGCGACGACAATGGCCAGGCAGCCTGTTGACACCGCGAAGGGCAGGCGAGCGTCGACGTCGACGGTGAGCCCGGTCAACCACACCATCACGGTGGTGACGACCGCTGACCCCACACCCAGTGACGCGTTGAGCGGACCGTGTTGTTCGGCGGGGGTCCGGCTCAGCAGCCAACCCTGGTAAACGGGAATGAGCGGTGCCGTGCCGAAGGCGAACACCACCACACCGGCATAAGCCATGGCGACCGATCCGGCGCAGATCAGGATGTTGCCGATGATCACGAGCGCGGCGCCCATCACCATGATGGTGGTGATGGACAGGCGTTTGACCAACAGGTCGCCGACCGCACGGGCGGGTGTGTACGCCACCCACAGCAGCGCGAGCAGGAACGACGCGTCGGGCAGGGAAAGCCCGTACCGATACTGACCGAGCGACGTCACCCAGGAGACGACCACCGTTTCCCCGGCCATGAGCGTCGCGAACACCACGATGTTGGTGAGCCAGCCGCCTAGCATTGCCCGGCTGAGCCGGGGCTGGACGGCCTGATCAGCTTGCTGCGTAACGGATTTGCCGGCTGATCGGTTCAGCACGGTACCCGCCGCCACCAGAACCGCCAGTGCCGCGGCGAAAATGGCATAGACCACTCGGTAGTCGCCGTCGGCCGGCACCAGCGCGCCGACCATGGCGGGTGCGGTGAAGCTGGCCACGCCAAAAGTGGCGTAGAGCGCGGAAATCCGGTGGTAGCGCTTCGGTAGCCGGTACAAATACGACACAGCGGCGAGGGTGCCGAGCGAGAAGGTCGCGCCGTGCATGAATGCGCCGGTTAGTACCGCCGCGGGATTTCGGGCGGTGATCAGGATTACGCAGCCCGCCAGCCCCACCGAGATCGCCAGCGTGGTCATCCGTGCGACGCCGAGCCGGCGCAACAGGACCGGCCCGGCGAACATGGCCGCGATCAGCCCGATGTCCTTGAGGTTCTGGATGTTGGCGAGTTGCCCGCCGCTGAGTCCGTAGTCCTCGCGAAAGGTCGTGATCAGCGCGGGGACCAGACCCATGCCCAGTGCCACGGTGCCATACACCACGAACAGGTAGCAGCTGATCAGGCCATAACCCGGGGACTGCCGGGAATTCTCCGCGATGGAGACGCCGGATGGCGCGGCCGTGGTCATGGAACCATTGCGGCGGCGCCGGTTTCGCGGCTCTCCACCGCCGTGGCGTACTGGGCGAAGGTTTCCGGATCCAGCTCCTGGGCCTGGCGCAGCTGGGATCGGCCCAGTTCCGGGCTGCCATCCGCGGTGACGGTGCGCCCGATCCGGATCAGGTAGCGGCACAGCACCGACTGGCCCAGCCGCTCGCTGGCCGCACCACGCGCGACAGCCATGGCGATGGCCTTCTCCAATCCTTCTCGCTCGTTCGCGCAACGCAAGTGGTTGAACGCGTCCACTCCACCGGACTGTTTGCGGGAGGCGCTACCGCCGGTGCGGGGCACCCGGTAGCGGGTCGGAATCCCCGGCACATGGTCGATCACGGCGCCGCTACCGAGGTAACGGAACAACGTCGCGACGTCCTCACAGAATGGCACGATCGGGAAAGGTATTTGCAGCGCAAGGGAAGTACGGAGGTTCATCGCCGACGGGATGGCGATGTTGTCACGCTCGACGGCCTGCTCGATCCATCGCTCGCGGCCCCGTAACTTGGGCAGCCGCTGTTGCTCGTTGAGCAAATGCAATCCGGGCAGCAGCTGGTTCGACTCCCATGGCTTGCCGTGTTCGTCGATGAACTCGATGTCGCTGTAAGCGAAGTCCAGTTCCGGCTGAGCGGCGAACATCGCGCGGACGGCGGCCACCCGCCGCGGGTGCGCCAGATCGTCGGCATCCAGATATGCCAGCAATGCATGGCCGTCCCGATGCGCGGCTTCGATGGCGACGTTCCGGGCCCGCCCGGCGCCGCCATGGTCCTGGGTGTGCAGCACGGTCACCTGGCCGACTGTCGACGCGGCAAGGCTTTTCAGAAACTCCGAGGTGTCCGCGGCGGGTGAGGCGTCGTTGACCACATAGGCGCACCAGTGCGGATCCGTTTGCTGTTCGAGACTGGCTAGGGTGAGACGTAGGCATTCGCGGCGCCACGCAAGTCCGTCGTCGAAATACGGGACTACGAACGCCACAGTTGCCGACTGGCCGGGGATGGGAGAAGGCACTGAGGCTCCTTGGGGTGTTTTTGTCACACTTGAGCGCTCTGTGGCCAACTGTAAACAGGTCATTGCGCCTTGATCCCCGGACCAAGACGCAATGACGACTAACTGCAGGCGGAAATGCCTTTTTTGACCGCCGCCTTCACGGCGCTGAATTCTTGTGGTCCGAACCACATAGGTGTTGAAGGGGCAACGAGACCAGTCGTTCGACTCATCCTGGTCTACAACGACTTCCGCGGTCAGGGTTGTGTGGTGAGGTAACCGCCCATCGTGCGGAAGTAGTCCGGCGCGGCTGATTCGGTTCCGTCGTCCGTACGAACTCGTTCCACCACAAGGCCGTGGTTGCGGCCGAATCGCGCGTCCGCACCGGCGACGATCACCACGCCGTCGCCTTCCTTGATGAAGATCCGGCCCGGCGTACCGCCGTAGAGTCCTTGCGACACCGAGGCTCGCACGATCCGCAGGCGCTGCCCGCGATGGAAGGTGAAGGCGTTCGGGTACGGGTCCGCCTGGGCGCGAACGAGGCGGTCGAGGTCCTCGGCGGGCCAGGTCCAGTCGATGCGACTGTCCTCAATGGACCGTTTGTGGAAGAAGCTCGCGTTGGCGCGGTTCTGTGGTGTCCAGTCCGTGCGCCCCGACGCGATCAGTTCGAGCGCCTCGGTCACCACGGGTGCGATGAGGTCGACGGTCTTGTGGAACAGGTCCGTGCTGGTGTCACGTGGCCCCACGGCGACCGAGCGCTGCAGGACGATGTCCCCGGCGTCGAGCTCGTCGTCCATCATGTGGGCGGTCACGCCGACCTCCGGCTCGCCGTTGATCAGCGCCCAGATCAGCGGGGAAAACCCGGCGTAGGCGGGCAACAGGGAGTCGTGCACGTTGAGTGTTCCGCGCGGCGGCAACGTGAAGATCTCCGGTGGCAGCCACGTGCGCCAGTTGTTCGCCACGATGATGTCCGGCTCCGCCTCTTTCAGGTGCGTGGCCAGGTCATCGGGCCTGTTCCGCAGCAGCACCGGAACGCCGTGCTCCTCCGCGAGGTCGGCCACCGAGTCGGACCAGATCCGCTCGTATGCGTGGTCGCTCTTGGGGTGGGTCACCACCAGGACCACGTCATGCGGCGAGTTCAGCAACGCCTGCAGCGTTCGGTGTCCCCAGGTCTGGTATCCGAACATCGCGACCCGCATCGGCTCTCCTCCTGTAAGGGATCAACATCACGCCCGAATGTAGTAGTTGAGGCTCACCTAAGTTAGGTTAGGGTTGCCTGGGTTGTACATCGACAGATTGGACGGGCATGCCACTATCGCCGGAGTTGGACGTGATCGGAGTGGGTTTCGGGCCCTCCAACCTCGCGCTGGCAATCGCCGTGGCTGAACACAACGCCGCGGCCGCCCAGCCGGTGACCGCGCGGTTCCTCGAGCGCCAGCCCCGGTTCGGCTGGCATCGCGGCATGTTGCTCGAGGACGCGACGATGCAGGTTTCGTTCCTCAAAGACCTTGTCACGATGCGGAATCCGGCGAGCACGTTCAGTTTCCTTTCGTACCTGCATGGGCAAGGCAGGCTCGTCGACTTCATCAACCACAAAAGCCTGTTCCCGCTGCGGATCGAGTTCCACGACTACTTCGAGTGGGCCGCCGCGCGCATGGCCGACCAGGTCTCGTACGGCCAGGAAGTCGTGTCCGTGCGCGGCGGTGACCCGTTGTTCGAGGTGCGCACCGCCGACGGCGAGGTCTACTGTGCGCGCAATCTCGTGCTCGGCACCGGGTTGCGCCCGAACCTGCCGGAAGGAACGGAGACCAGCGACCGCATCTGGCACAACCATCAACTGCTGCACCGCATCGGCGACATCCGGGAGCCCGGGCGCTGTGTGGTGGTCGGTGCGGGCCAGAGCGCCGCCGAGGTGACGGCGTTCCTGCACAACCGTTTTCCCGGCGCCGAGGTGTGCTCGGTGTTCGCCCGGTACGGCTACAGCCCGTCGGACGACAGCTCGTTCGCCAACCGGATCTTCGACCCCGAGGGTGTCGACAATTTCTACTCCGCACCCGAGGATGTCAAGCGGCGCTTGATGAACTACCACGCCAACACCAATTACTCGGCCGTGGACATCGACCTCATCGACGACCTGTACCGGCGTGAGTATCAAGAGAAGGTCCAGGGCAGGCAGCGGTTGCGGATCTTCAACACTTCTCGCCCGGTGGACATCACCGAGGACGAGACGGTACGCGTCACCGTGGAATCGTTGACCACGGGTGAAAAAACCGTGCTGGACGCGGATCTGGTGGTCTACGCCACTGGTTACCTGCCGGCGGATCCGGTGCCGTTGCTCGGGGAGCTCGGGGAACGGTGCCGTCGTGACGAGCACGGCCGGTTGCGTATCGAGCGGGATTATCGGCTTTCCGTGCCGGGCGTGGGAGGCGGAATCTACTTGCAGGGCGGCACCGAGCACACGCACGGCATCACTTCGTCGTTGCTGTCCAACACCGCCGTCCGGGTGGGCGAAATCCTTTCTTCCATTGTGGAACGGCGGCCAGGAGCCGGCCGGCCGGCTGAGTATGCCGTTAAGGAGTGGGCGTGACACTGGAGATGGTGACGGCGCTCGCACGCGCCGGGTTCGACGATTACGTTGTGTACGAACGTGATGGCGCCTGGACTTTCGCGGGTGGCGCGCTCGCGACCGTCACCCTGGACGCCACGCATGTCCGGGTGCGGGGTGTGCTGGACTCTGACATTGAATGGTCGGGCTCTCCCGGTGCTGCGTTGCGGAAGGCGCTTGACTCGTTGCCGGTGCGTGACTGGCGTGCTTACGGTCGAGTCCATTTTGGATTCGCTGGGTTGCTGCCCGGTTTGGGACTGCGAGGCGCCGCGGCGCCGGCCGGTGAGCTGGTACGGTTGCTGATTCCGCGCACAGAGGTGCGGATCGCCGATGGCGAGGTGACGCTTCGGGGCGAGGATCAGGACCGCGTGCGGGAAATCCTTGGGGAACCGGGCGTTTCGTCGGGGAAGCCGACGCTCGTTGATGTCCGGGTGGATGGGGCGAGCTACCGGGAACGGGTGGCGCAGGCAGTCAAGGAAATCCGCCAAGGGCAATATCAGAAGGTCATCCTTTCGCGATCGGTCAGAATTCCTTTTGAGACGGACATGGTCGCCACGTACGAACTGGGCCGGCGCGGCAACACCCCGGCGCGCTCTTTCCTGATGCGGCTGGGAAACTTGGAGGCGGCCGGGTTCAGTCCCGAGATCGTCGTGACGGTTTCCGCCTCGGGGGACGTGACGACACAACCGCTGGCGGGCACACGCGCGTTCGGCCGGGGTGCAGATGTCGATGCTGCCGCGCGTGCGGAGCTGGAATCGAACCCGAAGGAAATCTTTGAGCACGCGGTTTCCGTACGCACTGCGCAAGAAGAACTGCGGCACGTCTGCGTCGCGGAATCGGTGCGGGTCGGAGACTTCATGGGGGTCAAGGAACGGGGGAGTGTGCAACACTTGGCCTCGCTGGTCAATGGCACCCTCGCGGCGGGACGCACTTCGTGGGACGCATTGGAAGCCCTGTTCCCGGCGGTGACCGCTTCCGGCATCCCGAAACCCGAGTCCCTGGACGCGATCGCCCGCCTGGACGAGCCCCGAGGCCTATACTCGGGGGCAGTGATCACTGCTGCACACGACGGTTCCCTGGATGCGGCGCTGGTCCTGCGGGCGGTATACCAAGAGGCGGGCGTCGCTTGGCTACGCGCCGGCGCGGGCATCGTCGCAGACTCGACCCCAGACCGCGAACTAGAGGAAACGTGCGAAAAACTAACCAGCGTAGCCCCATATGTAGTAGAAAAAGGGGCTTGAAAAAAGCCTCGACCACCGCGACAAGGTGACGTCCCGTTGGGTCTGTCATCCCGGAGCCAGCCCGTCCGGCGCCCGTCCGGCGAGGACATCTTTTTTTGTCCCGCTCCGCGCGATGCCCTGGTGGCCCCTTGGGGTGCCTGGGTGACCGGGCGCTGGGCGCCTTCAGGGGACCCCCGCCCCACTTCGCCTGATCGTTGCGGAGGCTTCGTGTTGGTTTGGGGGGCCTGGCCGGCTTTTCGTTGCACGGTGGCGGTTTCGGCGGTGAGTTGGCGGGACGGGAATCACGTCCCCACTCCTCAACGACGTGTCCGGCGTAGGAGCCATCCCAGGTAAGCTCCGCCGAGCGCCGCTGTTGCGACGCCGACTGGGAGAGTCCCGTTCCCTGCCACCCGTTGTGCCACGAAGTCCGCTGCCAGCACCAACAGTGCGCCCATCCACGCGGCGGGTAACAAACCCGGGCCGGGGCCCCGGGTGAGTTTCTTCGACAATTGTGGCGCGGTCAGTGAAACGAAGGCAATCGGACCCGCGATGGCCGTTGCGGCGGCGCATGCGGCGGTGCCGACAATGATCAGGTACAGGCGGCTCGGCTCAACCCGGACACCGAGCGCGGCAGCCGAATCGTCCCCCATTTCCAGGATGGTCAGCCATCGTGAGCCTACCAAAAGTAGTGGCCCAATAATGACGATAGCAATGATAACCGGCCAGAAGTGTTCCCAGCCAAGGTTGTTCAGGCTTCCCGTGATCCACACGGTGGCGCGGGAGAGATCGGCGAGTTTCGCGTTCACGATCAGATAGAAGTTTACCGCCTGCAGGATGGCACTGATCCCGATCCCGATCAACACCAACCGCGTCCCGCGCACGCCTCGTTGCCACGCAAGCAGATACACCGCCAGCGCGGTCACGATCCCGCCGATGAGGGCACCAAAGGAAACCCTCAGCAAGCCTCCGCCGAAAACGAGGATCACCAGCAGGCCGCCGGTCGTCGCACCGTAATTGAACCCGATGATGTCCGGGCTCCCCAACGGGTTCCGCGAAAGGCTTTGGAAAACGGCGCCGCTCATGCCCAGCGCGGCCCCGACGCACAGCGCGATCAGCACCCGGGGCAAGCGGAGATCGAGCACCGCGAAGTTGGTCAGCCTGCTCCCATTGCCCAGCAGCGTGCGCACGACATCCAGCGGTGCCACGGAAATCGAGCCGACGCCGAGAGCGACGACACCGATCACCATGATCGCCGCCAGTAAACCAGCCGAAACCACAAAGGATCTGGTCATGCCCGCGCCGCCTTGCTCTGGCGCACCAACCAGATGAACACCGGCGCCCCGAGGAAAGCCGTCACCACACCGACATCGATCTCCTCAGGTGCCACGACCCGGCCGAGCACATCCGCCGCGAGCAGCAGCGTCGGCGCCAGCACCGCGCAGTACGGCAGCACCCAACGTTGATCCGGACCAGTGAGCGCACGCACCATGTGTGGCACCGCGAGACCGACGAACACGAGCGGACCGACCGCAGCCGTCGCCGCTCCAGCCAGCAGAGTGACCGCGACGAGCGCCAGCAGCCGCGTGCGCGTGAGATGCGCGCCGAGCGACTTCCCCGCGTCGTCGCCGAGCGCCAACGCGTTGAGCGGACGTGCCAGTAACAGCGCCAGAATCAAACCGGCCGCAAGGAAAGGTACGACCTGAACCATTGTCGCCCCAGTGGCCCGCTGCAACGAGCCCACCGTCCAGAATCGCATCTGGTCCAGCGTTTCCTGGTCCAGCAAGGTCAATCCTTGGGTAACCCCCGTGAGGGCAGCCGAAACCGCCGTCCCCGCGAGCGCCAACCGGACGGGCGACGCCCCGCCCCGGCCCGCGATGACGTACAACACCGTCCCGGCGATCGCGGCGCCCGCGAACGCGAACCATACGAACGCCCGCAGATCGGTCAGGCCCAGCACGCTCACCGACAACGCGGCCGCGACGGACGCCCCCGCGTTGACACCCAACAGGCCTGGGTCGGCAAGGGGGTTGCGGGTCAGCGCCTGCATGACCGCGCCCGCAACACCGAGCGCCGCACCGACGGCGATCCCGATCAGCGTGCGCGGGATACGTAAGTCCCACACCACGAACGCAGAGTCCGAACCGTCCCGTTCGAACAGTAAATGGACCACTATGGACAGTGGAATCGAGCGGGCACCCACCGCGATGCTCAGCAGCGCGACGACAACCAGCAGCACGAGTGCGACGACGAAGCCGGCGGAGCGTGACCTCACCCGGCGTCACCGGCGAGACGCCGGGCGAGCTCGACCTTGCTGACCTTGCCGACGTTCGTGAGCGGGAACTTCTCCAGCACCGCGATCCGGTCCGGCAACTTGTACGCGGCAACCCCGCGTTCCCGCAGGAAAGCCGTGACGTCGCGCAGCGTGGGCGCCGGTCCCTTGACGACGAGGAACGCGCACGTGCGCTCACCCATCACCTCGTCCGCCATCCCGACGACCGCCGCGTCGTGCACCGCCGGGTGGGCGAGCAGGTGGTTTTCCAGCTCCTCAGCCGGAATCTTCTCCCCGCCCCGGTTGATCTGATCCTTCACCCGGCCTTCGACGACGAGATGCCCGGACGGCAGCTGCCGCACGACATCACCACTGCGATAAAAGCCATCCTCGGTGAACGACCGCGCGTTGTGCTCGGCCGCACGATAGTAGCCCCGCAACGTGTACGGGCCGCGTGTGAGCAACTCGCCGTTCTCCAGCACGCGCACCTCGTCGTCCGGACACAATGGACGCCCCTGAGTGGTGACGACCAGCTCCTCCGGATCATCGAGCCGCGTAAAGTTCAGCAACCCTTCGGCCATTCCGAACACCTGTTGCAACGCGCAGCTCAACGTCGAACCCACACGGCTCGCCGGCTCGGCGCTGAGCTTCGCGCCGCCGACTTCGAGCAGCCGCAGACTCGAGAGGTCTTCGTCAGCGAACTCCGATTCGTCCATCCACAGTAGAGCGACTGGCGGCACCACGGCGGTCACCGTCACTCGCTCACGTTCTATCAGCTCGAAAGCCGTGCCAGGACTGGGATCCGTCGCGAGTACCACCGTGCCGCCCGCCGCGAACGCGCCCAGCAGGCCAGGGCACGCCAATGCGAAGTTGTGCGCGGCGGGCAACGCCACGAGGTACACAGTGGACTCGTCGAACCCGGCGACCTCGGCACTGGCCCTGGCGTTGTACAGATAGTCGTTGTGGGTACGGGGAATCAGCTTCGGCGTCCCTGTGGTCCCCCCGGAGAGCAGGAACAACGCGACGTCTGCGGGGTCGGGATCAGGCAGCACCACGGGGTCCGCGGTCGGCAGCTCGTCCTCGACGACGATGACGTGCCGCAGGCCCGGCACCGCCTTTCGTACCGCCAGACCGAGTTCCCGGTGTTCGTCGGCGATGAAGTACGCGACCGCCTCACTGAGTTCGCACAGCGGCACGATCTCCGCCTCACGATGTGCGGGCAGCGCGAGCACCGGAAGCGCGCCGACCCGCAGCAACGCGAAGAAAAGCGCCACGAATTCCGGAATATTGGGGACTTGCACCACGACTCGCTCGCGTGGCGAGATCAGTTTGGACAGACCGGCCGCGAGCCGCGTAACCCAGGCATCGAGTTCGGCGTAGGTCCATCGTGCGCCATCGGCGCCGACCAAGGCGGTGCGCCCGGCGTGCCGCGAGACCCCGTCCTGCAACAGGACGTCCAGCGGCTCCCCGGTCCAATACCCCTTCGCCCGGTAGCGCTCGGCCAGCTCTTCCGGCCAGGGCACACACCCGTCCAGCATCCTCGGCTCCTTGGGTCCGGCGACGAACTTAGGTTAGGCTAGCCGATGTAAACGGGAGGAAGGTAGCTTGTGCGACTCGGTGAACTGGTCATGGACGTCACACCGTTGCGGACCAGTCCCGCGTACCGCAAGGTATTCGCCGCGCAGACGCTCACGGTACTGACCACGGCGCTCACCAATGTTGGTATCAACCTGCACGTCTACCAGGTCACCGGGTCGAGCGTCCAGGTTGGTCTGGTCAGCCTCGTGTTCGGTCTCGCGTTGCTCGCCGGCTTGCTCGCGGGAGGGGTGCTCGCCGACCGGCTCGACCGCAGGCGCCTCGTCCTGGGTACTCGCTCAGTGGTTGCGCTCATCCTCGCCGGGCTCGCGGTCAACGCGGCGCTGCCGCATCCCGTGCTGGCCGTCGTCTATTTCGCCGCCGTGCTGGCCGGGAGCATCAACGGTCTCGGCGGCTCGGCCTTGATGTCGGCGGTCCCGTCGCTCGTGCAGCCCGCGCAGCTCGCGGCGGCCGGCGCGCTTTTCACCGTCACCAGCCAGTTCGGCGCCATGGTCGGCCCGACGATCGCCGGGTTTATCGCGGCCGGGCCGGGCGTCGCGGTGTGTTTCGCGGTCGACGCCGCCGGTTACGTCCTCGGTGTCATGCTCATGTGGTCCATACCATCGCTGCGATCGGACCAGGAGCCCCAGCATCCGTTGCGGGCACTGGCCGAAGGGTTCCGGTTCGTGCGCGGCAACCAGGTCGTGGCGGGATTGCTGCTGATAGACGTGTGGGCCATGGTGTTCGCGATGCCGTACTCGCTGTTCCCGCAACTCGCCGAACAGGTGTTCCACGGTGGACCCTCGACCGTCGGGCTGCTCTACACCGCGCCCGCGGTCGGCGCGTTCCTCGGTGCGCTGGCCAGCGGCTGGACCGGTCGTATCCGGCACAGTGGGCGCGCGCTGATCGCGTCGGTGTTGTTGTGGGGCTTGGCAATCACCGCGTTCGGCTTGTCCGGGCACCTGTGGCTCGGGCTGTTGTGCCTGGGGATCGCGGGAATCGGTGACACCACATCGGAAATCCTGCGCCGGGCGTTGTTGCAGCATTACACGCCGGACCATCTGCAGGGCCGGGTGTCCAGCCTGTGGCTCGCGCAGGCGACGAGTGGGACCGCGATCGGGAACGCCGAAGCGGGTCTGGCCGCGCGGCTGCTCGGTGGTTCCGGCGCTGTGATCGGCGGCGGATTGGTGTGCGTGCTGGGTGTCTGCCTGGTCGCGGTGACGATGCCCCGGCTGCGCCGGGCGAGCCTGCAAGGAGACCAATGCCCCTCGCTGCCGTCAACGGCGTGAAGATTTCGTATCAGGACACAGGTTCCGGCCAGCCGGTGGTGCTCGTGATGGGGACCGCGGCGAGCGGCCGGGTCTGGCAGCTGCATCAGGTGCCCGCGCTCGTCGACGCCGGTTACCGCGTGATCACGTTCGACAACCGCGGTTTTTCCGGTGGGGAAACGGAATTCACGATCGACGATCTCGTCGTCGACACCGCGCAGCTGATCGAGCACCTTGATCTCGGGCCCTGCCGTCTTGTCGGCACGTCGATGGGCGCCCAGGTCGTCACCGAACTCGCGCTGGCCCGTCCGGAACTGGTGACGCAGGCGGTCATGATGGCGACGCGCGGCCGTCCGGATGTGCTGCGGCAGGAAATGGGGGCCGCCGAACGAGAGTTGCGTGACAGCGACGTTCGGTTGCCGGCGCGCTATGAAGCCGTGACGCGGGCGGTGCAGAATCTGTCGCCCCGCACGCTGAACGACGACGCGGCGATGCGCGACTGGCTTGACCTTTTCACCATGTCGCCCACGATCTGGACGCCTGGGTTGCGCGCGCAGCTGCGCCTGGACATCACCGGGAACCGGCTGCCCGCATATCACGCGATCAATGTTCCTTGCCTGGTCATCGGTTTCGCCGACGACCTGCGGCTACCCGCTTATCTGGCAAGGGAAGTCGCCGCCGCGATCCCATCGGCGCGTTATCTGGAGCTGGCGGACTGCGGGCACTACGGCTACCTGGAGCGACCGGACGCGGTCAACGCCGCGCTCATCACCTTTTTCGCGGGTAGACATACTTAGTCTCACCTTACTAAGGTAAGCCTCAGCTAACGACGACTGGGAGGCTTCCGTGACAAACCCCTTCGACGACGACAGCGGCCGCTTCTACGCGCTGATCAACGACGAGGGCCAGTACTCGCTGTGGCCCACCTTCGCCGAAGTGCCGGCGGGTTGGACGATCGTGTTCGGCGAGGACAGCAGGCAGGCGTGCCTCGACCACATCGAGGCGAACTGGACCGACCTGCGTCCGCGCAGTCTCGTGCGCGCGATGGAAACCGAGTCCTGACGGTGGTTTCGAGCGTCGAGGACGTCCTCCCGCTCACGCCGTTGCAGCAGGGCATGGTGTTCCACGCCCTGCTCGACGACCGGGTGGACGTGTACACCGTGCAGACCGTGCTGCGCCTGTCCGAGGATGTGGATCCCGAGCGGATGCGTGACGCGGGCGAGGCTTTGCTGCGCCGCCACGCGAACCTGCGGGTGGCCTTCCGTACGCAGGCTTCCGGGCAATTCGTGCAGGTGGTGCGGCGCACCGTGAAGGTGCCGTTCCGCGTCGTCGAGGAAGTCGACCTCGATGCCGAGCGCGCCGAACCGTTCAACCTCGCGCGCCCGCCGTTGCTGCGATTTACGTTGGTAGGAACGCGAAAGCTGGTGCTGACCGCGCACCATCTGTTGTGGGACGGTTGGTCAGCGCCGATCCTGGTCCGCGAGTTGCTCGCGCTCTACCAGGGGCAGCCACTGCCGGCAGTCCGGCCGTTCCGTGACCATCTCGCCTGGCTGTCCAAACAGGACAAAGGCGCGGCAACGCGCGCCTGGCAGGAAGCGCTTTCCGGGCTGGAGGAGCCGACGCTGGTGGGTGGTCCTTCGCTCGGGTTTCCGCGGCGCGAGGAGTTCACACTGGACGGTGGCGCGCTGGAGAAATCGGCCCGTCGCCACGGTGTGACGGTGAATGCCGTTGTGCAGGGCGCGTGGGCGTTGACGCTGTCGGCGTTGACCGGGCGTGACGATCTGGTGTTCGGCGCGACGGTGTCCGGCCGCAGTGCCGAAGTAGCCGGTGCCGACTCGATGGTCGGCATGTTCATCAACACCGTGCCCGTGCGCGTGCGGCTGAGCCCAGGCGAGTCCCTCATCGCGCTTTTCGCGCGGATACAGGAAGAGCAGGCGCGGTTGCTCGAGCACCAGCATCTCGGCCTCGCCGACATCCAGCGCACCAGCGGGCATTCGAGCCTGTTCGACACGCTTGTCGTGTTCGAGAGTTATCCGATGGACAGCTCGATTCCCTTGCTGGACAAGGTTTCCGTACGCGACGCGACGCACTACCCGCTCGCGTTGCTGGTCGTCCCGGGGGAGAAGGTCACTGTGCGGATCGATCACGATCTGGCACAGTTCCCCGACATTTCCTTGATCGCGTCGTGGTTCCAGGAGGTCGTGAACCGGTTCGTGTCGACACCGCAGCTTCCCGTGGGGCGACTCGTGCTGCCCGAAGCCGAGTCTTTCCCCGCGGTCGAGGTTCCGGAGACGACGTTGCCGGAGTTGTTTGAGGCGCAGGTGAGGCGGACTCCGGATGCGACGGCGGTGGTGTTTGAGGGTGAGTCGTTGACGTATGCGGAGCTGGACATGCGCGCCTCTACCCTTGCGGAGGGCCTCGCGGGGGTGGGTGTGGGGCCTGATCGGATTGTTGGTGTTCGGCAGGATCGGTCGTTGGATTTGGTTGTGTCGTTGCTTGGGGTGTTGAAGGCGGGTGGTGCGTATTTGCCGCTTGATCCTTCGTATCCGGAGGGGCGCCTTGATTTTATGATTTCGGATGCGGTGCCGGTGGTGGTGTTGCCTGCGGCCCTGGAACGTCGTGCTGAGCCTCGGAGGCCGGGTTCGGATAATGCGGCGTATGTGATCTATACGTCGGGTTCGACGGGGCGCCCTAAGGGTGTGGTGGTAACGCATCGTGCGATCGTGAACCGTCTACTGTGGATGCAGCATGAGTATGGGTTGGCCGGCGGTGATGCTGTTTTGCAGAAGACGCCGTCGAGTTTTGATGTGTCGGTGTGGGAGTTTTTTTGGCCGTTGATTACTGGGGCGATGTTGGTGGTGGCGAGGCCGGGTGGGCATAGGGATCCGGATTATCTGGCGTCGGTGATGGGTCGGGTGACTACTGTCCATTTTGTTCCGTCGATGTTGCGGGCGTATGGGGACCGGCCGTTGCCGAAGCGGGTTATTTGCAGTGGTGAGGCGCTTCCGGCGGATATCGCGAAGCCGGGGATGCACAACCTGTACGGCCCGACCGAAGCCGCTGTCGATGTCACGCACTGGACAGTGACCGACGAGGTCGCAATCGGACATCCAGTGTGGAACACGCAGGTGTACGTGCTCGACCGGATGCTACGCCCAGCCCTGACAGGTGAGCTGTACCTCGGCGGGGTGCAGCTGGCGAGGGGGTATCTCAACCGACCTGGGCTCACGGCTTCGCGGTTCGTTGCCGGGCCGGATGGTCAGCGCCTCTACCGTACGGGCGATCTCGTGGCCTGGCAGAACGGTGTCCTCCACTACCTGGGCCGGACCGACGATCAGGTCAAGATCCGCGGTTTCCGGGTGGAACTCGGCGAAGTCGAGGCTGCATTGGCCGCGCTACCCGGGGTCAAGGCCGCCGCCGCGTCGGTGCAGGCCGAACGCCAGCAGCTCATCGGCTACGTCGTGCCGCAGGACGGCGCCGTCGTCGATACCACCGGGCTCCGGTTGCCCGAGCACCTCACTCCGTCCACGATCGTCATGCTCGATGAGATTCCCCTGACACCGAGCGGGAAACTCGATCGGAAAGCGCTTCCCAAGCCGCGGGTCGAGGCCGGGGCCGGTCAGGCGAGGGACCCCCGCGAAGAGATCCTTTGTGAACTGTTCGCTGACGTTCTCGGTCTCGACGCCGTCGGTCCGCAGGACGATTTCTTCGCTCTCGGCGGCCATTCCCTGCTGGCGACGAAACTTATCAGCCGCGTCCGCCGCACGTTCGGTGTGGACCTGCAGTTGCGTGCCGTGTTCGACGCGCCATCAGCCGCGCGTCTCGCCCGGTTCCTCGATGACGGCGTCGGCCGACCCGCGCTGGTCAAACGCCCGCGCCCCGCCGAGATACCGCTTTCCCCGGCGCAACGAAGCTTGTGGTTCCTCTACCGCCTCGAAGGCCCGAACCCCACGTACAACCTTCCGTTCACCGCGCGCCTCAACGGTCCGCTTGACCCGGACGCACTCGAAGCCGCGCTGTACGACGTCATCGAGCGGCATGAACCGCTGCGCACGATCTTCCCGGGAACCGAGCCGCGCCAACAGATCCTCGAACCCCAGGCACCGCAGCGGGGTACGGCTGAGCATTCCTTCCGGCTCGACGAGGAACTGCCGATCCGCTACGACCTGCGCCGGATCGGTGAGCGTGAGTACGAGTTCACCCTCGTCGTGCACCACATCGCGGCCGACGAATGGTCCGCCCGGCCTCTGCTGCGGGACCTCGGTCTCGCCTACGCCGCTCGGGTGCAAGGAAAAGCGCCGGACTGGCCGCCACTTCCCGTGCAGTACGCGGACTACACGCTGTGGCAGCGGGAAAACGCGCGTGACGACAAGGAATTCTGGCTCCAGCAGCTGGACGGGTTGCCCGAGGAACTACCGCTGCCGACCGATCGGCCACGACCGCGGACCCCGAGCGGCCAGGCCGGCAGCGTCCGGTTGCCGCTGCCGGATACCCGGCAGCTTGCTCGCAAGCTCGGCGTCACCGACCTCATGATCGGCCAGGCCGTGGTCGCGGTCCTGTTGCACCGGCTCGGTGCGGGTGAGGACATCCCGCTCGGCACCCCGACCGCGGGGCGTGGCGACGAGGCGCTCGACGACCTCGTGGGATTCTTCGTCAACACGCTCGTGTTGCGGACCGACGTGTCCGGCGACCCGACGTTCCGCGAGCTGCTGGCACGGGTCCGGGATACGAATCTCGACGCATACTCGCACCAGGACCTGCCGTTCGAACGAGTGGTGGAGGCGCTCAACCCGGCGCGCTCAGCCGGCCGCCACCCGCTGTTCCAGACGATGGTGTCGCAGCAGGACCCGACGAGCGCCGAGCTGACGCTGCCCGATATCACCACGACCCCGCTCGACCCGGGCGTGACCGGCGCGAAGTTCGACCTGGCGTTCCACTTCGCATCCGGTGAATGCCAGATCTCCTATCGTGAGGACCTGTTCGACGAGTCCACAGTGGAGCGGTTCGGGCAGCGATTGGCTTTCTTGCTGGAGGCGTTCATCGCCGACCCGAACCGTCCGATCGGCCTCGTCGACATCATGGCTCCCGCAGAACATGCCCAGCTCCGGGAATTCAACAATACCAGCGAAAATCGCCCGGCGACGACATTGACGGCGATGGTGGAGGAGCAGGTCGCCCGGACACCCGAGGCGATCGCGGTCGAGTTCCATGAGCAGAAACTCACTTACGCCGAGCTCGATGCGCGTGCGAACCACGTCGCCCGCGCGTTGCGTGAACACGGTGTCGGGCCCGAAAAGACCGTGGGCATGCACTGGGAGCGGTCGGTCGAGATGATCGTCGGCCTGCTCGGCGTGGAAAAGGCCGGCGGTGCGTTCGTGCCGCTCGAACCGTCGTGGCCGCAGCGCCGTATCGCGGAGGTCTGTGCGAGCGCCGGGTTGGCCGCGATCCTCAGCGGTGAGAAGCACGACGAGCCAGTGCGCGGGCTCGGCGTCCCGGTAGTGCATATCGACGAGTCCACTTCGGACCCGGTCAGTGTGCCGATCGAACCGGAGAACCTGGCTTATGTGATCTACACGTCGGGCTCGACGGGTACACCGAAGGGCGCGATGATCCGGCATCGTGCGATCACCCACCGCCTGCTGTGGCAACGGGAAATGCTCCCGTTCGGTCTCGGTGACGCGGCGTTGTTCAAGGCTCCCCTCGGGTTCGACATCTCGATCAACGAGGTCTTTCTGCCGCTGGTCACGGGTGGGAAGGTGGTCATCGCCGAACCCGGCGGCGAGCGTGATTTCGACTACCTGATGGATCTTATCGAACGGCACGAAGTCACCTTCACCTATCTGCCTTCGTCGATCCTCGATTTGTTGTTGCAGAACGCCGACTTCACCCGGAAGGCTCGCTCGCTCAGGAATGTCTGGTGCGGCGGCGAAGTGCTCACCCCGGAACTCTTCCAGCGGTTCCGGCGGGCCAGCGACGCCGTGATGTACCACGGTTACGGACCGGCCGAGGCGACGATCGGGGTGAGCCATGTCGTCTACCGCGATCCGGACGAGATCCGTGGTGCGGTCTCGATCGGCAAGCCCAACGGCAACACCCGACTGTACGTTTTGGACCGTAACCTGTTACCGGTTCCTGTCGGCGCGCCGGGCGAGCTGTACGCGGGCGGGGTCTACCTCGGCCGTGGCTACCTCAACGATCCGAAGAAGACGGCCGACCATTTCGTCGCGGACCCGTTCGGCCCGCCTGGATCCCGGCTCTACCGAACCGGCGACCTCACCCGGTGGCGGCCCGACGGGAGCCTGGAGTTCCTCGGCCGCGCCGACAACCAGATCAAGATCCGGGGCATGCGCGTCGAGCTGGAGGAGATCGATGCGGTGCTCGAACAACATGAGCAGATCCGGCGGGCCGTGGTGCTGGTGCGCGAGGAACGGCCTGGTCTGACCGCGTACTGCCTCGCGCCGCCGATCGACGACCTCGCCGGGTGGGTGCGCGCGCGGCTGCCGGAACACATGGTGCCGCAACGGTTCGTGTTTCTTGACGAGTTCCCGCTGATGCCATCTGGCAAGGTCAACCGCCGTGCGCTGCCTGTGCCCGCACCGGAGGAGACGACCACCCGGGCACCGGCCACCGACACCGAGAAGATCCTTTGTGGACTGATGGCGGACTTGTTGCGGCTGCCGGACGTTGGTGCGGAGGACAACTTCTTCGCCCTTGGCGGTGACAGCATTCTGTCCATCCGGTTCGTGAGCAAGGCCCGCGCCGCCGGGCTGGCGATCTCACCGCGCCAGGTGTTCGAGCACCAGACCGCCGCGGCGCTCGCCCGTACCGTTGACGCGGCTTCCGTTGTCACACATGACGACGGGACCGGTGACGTGCCGTTCACGTCGATCATGCAATGGTGGAAGGCGGCCGGCGACCGCGCGATGCACCAGGCCGCGCTGCTGCGAGTGCCCCAACCCTTCGCGCCGGACGCGTTCGAGCAGGTGCTGCAGGATGTGCTTGACCATCACGATCTGCTGCGCGCGCGGCTCGGTGACGGGGTGCTGCATGTCCCGCCGCCGGGTTCGGTCAAGGCCGTTGTCGAACACGTCGCGGGCTCCTATCGCCCGGAGCACTACGGCGCAGCTGACCCGGCGGACTCCATGGTCCGTGCGGTCGCCTTCGACGGGCGGCTTCTGCTGGTGGTGCACCATCTCGTTGTCGATGGCGTGTCGTGGCGGATTCTCGCGGACGACTTGGCCGAGGCGTGGGTCGCGCGCGCCGCCGGCCGCGAGCCCGAGCTCGCCCTGGTGCCGACCTCTTTCCGCAGCTGGGCGCTCGCGACAGCGCACCCGATGACCGTCGCGTCAGGACAGTCCGAGCCGGTGGCAGGCAGGCTGACGATCGAGCTGGGAGTACCGGAGACCAGGAAGGTATTGGCGGGCAAGCACACTCGGGTCCAAGAGCTGTTGCTGTTCGCGTTGGGACAGGTGCTCGAGCCGACAGTCGTCGCACTCGAAGGACATGGCCGTGACGAACAGCTAGTCCCGGGCGCCGACCTGTCCCGCACGATCGGCTGGTTCACCACGGTATTGCCGTTCGAGCTGAACCGGCCGACCCTCGACGAGGTCAAGGAACGGCTTCGAGCCAACGAAACCGTTACCGGTGACGCCGAAACCGCCGTTGGCTTCAACTACCTCGGCCGGTTCGATCTCAGCGACGCTTACTGGACGCCCGCGCCGGAGAAACTGCCGGACCCGGAAACCCAGCACCGTCCACTGGAGATCAACGCGCTCACCGAAGACGGCCCGGATGGGCCGATGCTCAAGGCGACCTGGTCATGGACGGGAAAGTACACCGAGCCCGAAGTACGCGCGCTGGCGCGCAGCTGGCTGGAAGCGCTTTCCGGCGAGCCCGACACCAGGCTCACCCCGTCCGACGTCCCGCTGGTTTCGTTGAACCAGGGGCAACTCGACAAGCTCGCGGCGAAGTGGGGAAAAAAGTGATCGAGGACATCCTGCCGCTGTCGCCGCTGCAGCAGGGCATGCTGTTCCACGCGCTGTTCGACCAGAGCGCCGACGATGTCTACACCGTCCAGTTCGTGCTGGGCCTCGAAGGGGACGTTGACGGAAAGCGCTTACATCGGTCGGCGCAAGCGCTGCTGGCCAGGCACGCGAACCTGCGGGCCGCGTTCGTGCACGAGGACGTCGACGATCCGGTGCAGGTTATCCTCGACGAGGTCGAGTTGCCGTGGGCCGAAGTCGACGGCGATCTGCCGGGTGTGCTGCGGCGCGACCGCGAGGTGAAATTCGATCTCACCAACCCGCCGTTGCTGCGGATGACGCTGGTGAAGCTCGCGGAAACCGACTACCGGCTGGTGCTGACGAATCACCACATCCTGCTCGACGGCTGGTCGTTGCCGCTGCTGATCAGCGAACTGCTGTCGCTGTACGCCGGAGCCGAGCCGGCCCGGCCCCGGCCGTATCGCGACTACCTCACCTGGTTGTCCACATGCGACACCGCCGCGTCGGCAATCGCCTGGCAGAAGGCACTCGCCGGAGCGGAACCGACCCTGCTGGCACCTGGCGCGTCACGTGTGCCTGAGCGGCCCGGCAAGATCCGGATCGACCTGCCTGCCGATCGGCTGTATGCGCGGGCGCGTGCGGAGGGCTTGACCATCAACACCGTCGTGCAGGGCCTATGGGGTCAGGTGCTGGCGCGGCTGACCGGCCGGGACGACGTGGTGTTCGGCGCGACGGTCTCCGGCAGGCCGGCGGAGCTGTCCGGTGTGGACTCGATGGTGGGCCTGTTCATCAATACGGTTCCCGTGCGGGTCCGGACAGACGAGCCTTTGCGAGACCTGCAGGCGGCGAACTCCGCACTGCTGGAGCACCAGTACCTCGGGCTCACCGAGATCCAGCGCGGCACCGGTGACCTGTTCGACACGCTGATCGTGTTCGAGAACTACCCGATCGACTCGGACGCGGTGGGGGAGAGCGAGAACCGGGCGGGCATCAGGATCAGCCACGTCGAGGTCGACGACGCGACGCATTACCCGCTGACCCTCGCTGTCGCCGCTGAGAAAGCGCTTTCCGTGGCCTTTGAGTACCGGCCGGATGTGTTCGACCACGCGCAGATCGAGGCGATCGCCCGATACTTTACCCGGGTGGCCGCGAATTTCGCTGACCACCAACCGTTTGACGTCCTGTCGGCGGAAGAACACCGGCAGCTGACCGAATTCGGTACCGGTAAACCGCTCGAGCCCGGATCGGCCACGATATCCGAGGCGTTCGAAGCGCAGACCCGGCTCACCCCGGACGCGATCGCGCTGGTCGCCGACGGGCAGCGGCTCACCTTCGCCGAGGTCAACAGCCGGGCCAATTTCGTCGCGAATGGACTCGTCGATCAGGGCGCCGGGCCGGAACGGATCGTCGCGCTGAACATGCCACCAGGCCCGGACCTGATCATCGCGCTCCTCGCGGTGTTGAAGGCCGGCGCCGCGTATCTTCCGCTTGATCCGGACTGGCCGGCGGAGCGCATCGCCACAATGCTGGCGGATGCACAGCCCGTGGTGGTAGTGACCGAAATTCCGCACGGTCATGCCGAAAACCCTCCACAACGCGCAAGACCGCAGAACCCTGCGTATGTCATCTACACCTCGGGCTCGACCGGGACACCGAAAGCCGTGGTGGCCACACACTGGTCGATCACCAACCTGCTGGTCAGCCACAGCACGGACCTGTTCGACCCGGCACGGCGGCGGGTTGGCCGGCCACTGCGGGTCGCGCACGCGTGGCCCATGGCCTTTGACGCGTCATGGCAACCGATGCTGTGGATGTTCGCCGGGCACGAGCTGCACCTGGTGCCACCTGACGTCCGGCGCGACGCCGATTTGCTGCGCACGTTCCTGGCCCAGCACCGAATCGAGTTCGTCGAGCTGTCGCCATCGCTGCTCGCGCAGGTCGCGAGTGAGCCATGGCGCGGGTCGCTCAGGATGCTCGGTGTCGGCGGTGAAGCGGTGCCCGGCGAGCTGTGGCGGATGCTGCGGAACCAGGAGGATCTGGCCGTCTACAACCTGTATGGCCCGACCGAGTGCACTGTGGACTCCATGGCCGCGAATTTCGCCGACAGCGACTCGCCGTCCATCGGCTCGCCCGTAGGCAATGCCAACGCCTACATCCTCGACCGTCGGCTGCGGCGCTGCCCGATCGGTGTCGACGGCGAACTCTATCTGGCTGGTGCAGGGCTCGCCCGCGGCTATCTCGGCCGTCCCGGCACGACGGCGGAACGCTTTGTGGCCAACCCGTTCGGCCCTGGTCGGCTGTACCGGACCGGAGATGTCGCGCGGTGGACCGTCGACGGGCGCATCGAATGCTTCGGCCGTGTCGATGACCAGGTGAAGATTCGCGGGTACCGCATCGAACCGGGCGAGATCGAAGCCGTACTGTCGCGGGAAGATCGGGTCGAACGTGCGGTCGTCGTGCCGCGCGAGGACACGCCCGGTGTTTGTCGCCTGGTGGCCTACGTCGTGCTGCGTGCCGGTGATATCGGTGGCCTCCGTGAGCGGGTCGCCGCGAGCCTGCCGGACTACATGGTCCCCGCCGCGGTCATCGCCGTCGACAGCTTTCCGTTGACGCGCAACGACAAGCTTGATCTGAAAGCGCTTCCTGCCCCGGACTACCGGGGAATCACTCGGCCGCCGCGCACCGACACCGAACGACAGCTGGCCGGCCTGTTCGCCGAGGTGCTCGGGGTTCGCGAGGTCGGCGCCGACGACAGCTTCTTCGCCCTCGGCGGCGACAGCATCGTGTCGATGCGCCTGGTCAGCAAGGCCCGTGCGCTAGGCGTCGGGTTCAGCCCACGTGACGTGTTCGAACGACGGACGGTCGCCGAGCTTGCCAAGGTGGCCGGCGCGGCGACGCGGTCCGCCGACCCGGACGCGGGTATCGGCGACGTGCCAATGACTCCCATGCTCGCCTGGCTCACACACAACAAGCCTTACGAGCGGCTCAGCCAGGCCCGGTTGTTGTGCACTCCCGCCGGGCTGACGTTCGAGCGGCTCACGGAACTGGTCCAGGCCCTGCTGGACCGGCACGATGTGCTCCGGTCCACTTTCGACGGTTCGTTCACCGTGCGGCCCCGAGGCGCGGTAAAGGCATCCGTCCGCCGGGTGCCGCTCGAGGACGTGGCCGCCCAGTTGGCGGATGTAATGGAGGAGGAGCTGCGCGAGCTTTCCCCACAGCGCGGGGACATGGCGCGATTCGTCTGGTTCGAGGGAGAAGGCGACGGCCGCCTGCTGATTCTGTTGCATCACTTGGTCGTTGACGGCGCTTCGTGGGGCGTGCTGGTGCCGGAGCTCGCGGATCTGTGGCAGGGGCGCGACCTTCCGCCGGTCGGTACCTCATTCCGCGCATGGGCGAAAACGCTTTCCGAGGTGGCGGACACGAAGGCGGGCGAGCTGGACTTGTGGCGCGACATCCTGTCGGGGCCCGATCCGGTACTCGGCACCCGCAGGCTCGACCCGGCGATCGATACGCGCGCGACGATGCGCGCCACTCGCACGGTGCTCGACGCCGAGCTCACCGGAAAGTTGCTGACCACCGTGCCCGAGCGGCTCGGCGTGTCGATCAACGACGTCCTGCTGACCGCGTTCGCGCGTGCCGTCGCCCGGTGGCGCGGTGAGCCGGGTTCGGTGCTGATCGCGTTGGAGGGGCACGGCCGGGAGGAGCAACTCGTGGCCGGAACCGACCTGTCCGGCACCGTCGGCTGGTTCACCAGTGTCCATCCTGTCCGCATCGACCCGATCGACGTGCACAAGGTCCACGAGCAACTGTCCTTGCCGGACAAGGGAATCGGTCACGGTCTGCTTCGCTACCTCAACCCGCGCACAGCGCCGGAACTGCAGCGCCTGCCCGAACCACAGGTCGAGTTCAACTACCTCGGTCGGCTGACGGTCGGCGAAACCGACGGCCAACCCTGGTCCGGTGCGCCCGAAGCCGGCGCGATGGGCGGTGGCGTGGACGGTGAGATGCCCGCGCCGTATTGCCTGGTGCTCAACGCACTGGTCAACGGGCAGGCGCTCGAAGCAGATTGGCAATGGGCGAGCGGGATCTTTTCGGAAGACCGCATTCATGAGTTGTCGCGCGAATGGTTCGCGGCGTTGAAGGAGATTTCGGATGAGTGACCTTGCCGCCCGCAAGCGTGAACTTTTGCGCCGGCGGCTCGCGCACGCCGGGCTCGCGAGCACGAACCAGATTCCGCGCCGCGACCGCGACGACGACCTGCCGCTTTCGTACGCGCAGTCGCGCATGTGGTTCCTGCAGCAGCTCGAACCAGCCAGTGCCGCGTACAACGTGTGCCTCGCGATCAGCCTGCAAGGCGACCTGGACACCGCGGCACTGCACCGGTCTTTCCAGCGGTTGGTGGAGCGGCACGAAATCCTGCGCACGCGTTACGTTCCAGGCGGGGACGGCGAGCCGCGGCAGGTGATCGACCCGTATGCCGTGGTCACCATGGCCGAGGTCGACCTGCGCGGCCTGCCGGAGAACGAGCGGGCGCGGATGGTGAAAGCGCTTTCTCGCGAGGAGGCTGCACACGCGTTCGACCTTTCCCGCGAGCACTCCCTGCGGTTGCGGCTGCTACGCTGCGGCGAGGACGACTACGTCCTCGTGATGACCGTGCATCACATCGCCTGGGACGGATTCACGTTCAACGCGTTGTCCCACGACCTGTCCGCGCTCTACCGCGAGGACACCACCGGACGCCCCGCCGGTCTGGAGCCCCTGCCGGTGCAATACGCGGACTTCGCGCTGTGGCAACGGAAAACGCTGACCGGCAAACGGCTCGCGAGCGATCTCGGTTACTGGCGCGGCGTACTCGATCCGATGCCGGAGAACCTTCCCCTGCCGACCGACTTTCCTCGTCCCGCCGCCCGATCCAGTCGTGGCGACCGTCGCTTCAGGACATTCGACTCTGCACTCACTGAGCGGGCGACGGCGTTCGCACAGTCCCGCGGCGTCACCCCGTTCATGATCGTGCTTGCCGCCTACGCCGCACTGTTGCATCGGTACACGGGCGTCACCGATGTGCCGATCGGTTCGGCGTCGATGAATCGTGACGCCGGTGAGGTCGAACGGCTCATCGGAAACTTCGGCAACACCCTGGTACTGCGCGCGGATCTCGGCGGTGACCCATCGTTCGCCGACCTGGTCGCGCGAGTGCACCAGGTCTGCACCGACGGTTACACACATCAGGACCTGCCGTTCGATCTCCTTGTCGAACGCCTGCGGCCACCGCGAACTGCGGGACGCTCGGTGCTGTTCGACGTGATGCTGCTGTTTCTGACCCAAGGTTTGCAGGGCCTCGATCTGCCCGGCGTGACCGCGAGCTGGGAGACCGTGCACAACGACACCACCCAGTTCGACCTTGCGCTGGAAGCATTCCTCACCGGGGGGCAGCTGCGCATCGAGGCAACGTACTCGACGGATCTGTTCCGCGCCGGAACGATCGACCGGTTCCTGGGACATCTGGAATCGCTGCTCGCGGCGGCTCTCGCTGCACCCGACCAGAACATTGGCCGCCTTGAGTACCACTCCGAGCAGCTGCCGAACGATACCGCCGTCGAGGTTCCGGAGACGACGTTGCCGGAGTTGTTTGAGGCGCAGGTGAGGCGGACTCCGGATGCGACGGCGGTGGTGTTTGAGGGTGAGTCGTTGACGTATGCGGAGTTGGATGCGCGGGCGTCTGTTGTTGCTGGGTCGTTGGCTGCGGTGGGTGTGGGTCCGGATCGGATCGTCGGTGTTCGGCAGGATCGGTCGTTGGATTTGGTTGTGTCGTTGCTTGGGGTGTTGAAGGCGGGTGGTGCGTATTTGCCGCTGGATCCTTCGTATCCGGAGGAGCGCCTTGATTTCATGATTTCCGATGCGGCGCCGGTTGTCGTGTTGCCTGCGGTCCTGGAACATCGTGCTGAGTCGCGGAAACCAGGCCCGGATGATGCGGCGTATGTGATCTATACGTCGGGTTCGACAGGGCGCCCTAAAGGCGTGGTCATCACGCATCGCGCGATCGTGAACCGTCTACTGTGGATGCAGGACGAGTACGTGTTGACGAGTGGGGATGCTGTTCTGCAGAAGACGCCGTCGAGTTTTGATGTGTCGGTGTGGGAGTTTTTTTGGCCGTTGATCACTGGTGCGATGTTGGTGGTGGCGAAGCCGGGGGGTCACAAGGATCCGGATTATCTGGCGTCGATGATGGATCGGGTGACTACTGTCCATTTTGTTCCGTCGATGTTGCGGGCGTATGGGGACCGGCCGTTGCCGAAGCGGGTTATCTGTAGTGGTGAGGCGCTTCCGGCGGATATAGCGAAGCCGGGGATGCATAATCTGTATGGCCCGACCGAAGCTGCGGTGGATGTCACGCATTGGACAGTGACCGACGAGGTGCTGATCGGGCGTCCAGTATGGAATACCGAAGTCCACGTGTTGGACCGGTTCCTGTGCCCGGTCCCGCCCGGCGTGCCCGGCGAGCTGTACCTCGGTGGCGTGCAACTCGCGCGTGGGTATCTCAACCGGCCGGGGCTGACCGCATCCCGGTTCGTCGCCGGGCGCAGCGGTGAACGGCTCTACCGCACCGGTGACCTCGTGCGCTGGCGCGAAGACGGTGCGCTCGAATACCTTGGCCGTGCCGACGACCAGGTCAAGATCCGTGGTTTCCGGGTGGAACTCGGCGAGATCGAGGCAACTCTGACCGCGCTGCCCGGTGTCGAGGCCGCCGCCGTCATCGCGCGGGGGGAGCGGCTGATCGCGTACGTGGTCGGCGAAGCCAATGGCGTCAAGAGGAAACTGGCGAAGTCACTGCCCGAGCACCTGGTGCCCTCCGTCGTCGTAGACATCGAGGCACTGCCATTGACCCCCAGTGGCAAACTCGACCGGAAAGCGCTTCCCGAACCGTCGGTCACGGTCACCGACGCGGAGCCGACCACCGAACGCGAACACGCCCTCGCCCGGCTCTTCGCCGACCTCCTCGAGCTGGACCGCGTCGGCATTCATGACGATTTCTTCGCGCTGGGCGGACATTCGCTACTGGCCACGAAACTCGTTGGCCGGGTCCGCGCCGAGCTCGGGATAGAGCTCGCCATCGGCACCATTTTCGACGCACCCACCGTCGCGCGCCTGGCCGCTGCGCTCGATGAGGGTGGTCAGAAGCAGCCCGCACTCGCTCCGATGCCGCGGCCGCGACGGGTGCCGCTGTCCTTCGCCCAGCAACGCCTGTGGTTCCTTTACCGGCTGGAAGGTCCGAGCCCGACGTACAACATCCCGCTCGCGGTGCGTATCGACGGGCCACTCGATGTCGAAGCATTGACGGCCGCACTGTCCGATGTGGTCGGACGGCACGAGGTGCTGCGCACCGTCTACCCCGACTTCGAAGGGCAGCCGTACCAGCAGGTTCTCGACTGGACACCGACGCTGCGGTCCGGCGGTACCGTGGAGGAGGCCGCCCGGCGGGCGTTCGAACTGGACCGCGAACCGCCGTTCGAGGCGCGGCTGCTGGACGGCCAGGTGCTTTCGCTGCTCACCCACCACATCGCCGGCGACGGCTGGTCCGGTGAGCAGTTGCTGGCCGATCTCGCCACGGCCTACACCGCGCGAGTGCGCGGCCGAACGCCGAGCTGGTCGCCGCTCCCGGTGCAGTACGCCGACTATGCGCTCTGGCAGCGCGACCTTCTCGGGAATGCCGCTGATCCGGAAAGCGCTTTCTCCACTCAGCTCGAATACTGGCGGGACCAGCTGGCCGAACTGCCCGACGAGCTGCGACTGCCTGCCGACCGGCCGCGTCCGGCTGTTCCGAGCTTCGAAGGCGACGCCGTGCGGTTCCGGTTTTCCCCCGAGATGCATGCCGCACTTGCGGAGTTGGCGGGCGAGACCGGGTCGACCGTCTTCATGACCGTGCAGGCCGCCCTTGCCGCATTGCTCGACTACCTCGGCGCGGGCAGTGACATCCCACTCGGCACCCCCGTCGCAGGGCGGACCGACGACGCGCTCGACGGGCTCGTCGGGTTCTTCGTGAACACCTTGGTCCTGCGCACAAACGTCAGCGGGAACCCGACCTTCCGGCAGCTCGTCGAGCGAGTGCGCACCACCGATCTCGGCGCGTTCGCTCATCAGGACCTGCCGTTCGAACGCCTCGTGGAAGCGGTGAACCCTGCGCGCTCGATGGGGCGGCATCCGTTGTTTCAGGTCATGCTGGCCTACCAGCAGGGGCCGCGTGACGCCGTGCCTTTCGGGGCGGCATCCATGCGTGAGGAACACGTCGATTTCTATGCCGCACGCATGGACCTGTCGTTCCATCTGTTCGAGGGCGCGAGCGGGATCGACGGCTGGCTGGTCTACAGCAAGGATCTCTTCGACCGATCCACAGTGGACGAGGTAGCGACCCGGTTCGTCACCGTCGTCGAATGGCTGCTTGCCGACCCCGATCGCCCGCTTTCGCAACTGGCGCTCACCGAGACCGAAACGTTCCCGGTCGTCGACGTCCCGGCGACCACGTTGCCGGAGCTGTTCGAGGCGCAGGTCACGCGGACGCCCGATGCCACAGCCGTGGTGTTCGAGGGGGAGTCACTAACGTACGCGGAACTGGACATGCGCGCTTCCGGCCTCGCGGAGAGTCTCGCGGCGGTGGGTGTGGGGCCTGATCGGATTGTTGGTGTTCGGCAGGATCGGTCGTTGGATTTGATCGTGTCGCTGTTGGCAGTGCTCAAGGCCGGTGGCGCGTATTTGCCGTTGGATCCTTCCTATCCGGAGGCGCGTCTGGATTTTATGATTTCGGATGCGGTGCCGGTGGTGGTGTTGCCTGCGGCCCTGGCTGGTCGGGCTGAGCCACGGAAGGCAGGGCCGGACAACGCGGCGTATGTGATTTACACGTCGGGTTCGACGGGGCGCCCCAAGGGTGTGGTGGTCACGCATCGTGCGATCGTGAACCGTCTATTGTGGATGCAGCATGAGTATGGGTTGACCGGCGGTGATGCTGTTTTGCAGAAGACGCCGTCGAGTTTTGATGTGTCGGTGTGGGAGTTTTTTTGGCCGTTGATTACTGGTGCGATGTTGGTGGTGGCGAGGCCGGGTGGGCATAGGGATCCGGATTATCTGGCGTCGGTGATGGGTCGGGTGACTACTGTCCATTTTGTTCCGTCGATGCTGCGGGCGTACGGTGACCGGCCGCTACCGAAACGGGTTATCTGTAGTGGTGAGGCGCTTCCGGCGGATATCGCGAAGCCGGGGATGCACAACCTCTATGGCCCGACCGAAGCCGCGGTGGACGTCACGCATTGGACAGTGACCGACGAGGTCGCAATCGGACGTCCGGTGTGGAATACCGAAGTCCACGTCCTCGATCGCCTACTGCGGCCCGTACCGCCAGGAATTCCGGGCGAGCTGTACCTCAGTGGCGTGCAACTCGCGCGGGGGTATCTGAACCGGCCGGGGCTGACCGCATCCCGGTTCGTCGCCGGTCACAACGGTGAACGGCTCTACCGCACCGGCGACCTGGTGCGCTCGGTCAACGGTGTCCTGCACTATCTGGGGCGGACCGACGACCAGGTCAAGATCCGCGGTTTCCGCGTGGAACTCGGCGAAATCGAGGCGGCGCTGGCGGCCGTGCCCGGTGTCGACGCTGCGGCCGTCGTCGTGCGAGACGAGCGACTGGTCGCCTACGTCACCGGAAAACCCGGCGACGTCAAGGAGCAATTGGCCGGCTCACTTCCTGAACACATGGTGCCGGCCGCCGTCGTCACGCTCGACGATCTGCCGCTCACCCCCAGCGGAAAGCTGGATCGGAAAGCGCTTCCTGCTCCGGACTTCGCGGCGCTCGCCAGGGATGACAAACCACGAGACGAGCGGGAACGGGTGCTGTGCACGCTGTTCGCCGAGATCCTGCGCTTGCCGGATGTCGGCATCCACGACAGTTTCTTCGAACTCGGTGGCGACAGTATCGTTTCGGTACGGCTCGTCAGCCGCGCTCGCAAGGCAGGTATCACGCTGACCCCCCGGCAGATCTTCGAGCACCGCACCCCTGCCGGGCTCGCCGCCGCGGCCGAGTTCCCCGTGCACGCCGACACCCCGTTCGGACGCGTCGAGCCGACGCCCATCATGCGCTACCGGGGGCTCTACCAGGCGATGCTCCTTGTGGCGCCGGAAAACCTGACCGAACCGGAGCTTCTTCGTACCCTGCAAGCGATCATCGACCGGCATGACATCCTGCGCGCCCGCTGGGACGGCGAGACCCTCGTCGTACCCGAAGAGTCCTTCCCTGCCAAGGAAATACTGACGAGAGCGACCGGATCACTCGACGACGAGCTGCTCGCCGCCCGGGACCGGATCTCCGACGAGCGGATGGTGCAGGTCGTCTGGTTCGACGAACGGGTGCTGGTCGTCGCCGATCACCTTGTCGTCGACGGCGTGTCCTGGCGGATCCTGCTCGATGATCTGGCCGAAGCCTGGCAAGGACATGAGTTGTTCCGCACCGGTACGTCGTTCCGCCGGTGGAGTGAGGTACTCGGACAGCAGGACCGTGGTGGCGAATGGGAGCTGTGGCGCGGCATCCTCGACGGCGCCGATCCCGTGCTGCCCCTGACCGACGCCATCCCGGTGGTGACGGAGTTCGCCGCGCCGCTGCCGGCGGGCGATGTTCAGCACGCCCTGATCCGCGCGCTCGGCCAGGCGCTCGGCGTGAACAACGCGGTGATCGCCGTCGAAGGACACGGCCGGGTGGAGCAGATCGCGTCCGGTGTGGACCTGTCGGCGACAGTCGGCTGGTTCACCACGATATTCCCCCTGCGCACCAACGGAAGCGTCGACGACCTGCCCGACCGTGGTATCGGCTACGGGCTCCTGCGCCCGCTCGGCCTGCCGGAGCCGACCATCGTGCTCAACTACCTCGGCCGGGTGGACGCGAGCGACGGTTCGCCATGGACCGTCGCGCCCGAGGCACCGATGTTGCGTGTGCCGCCGCGGCCCGGCCGCCGCCCGGACTGGGCGCTCGAGATTAACGCCGCCGCCATCGACGGTGAATTGTGGATCAGCCTGGCCAGCCGGCATGACGTCACGTTGCTGGTCGCCAGGCTTGCCGAAGCACTGGACGGAACCGAACCGGATCTGTCTCTTGTGGACATCAGTGACGACGAGATCAACGAGTTCGAAGAGGAGCTGGGCACGTGGTGAGTCAGCAACCGACGGCGGGGGAGCTCCTGCGGGAGGTCACCGACCTGCTGGGCCCGGAGGCGGCTGGACTGTCCGAAGACGACAGTCTCATCGAATGGGGGCTGGACTCGATCCAGCTCATGCAGGTCGCGAACAAGTGGCGCCGCAAGGGGATCAAGGTCGGCTTCCCACAGCTGGCGAAGAACCCGACGCTCGCGGGCTGGCGTCAGGTACTCGCCGACGCGGCCGGGGTCGCGCCAGAACCCGTTGTCACCGTTGACATCGACGAGAGCGAGCCATTCCCGCTCGCCCTGATGCAGCACGCGTACTGGATCGGCCGGGATGAGGAGACCACGCTCGGCTCGGTCGCCGCGCACCTGTATGTCGAGTTCGACGGTCACGATGTCGACGCCGCGAAACTCGAACGTGCCGTGCAGGCGCTGGTGAAGCGGCACGGAATGCTGCGCGCGAAGTTCACCGACGACGGCCGGCAGCAGATCATGCCCGAGCGCACCCAGCCGGCGCTCGTCGTGCATGACATCGACGACGAGGAAGAACTGGAAGCCATCCGCGAGCGGTGCTCGCATGCCCAGCTGAACGTCGCCGACGGCGAGGTGTTCTCAATCCAGCTCAGCCGCCTGCCCGGTGGCCGGACCCGGTTGCATGTGGACGTTGACATGCTGGCTGCCGACGCGCTCAGTTACCGCGTCCTGCTCGCCGATCTCGCGCGGTTCTACCAGGACCCCGAGGCCGGTGAGCCGATGGCCTACAGCTATCCGCGTTATCTGGCCGAACGCGAGCCGGCCCGGAAGACTGACCGCGTACGCGCCCGGGAATGGTGGCAGCAAAGGATTCCTGGGCTGCCTGCTGCGCCCGATTTGCCTCTCGTCCCGGAAGCTGAGCGTGGCGACACGACGCGTGTGACCCGCCGCCACCACTGGCTTGCCCCCGAGGATCGTAAGCGGCTCGCGTCGCGCGCCCATGAACACGGCCTGACCCCGGCGATGGTTGTCGCGACCGCGTTCGCGGAATCACTCGCCTCTTGGAGCGCGCAACCGCGCTTCCTGCTCAACGTTCCGATGTTCGACCGCGAGGGCACTCATCCCGAGGTGGACAAGCTCGTCGGCGACTTCACCGGCTCCGTACTGCTGGACGTGGACCTTTCCGAAGAATCGTCCTTTGTGGACCACGCAAGGGCGCTGCAGAACCGGATGCACGCGGACGCGGCGCACGCGGCGTACTCGGGTGTGGAGGTGCTGCGCGATCTCTCCCGCCACCAAGGTGAGCAGGTGCTCGCCCCCGTGGTGTTCACGAGCGCGCTGAACCTCGGCGAGCTGTTCGACGCCGAGGTCCGCCGTCTGTTCGGGGAGGCGGTGTGGATCATTTCGCAGGGCCCGCAGGTGCTGCTGGACGCGCAGGTCACCGAGGTCAACGAAGGTTTGCTGATCAACTGGGACGTCCGTGAAAGCGCTTTCCCGTCCGGTCTCATCGACGACATGTTCGCCGCGTTCCACGGTTTGATCACCCGGCTCGGCCAGGACGGCGACGCGTGGGCACGGCCGGTCGGTGGTGCGCTGCCCGCCGCGCAGGCTGAGATCCGCGCGAAGGTCAACGACACGGCCGGTCCGCGCAGCGGGAACCTTTTGCATGACGGGTTTTTCCGGCGGGCGCGGGAGAATCCGGACGCACCGGCGTTGCTGTGGTCCACCGGCAGTCTCAGCTACGGCGCACTGGCCGATCGGGCGCTGCGGATCGCGGGTTCTCTCGATGTCTCGCCGGGTGACACGGTCGGCGTCAGCCTGCCGAAAGGACCGGACCAGATCGCGGCGGTACTCGGGGTGCTCGCCGCGGGCGGCGCGTACGTGCCGATCGGCATCGATCAGCCACCCGCCCGCGCCGAGCGCATCCGCCGCATCGCGGGCCTGAGCACCGTCCTCACCAACGCTGACAGCACAGCCGAACCGCTCGCCGAACCAGTGCGTGTTGGCGAAGAGTCCGTGGCCTACGTGTTGTTCACCTCCGGCTCCACCGGTGAGCCCAAAGGCGTGGAGGTCCCTCATCGGGCGGCCATGAACACGATCGACGACCTCAACGAACGCTTCGGTATCGGCGAGTCCGACCGGTGTCTTGCCGTGTCCGCTTTGGACTTCGACCTTTCGGTGTACGACATCTTCGGTCTGCTCGGCGCCGGTGGCGCGGTCGTGCTCGTCGGGGAAGGTGACCGCCGGGACGCGCGTGCTTGGGTCGAACTCGGTGCGGCACAAGGCGTTACGCTGGTCAACTGCGTGCCCGCCTTGCTCGACATGTTGCTGGCCGCGGCCCGGCCGGGCGAGTTGGCCGGGATGCGAACGGTGTTGCTCGGCGGTGACTGGGTCGGCACCGACCTGCCCGGCCGGGTGGCCGCGCAGGCGCCGCGCTGCCGGTTCGCCGGGCTCGGTGGCACGACGGAGACGGCGATCCACTCGACGGTGTGCGAAGTGCACGGGGTGCCTGCGCAATGGCGATCGGTGCCCTATGGCACGCCGCTGCGCAATGTTGCCTGCCGTGTCGTGGATGCCCGCGGGCGCGACTGCCCGGACTGGGTCGGCGGTGAACTGTGGATCGGCGGAGACGGTGTCGCACACGGGTATCGCGTGGATCCAGAGCGCACCGCCGACCGGTTCGTCGAGTATGAAGGCCGTCGCTGGTACCGGACCGGCGACCTGGCCCGCTACTGGCCGGACGGCACGCTCGAATTTCTCGGCCGACGCGATCACCAGGTCAAGGTGCGCGGCGTGCGGATCGAACTCGGCGAAGTCGAAGCCGCACTGGCCGAGCATCCCGGCGTGCGGCGCGGTATCGCGGGTGTCGCAGGGAACCAGCTCGTCGCCGCGGTCGCGGGTGACGTGACGGCGGACGACGTCCGCGAGTTCGCCCGCACCCTGTTGCCACCACACATGGTGCCCGCGCGTGTGGTGGTACTGGACGAAATGCCGCTGACGGCCAACGGCAAGGTCGACCGGCGAGCGGTCGCGACGCACTGGTCGGCCGAGTCGGAGTCCTATGTCGCGCCGACCACGCCGCTGGAGAAGGTCATCGCGAAGGTATGGGCGGATGTGCTCGAGGTCGAGCGTGTCGGTGCCGACGATCCATTCTTCGCCATCGGCGGGGACTCCGTGCTGGCGACCGTGATCGTCGGTCGGCTGCGGGAAGCGTTGGACACCAACGAGATCTCCGTCCGCACCCTGTTCGCGGCGCTCAGCGTCCGTGCGATGGCCGAGCGGCTGCTTGCCGACGAGACCACCCCCGGCCGGCTCACGCAGGTCGCGGAGATCTACCTGGAGATCGAGGCGCTGAGCGAGTCCGATGTGGACGCCGAATTGTCCTAGCCGACGGAAGAGTGCCTCCTCCCGCCGCTGCGGGAGGAGGCACTCTTCCGTCGTCAGCTCAGGAAAGCTTCGCCAGACCCGGCCGCAACTTGTCGAGTACCCACGGGATGTCGTAGACCGTGGGGTAGCGCAGCGCCGAGATCGTTTCCATGTCGGTCACCAGGTAGTTGCCCGACTTGACGTTTGTCACCAGCTGGTTGCTCTCGAACGCCTGCTGCAAATCCGGCGACGTGAAGGCGATGAGCACCAGGTCCGCGGCCAGCTTGTCGTACTGTTCCGGGGTCAGCGAGCCGGTCGGGCTGCCCGAGTCGTTCTGGCCGAGGCCGGCCACCGCGGGGCTCAGTTTCAGGCCGAGCGACTGGATCAGCTGCACCGCGAAGTCCTTTTCGGACGCCAGGGTGAAGATCTTGCCAGGGGTGTTCCCGACCGACGCCGTGAACGTCTTGCCTGCCGCCTTCGGATAGTCCGCCTTGACCTTGTCGATTGTGGACTGCGTGGTGGTGATGACGTTCTGTGCCTGGGTGCTCTTACCGAGCGCTTTCGCCGCCACCTGCACGTGTTCCCGCCAGGTCTGTGCACCCCATTCGGTGGCGTACCCGACCGTCGGGGCGATCTTCGACAGGTTCGCGTATTCCTGGTCCAGACCGTAGTCGGCGGTGGCCAGGATCAGATCCGGGGTGAGCGCACCGACCTCTTCGGCGTTGACCCCGTTGGCCGCGTCGACGATCTTCGTCTTCGCCGGGTCGAGCTTGCCCTGCAGGTAGCCGGGCACACTGGTCGATCCGGATTTGGTGAAGAACGCCACCGGCGTGACACCCAGTGCGAGCGCAGCGTCCAGATCGTCGCTGGAGGTGCCGATCACGACGACGCGTGAAGGCGCTTTCTCGATCGTCGTCGTGCCGAACTTGTGCGTGATCGTCGTGGGGAACGCCGCCGGGTCGGTCGCCGCGGCGGATGCGGCCGATGACGACGAGTCCTGCACATCACCACACGCGGCGACACCGAACGATACGGCGCCGGCGAGCAGCAGTGCACCGAGAACTCTCTTACGGGACATGGAGAAATTGCCTTTCCTCATCAGGTGGCGGGATTGCCGTCCACAGCCGCGGCGAGCTGGGGGACGAGTTGGTCGAGCAACGACGGCAGGCTCAGCACGGATACGAAGGACATGGCGTTGCCCAAGTCGGTGTTGTCGGGGATGAAGACCTCACGTTTCTGCTTGGCCACGTCGAGCCCGGAGTACAGCTTGTCCGCTTCGAGCGCCTTGCGACCATCGGCCGCCGAGGTCAGCCACACGAGCGCCTTGACGTTGAGCAGATCGGTGCGTTCGGCGGACAGGTTGGCGCCGAACCTGGTGCCGATGACCTGGTCGAGGTCGGCGGGCAGGGTGAAACCGAGCGACGTCAGCACGCGGGAGCGTGGATCCTCGCTGCCGTAGACGAAGTAGCCTTGGTACGTCGTCGCGATCGCCGCGGTCGCACCCGTGAACTGGCGATTGTCGCTGCGTGCCTTGGTAAACCGGTCCTCCACATCGGACACGAGCCGGTCGGCGTCGGCGGACTTGCCGAGAATGCGGCCGACCGTGCGGGTCGACTCCTGCCAGGGGATGCCGTAGTCGTTGAACTCCTTGGGCTGCGCGACGGTCGGCGCGATCTTCGACAGCGTGTCGTACTGGTCCTGCGTCAGTGCGGAGTAGAGGCCGAGGATCAGATCCGGCCGCAGCGCGGCGATTTTCTCGTACTGCAGTCCGTCCGTAGTGGACAGTACTTCCGGCTTGGCGGCGCTGCCGAGTTCGTCCTGAGCCCACGGTCCGATCGCGCCGGGGAAGTGGCCCAACCATTCCGTGGTGCCGACAGGCACCACGCCCAGCGCGAGCAACGCGTCCTGGTCGGTCAGGCCGACGGTGACCACCCGCTTCGGGACGGCGTTGATCGTCGTGCTCCCGTACTTGTGGGCGATCGTGACCGGGTAGGCACCACCGGCGGCGCCCGCCTGGCTCGTGGTCTCATCGCCGCCACACGCGGTCACGGCGAGTAGTGCCGAGACCAGCACGCCGAACAGCAGCCGGCGCCGGCCGACGAGGGATGAGGTCATGGCAGTTAGGTTTGCCTACCCAAACTTGCAAGTCAAGGCGCGATAGATCACGAACCCGGACCAATCAGGCGTCAGCGCCCCGGGCAGACGTGTCGTTCATCGCGCCGTCGCGCCTCGCATAGATAGGTAAGGCTAGTCTAAGTTCGTGCCCGTGAACACTGAGCAACTTCGAGAGCACCGCTCTGGTTCGCGAGCATGGGGCCTGGTCCTGGCGCTGGTACTGCTTGCCTTTGCGTGCCTGGTCAGCCTGTGGGTGGGTGCCAAAGGCATCCCGTTCACCGCGACCTGGGACCTGCTCTGGCATGACAACGGTTCGAGCGAAGCCGCGATCATCCAGGACCTGCGCATCCCGCGGACGCTGCTCGGCCTGCTCGCCGGCGCGGCACTCGGCCTCGGCGGCGCGCTCATGCAGGCGCTCACCCGCAACCCGCTCGCCGATCCCGGCCTGCTCGGCGTGAACATGGGTGCGTCGGCCGCGGTCGTCATCGCGATCGGTTTCTTCGGACTGAGCAGCCTCACCGGTTACCTGTGGTTCGCGCTCGCCGGTGCCGCGGGCGCCGCGGTGCTGGTCTACGTACTCGGTACGGCCGGCCGCGGTTCGGCGACTCCGGAGCGGCTCGTGCTCGCCGGCGCCGCGATCACCGCCGTGGTGTTCGCCTTCGTGCAGGCGGTGTTGCTGCTGAACCCGTTGACGTTCAACCAGTTCCGGTTCTGGGACGTCGGTTCGCTCGCCTCGCGCCGGATGGATGTCGTCACGCAGGTCGCACCATTCGTCGTCATCGGCGTCGTCCTCGCGCTTTCGCAGGCCCGAGCGCTGAACGCGCTCGCGCTCGGCGACCAGGCGGGCAAAGCTCTCGGCGCGCACGTCGGCCGCACCCGGGTGCTCGTCGCGGTCGCGGTGACGTTGCTGTGCGGGGCGGCGACCGCGGCCGCGGGGCCGATCACGTTCGTCGGGCTTGCCGTGCCGCACGCGGTGCGCCTGCTCGTCGGCCCCGACCAGCGCTGGGTGCTGCCGTACTCGATGATCCTCGCGCCGATCCTGCTGATCGGCTCGGACATCCTGGGCCGCGTGATCGGCGGGGCCGAAGAGGTCGAGGTCGGCATCGTCACCGCGATCGTCGGCGCGCCGGTGTTCGTGCTGCTGTGCCGCAGCAGGAAGCTGGCACGGCTGTGACAGTTCTCCGTGCCGGACCGCTTTCGCTGCGCGTGCACCCGCGCGCGGTCGCCATCGCGATTGCGTTGGCGGTGCTCACTTTTGTGATCAGTGTTCTCGCATTGACCACCGGCGACTACCCGCTGTCGGCGGTCGAAGTGGTCAAGACGTTGTCCGGCAACGGCCCGCCCGGCGCCGATTTCGTCGTGACCACACTGCGCCTGCCTCGGCTGCTGACCGGTCTTTGCGTCGGCGCCGCGCTCGGCGCGAGTGGCGGGATCCTGCAGAGTGTTTCCGGGAACGCGCTCGGCAGCCCGGACGTCATCGGCTTTACACAGGGCTCGGCGGTCGGCGCGTTCTTTGTGATCCTGGTGCTGGACGGTGGCACCGCCGCCAGCTCGGCCGGTGCGCTCGCCGGCGGCATCGTGACCGCGATCGTGCTGTACCTACTGTCCTATCGCGGCGGGGTGCAGGGTCCACGGTTGATCTTGATGGGCATCGGGGTGAGCGCGGCGCTGCTGGCGGTCAACTCCTACCTGATCACGCGCGCCGCGTTGCCGGACGCGATCGTTGCGCAATCCTGGCTGGTGGGCGGACTCAATGGGCGAAATTGGGAGCACGTAACGGTTTCCGGGCTTGCCGTCGTGGTGTTACTTCCGGTCGCGCTAGCCTTCGCGCGGCGCTTGTCGTTGCTGGAACTGGGCGACGACAAGGCTCAAGCGCTCGGAGTGCACCCGGAGCAAACGAGACTGGTGCTCTTGGCTGTGAGCGTCGCTCTGGCAGCCTTCGCAGTGGCCGTCGCCGGGCCGATCGCGTTCCTCGCGCTTGCCGCCCCGCAGATCGCCCGGCGGTTGTCCGGAACAGCGGGCCCCGCCCTGTGCACCTCCGCGCTGATGGGGGCGCTCTTGTTGGTGAGCAGTGATCTCATCGCGCAGCGCGGCTTCGATTCGAGACTGCCAGTCGGCGTTGTGAGCGGCGCTCTCGGAGGCCTCTATCTGGCATGGCTGCTAGTTCAGCAGTGGCGGCGCCGCTCCTGAATCCATCGGTCCACTATGGACGGCTAGAATCCATTGGGCGTCCCGGTTCATTTTCTGGCGCCAGCACGAACTCGGCGCCCACGCCGCCCCGCGGATCCTCGATGCCGCTCGGCGCGAGGCGTTCCTTGTGGGGGAATACCGCTACAGCGCCTCCACAACCCGTTGGGTCCGAAAGGCCGCCCGAACGTACCGAAGAAACCCTTGTAAGCGACCAAATCGCGCGCCGCACCGACGATCTCCGCCCGGCGCGCGCCCGTACTCGAGACCCATCTTTGGTATCGGCGACAGGTGACGCGGCGCCGGAGAAGATCGGGTCCCTCGCCACTCGGCGCACCAGCGTGAGGCGCTCTCGTCGGTGAGCACTGTTCTTGTTGCGTAGCGCCGTCTCGGCTGGGCTTGCGTGACGTGTTCTCGTCGGTGAGCACTGTTCTTGTTGCGAAGCGCCGCTTCGACTAGACCTGCGTGAGGCGCTCTCGTCGGTGAGCACTGTTCTTGTTGCGTAGCGCCGTCTCGGCTGGGCTTGCGTGACGTGTTCTCGTCGGTGAGCACTGTTCTCGTTGCGATGCACCGCTTCGAGCGACGTGTGTGATGCGTTCTCGTCCCTGCCTCTGAGCATTGCTCGCGTTGCGAAGCGCCGTTCCCGGTAGATCGGTCGACGCGTTCTCGTTCGCGAGCAGTGCTCTTGTCGTGTAGCGCTGCTTCGGGCGGATCTGTGTAGCGTGCTCTGCTCGGTGAGCACTGCTCTCGTTGCGAAGCGCCGTCTCGACTAGACCTGCGTGACGTGTTCTCGTCCGTGAGCACTGCTCTCATCGTGAAGCGCTGCTTCGGGCAGGCCTGCATGCCGCGCTCTGGGCAGCGAGCAGTGCTCTCGTTGCGAAGCACCGCTTCGAGCAGGCCTGCGCGAGGCGCTCTCATCAGAGAGCACTGCTCTCGGAACAAAGCGCCGCTCCGAGACGGCCGACCCACCGGGGGGTCAGTGATCACCGTCCGCGCGTACGGGGAACCAGCAACCCGATCAACGAGACGATCACCAGCAATCCCGCCGCGACGATGACGACCACCGTCAGCGGCGGTATCCGGTCCGGGTGCCGCGTCAGGTCCAACACTGCACCCACCAGCAGGGCCGCGCCGATCACCAGATACAGCACGCACATCAGCGCGGTCCGCGGGATGAACGTAAGGCGCCGGTCGGTCATCGTTCCTCCTTCGAGTCGAGCACCGCACCAGGCTGCCAGGCGAACCCCGCCCCGACCTCATCCCGGAGTACGATCTTCGGCCCGAAATGCCCCCCTCGCCGCAACCGCGGCGAGGGGGGCATCGCAGCGAGACGTCAAGCCGCTTGCGCGACCGGAGCCGATGCGGGGGTGAGCGCCAGCTCCAGCACCTCCCGCACATTCGACACCGGGTGCACGTCGAGCTCGGCGAGCACGTCCGCGGGCACATCATCGAGATCGGGTTCGTTGCGCTGCGGGATGATCACCGTCTTCATCCCCGCCCGGTGCGCCGCAAGCAGCTTCTGCTTCACGCCACCGATCGGCAGCACCCGCCCGGTCAACGACACCTCGCCGGTCATCGCCACGTCCGTCCGGACCACCCGGCCCGACAGCAGCGACGCCAGCGCAGTGGTCATCGTGACCCCGGCCGACGGCCCGTCCTTCGGCACCGCGCCCGCGGGCACGTGCACGTGGATGCCGCGCTCCTTCAAGTCGCCCACCGGCAACTCCAGCTCCGCGCCATGCGACCTCAGGTACGACAACGCGATCTGTGCCGACTCCTTCATCACGTCGCCCAGCTGACCGGTCAGCGTCAGCCCAGTACCACCGGACTCCGGATCCGCCAGCGACGCTTCGACATACAGCACGTCACCGCCGGCTCCGGTCACCGCCAACCCCGTCGCCACGCCCGGGGTCGAAGTGCGCTGCGTCGACGCGGGCAGCGACGACTCCGGCAGATGCCGCGGCCGGCCGAGATACACCGGCAGATCACCGGCGTCGATCGTGACCGGCAGGGACACCTCGTCAAGCGCGACCCTGGTCGCGATCTTCCGCAACACCTTCGCGATGGTCCGGTTCGCGTCACGCACACCGGCCTCGCGGGTGTACTCGGCGGCGATCCGGCTCACCGCGGCGTCCGTCAGTACCACGTCGCCCTGCGCCATACCCGCCCGCTCCAGCTCACGCGGCAGCAAGTGGTCACGGCCGATGATCACCTTCTCGCGCTCGGTGTAGCCGTCGAGGGTGACCAGCTCCATCCGGTCCAGCAACGGCCCTGGGATCGTCTCCAATGCGTTCGCCGTCGCCAGGAACACCACGTCCGACAGGTCGAGCTCCACCTCGAGATAGTGGTCGCGGAACGTGTGATTCTGTTCCGGGTCAAGGACTTCCAGCAGCGCCGCGGTCGGGTCACCGCGGTAGTCGGCACCGACCTTGTCCACCTCGTCCAGCAGCACCACCGGGTTCATCGAGCCTGCTTCGGAGATGGCACGCACGATCCGGCCGGGCAGCGCACCCACATACGTGCGGCGGTGACCGCGGATCTCCGCCTCGTCCCGGATTCCACCGAGCGCGACGCGGACGAAGTTGCGGCCCATCGCCTTCGCAACCGACTCGCCGAGCGACGTCTTGCCGACACCGGGCGGACCGACGAGCGCCAGCACGGCACCGTTGTGCCGCCCGCCGATTTCCGATTCCTGGCGCCGCGCACGCACCGCCAGGTACTCGATGATGCGTTGCTTCACGTCGTCCAGACCCGCGTGGTCGGCGTCGAGCACCGCCCGCGCGCCCGCGATGTCCAGCTGGTCTTTGGTCCGCTTCGTCCAGGGCAGCTCCAGCACGGTGTCCAGCCAGGTCCGGATCCAGCCACCCTCGGGGGACTGGTCGGACGCCCGCTCCAGTTTGTCCACTTCGGACAGTGCTGCCTTGCGGACGTGCTCGGGCAGGTCAGCTTTCTCGACGCGGGCGCGGTAGTCGTCCTCGTCGTCGGACGAGCCGTCCAGCTCGCCCAGCTCCTTGCGGATCGCTTCGAGCTGGCGGCGCAGCAGGAATTCCTTCTGCTGCTTTTCCATGCCCTCGGCCACATCCTTGCGGATCGTGTCGGTGACCTCCAGCTCGGCCAGGTACTCGCGGCTCCATTCGAGTGCGCGGTCCAGCCTGGCCGCGACGTCGAGCGTGCGCAGCAACTCCAGCTTCTGCTCGAACTTGAGGTACGGCGCATTGCCGGCAAGATCGGCGATCGCCGACGGGTCTTCGAGTTCTTGAACGGCGTCGATCATCTGCCAGCCACCACGCTGCTGCAGGATCGAGATCACGACCGATTTGTATTCCGTGGCAAGGGTTTGCGCACGCTCGTCGCTCTGCTCCGTGACGCCTTCGGCCCGCACCCAGCGTGCCGCGCCCGGTCCGTCGCCGGTCGCCCCGACGTTCGCGCGGCTGGTGCCACGCAGAAGTACGGCAGCCTTGCCGCCGGGGATCCGCCCGACCCGCTCGATGGTCGCGACCGTCCCCACTTCGGCGTACTCACCATGCACTCGCGGCACGATCAGCACTTCGGCCTTCGCGGCGGGCAGCGACCGGATACCGGGGAAAGAGGGACCGGGGGTCTGTGCGGTCCGGGCTTGTGCGGACTCCACCGCGGCACGGACCTCGGCGACATCGAGCTCGAGCGGCACGATCATGCCGGGCAGCACGACGTCCTCGTCGAGGGGCAGCACGGGCAGGAGCCTGATTTCGGTCATCGGGACGCTCCTTCTTAGTTGAGTCTGCACAGCTCAACTTCGCCGGGTCCCGATTTGTTTCCGCAGGTCGTTCGCTATGAGCGAGCAGCCATCCGGGAATACTGTGCCGTTCGTTACCAATCCGACGGCAGCCACCGCGGAAACGGGCGTCTACAAGCGATCGGCTGCGGACCGTGTTCGCCTGCTTTCGGTCGGATTGGTAATTCAGCGCGGGCGTTCGGCGACCCCGCAGATCCCGAACGGCCGCGCACGCTGTCCCGCCGGGCTCAGCGTCGCCTCCGAACGCCAGTCCGCGACCGACACGAGGCCGGGCTCGATCAGCGGCCAGCCGCCGAACCACGGTTCGATGTCCGCGCTCTGCCGCACCCACATCGGATTGCTCGTGCGCGCGTAGCTGTCGGCGAACTCGTGCAGTGCGGCAGCGTCCTCCGCGGACACGTTTTCGTCCGTGGCATGCGAAATCCCGAGCCAGCTCCCGGGTGCGAGTTTGTTCCGGTACCGCGCGACGATCTCGCCGGGTTTGTCTTCGTCACCGACGAAGTGCAGGACCGCGATCATGAGCAGGCACACGGGCTGGTCGAAGTCGATGAGTTCCGTTGTCGTCCGGTGCCGCAGCACAGCGTCGGTGTCGCGCAGGTCTGCGTGCACGAGACCGGCCCACTCCGTCGAGCCGTCCCGTTCCAGCAGCACAGTCGCGTGCGCGGCGGCGACAGGCTCGTAGTCCACGTACACCACGGTCGCCCGCTCGCCCTCCGGCAGATGTTCACGGACCAGCTCGTGCACATTGCCGACGGTGGGCACCCCGGAACCGAGGTCGAGGAACTGCCGGATCCCGGCGTCCAGCGCCGCTTTCACGAGCCGGCCGAGGAACGCCCGGTTCTGCCGGGTCGAGTCCCGGATCGGCGGGAACAGCTGGACCGCCCGCTTGCCGAACTCCCGGTCGATCGCCCAGTTCTGGTCGCCGCCCAGATACCAGTCGTAGATCCTGGCCGCGGACGGTTTCTCGACGTCGACACCCTCGGGTGCCGCTGGTGCAGACCTCTGGCTTTCACCCATAGGAATCTTTTATCGCACGGCGGGCCCGGGGGACCAGGAGGCCACTGACGAGGCCTGCCACGGAGAGTCACTTGAAATTGCGAATACTTCGTTACGGACTGCGAATCCCGCCCATGCCCGATCACAGGCGCCCGCGCGGAGGGGCGTCGTGTCCCGCGGATGGATCTGCGCTGTTCAACCGGCCGCCGTGCGCCACGCGAGTCGTGGCGGTGTCCGCGCGGGTGTGACGATCGCGGCGAGCGAAGTCTGGTTACCGTTTGTTAGTGCCAGGCAACGTAAGTAGGCGCTGGTTTCACCCGGTAGTCGTGGTGTCTCCGTGTAGTTGGCGCATTGTTAACTACGGACTGATCTCATGGCAGTGAGAAACAGCCTGAACTACCCCCACGGGGGTACAGTGTCACCTCGTTCGCGCCGAGATCACATGGCGGACCGCTTTGGGGGCCTTCGGGCGGGGAAGGAGGTTGCATGCCGCGCAAGCGCAGCACGCCGGATGCATCCGACCCAGCGCTGTCCGACGCCGAGGCTCACGCGCAGTCCGGTACGGCGCGCGGTGATGAGCGCCGGTTCCGGGTCTACACCGCGGTCGTTCTGACCTTCGGTGTCGTGTCCGCGACTACGGTCTCCTTGCTGTGGCTGCCTTTCCAGTGGCACGCACAACTGTGGTGGATCGGTCCGGTGCTCGCGCTTTCGTTCCTGCTCGCGGAGCAACTCGGCATCAACGTCGATGTCCGCAGTGGTATCTCGTGGACCATTTCCTTCACCGAGATCCCGCTTGTCATCGGCTTTTTCGTGGCCCCGTTCCAAGTCGTGCTGCTGGCACATCTCGTCGCGGGCATCAGCACATTGCTGGTGCGGCGGGTTTCCGGCCGTGTCCTCTACAACGCCGGTGCTTTCCTGCTCGAGATCACCAGTGCGTTCGCCGTGGCGTGGCTCGTCCTGCACACCATGGGCAGTACGACGATGACCTGGCCCGCCGCGCTCGCCGGGACTCTGACCGCCCCGCTCGCCAGCACTTTGCTCGCGCTTGCCGCGGTGCGGGTGTTGCGGCGGCGGATGCGGATCGGCACCGCACTGCGGCTGACCGGGCGCATCCTCGTCGTCGGGTTCGTCAACGCGTCGGTTGGCCTGAGCGGTTATCTCGTGATCGCCGGGACCAGCAACGCGTGGCCGCTCGTGGTCGCGGTGTTCCTCGGACTTTCCGCGCTGTACTGGGCCTATTCGGATCTGCTCCGTGAACAGCGCGATATGGAAGCGCTTTCAGACGTGAGTCTGATGGTCGCGAAATCCGGCCAGCACGCGGTGGTCCGCCCAGCAGGCGGTGACGTGGCCGGCGGGCCGGGCGCGGGGGACTGGACCACGATCGCCGAGCGCATCAAGGATCAGCTCGCCGCGGCGCGGGTGGTGTTGCGACTTCGCCTGGAGTCGAACGCCGCCATGACGACGGTCGTCGCGGGAGACCCGTTGCCCGCGGGCGACATCGTGGGCGAGGACCCGCTGATCCAGTTGTCCGGCTCGCAGGTGCGGCAGTTCCGCAGTGCCGAGGCGACCGGCGAAGTCGCTTCCGCGTTGCAGCATCGCGGTGTGCAGGAGGCACTGGTGGTGCCGTTGCGCAGTGCCACCCAGCTGCTCGGTGTCATCGAGGCGCACGACCGGCTCTCGCGGTGGCGCGGGTTCGGCAAGTACGACGTGCAGTTGCTCGGCACGATGGCCAGTCACCTCGCGACGGCGCTCGACAACCGGCGGCTGCTCGCGACGCTGCGCCATGACGCCTATCACGACCCGCTGACCGGGCTGCTGAACCGGCCGGGTTTCCGTCAGGTGGCGCGGGAACCGTTGCGGGAGCGGCGGGACGGCGCCGTGCTGCGGGTGGAGCTCGACATCCTGTCCACTGTCAGCGACGCGCTCGGCTACGCCTGGGCGGACCGGATGGTCGTCGCGGCGGGGCGGCGGATCCGGGACGCGCTCGGGCCGTACGTGCCGCTGGCCCGGCTGGAAGGCGGCTCGTTCGCGGCGCTGCTCGTCGGGTACCACAGCACGCAGATCCACGAAGTGGCCGAGCGACTGCGTACGCAGCTCTCCGCGCCGTACCCGGTGGACAAGCTGACCGTCGAGACGAACGCCATGGTGGGCTACGCGACGCCGACCGCGGAGGACAGTGCCGCCGGGCTGGACATCGACACCCTGTTGCAGCATGCCGACGTCGCCGTGCGGGCCGCTCGCGGTGGCGAGGAAGTCCGCGGCTATATGCCGAGCATGGGCCAGATCTTCCTGCGCCGGTTCCAGATGGTCACGCAGTTCCGGCAGGCACTCGAAGAGGGCCAGCTGAGCGTGCACTATCAGCCGAAGATCTCCTTGCCCAGCAAGCAGGTGCTCGGCGTTGAGGCGCTCGTGCGGTGGGTGCACCCGGAGTTCGGCAAGATCGATCCGGACGAGTTCGTGCCCGCCGTCGAGGCGGCGGGGCTGATCGGCGTGCTCACCGAGTTCGTGCTGGAGCAGTCGCTGATCCGGGTGCGCAAGTGGATGGACGAGGGGCTGCGCATCGCCGTGGCGGTCAACCTGTCCGTGCGCAACCTCGCGGATGCCGACTTCCCGGCCAAGGTCGTCGAGGCGCTGCGGCGATTCGATGTGCCGCCGGAGCTGCTGACGTTCGAGCTGACCGAGTCCGGGGTCATGGCCGACCCGCAGAAGGCGCTGCCGATCCTGCAGGAACTGCATGCGCTGGGGATCGTGCTGGCCGTCGACGACTTCGGGACGGGTTACTCGTCGCTGGCCTATCTGCGGCGCCTTCCGGTGGACGAGGTCAAGATCGACAAGAGCTTCGTGCTGGGGATGGGCACGGACCTCGGAGATCTCGCGGTGGTCCGGTCCATCGTGGAGCTGGGGCACTCGCTGGGCCTGACGGTGGTCGCTGAGGGCGTCGAAGAGGACATCGCACGTGACCAGCTCGAGGCGATGGGCTGTGACGTCGCGCAGGGCTATCTCATCTCACGTCCGCTCGCCGAGGACCGGTTGGAAGCCTGGCTACAGGCTCGAACGGCAAGGTCAGCGGGCCGGCAGCGGGAAGCGATCCTGACCCTGCTGACGTGAGGGGACCCCGGTGCTCAGCGGTGTCGGCCGATTGTGTAATCTCTTCGAGGCTTCAACGTGAAGGCGTTGACCCGCCCCTTTAGCTCAGTCGGCAGAGCGTCTCCATGGTAAGGAGAAGGTCTACGGTTCGATTCCGTAAAGGGGCTCGCGAGCGGGTGTAGTCTGTCCACGCAAGCGTGGACCTGACTCGCTTCGCAGTGTCCTCTGGGGGCCGAGCCCCCAGACCCCCGCCAGGGGGCAAGCCCCCTGGAC
>NZ_WMBA01000026.1 GCF_009707865.1 Amycolatopsis pithecellobii
GGGGTGGTTCACGGGGCCGGGAGGCTGGGTGCGCAGCCGGGCGCGGTGGTTCGCCGAGCCGAGAAAGTTGGGCGGGCACGCGCGGGCGTGTGTTCGCCCGAGCCGAGAGAGTTGAGCGGGGCGCGTGGGTTCGCCGGGCCGGGAAAGGCCGCGGGCACGCACCGGCGTGCGCGTGAGCCGGTGGGCGGGGCGCCGAGGCGGAGAGCGTGACCTAGCCGCGGACTGAGGCCAGGTCCTGGGCGTACCGGGGGTCGACGAACTTTGCGAAGTTCACTTTGCCCGGCAGTACCTTGTCGTCGGTGAACGCATCGGCCAGTTCCTGTTCGGATCGGCTCACCGTGTCGTCCAGTGCGACCGGTAGGTCTGGACCTTTCCCCGCCGCGGCACGGGTCACCGCCGGGGGCAGGCCGGTGTCTGCCGACCACGCCTGTGCCCACTGGTCCCGATGCGTGTCCGACCAGCGTTCGGCCTTGGCGATACGCACCACGTAGTCACGGATCGCCGCGTTCTTGCCCGCGTCGGACAGTGCGTCGTGCCCGGCTACCTGGAACGAGTAACCGTTGGCGGTCCCGGTGCCGTCCGCGAGTACCTTCGCTCCGGCTTCGAGTTCCGCCTGTGACGTGTAAGGGTCCCACACCGCCCAGGCGTCGATCCGGTGCTGGGCGAACGCACCGTACGCGTCCGCCGGTTGCAGGAACGACAGCTTTACGTCCTTTGTGGACAGACCAGCTTTGCGCAGGGTCAGCAGGATCTGCCCGTGCGCCGAACTGCCCTTCGCAACCCCGATTGTCTTGCCCTGCAGGTCTTTCACAGTTTTCAACGGCGAGCCGTCCGGCACGAGTACCACGTCGCTCACCACGTTTCCCTTGGCAGCACTGATAATCGACACGTTCGCGTTCGCCGCGGCCGAGAAGATCGGCGGCGTGTTGCCCACCCCGCCGATGTCGATCGCACCGGCCGATGCCGCCTCCAGCAACGGCGGGCCCGACGTGAAAGTGGACCACTCGATCTTGTACGGCACATCCGAAAGCAGCCCAGCGGCCTTGAGCAGCGCCTGCGAATTCCCTTTCTGGTCACCGACTTTCAAGGTCACCTTCGCCAGGTCGGCCGCGCTGACCGGCGGCGGCACGGCAGGCGTGCCGGTCGAGGTGCCGCACGAGGCAAGCCCGAGCAGGGCCACGGCCGCGATCGCCTTACGCAGTCGCATGTTCGGTCACTCCCAAATCGGCGAGCACCTTGGCCCGCACGTCGAGATGATCCACCGGCCGGCGCGGCCGGGGGCGGTCGAGCACATGCTCGGCGCGGATCCGGCCGTCGGCCAGCACCAGAATCCGGTCGGCGAGCAGCAGCGCCTCGTCGACGTCATGCGTCACCAGCAACACCCCGGGCCGGTGCCGTCGCCACAGGTTTTCGACGAGCGCGTGCATCGCCAGCCGCGTCAGTGCGTCCAATGCCCCGAACGGCTCGTCCAGCAACAACAAATCCGGCTCACGAACAAGTGCGCGAGCCAGCGAAACCCGTTGTGCTTCACCACCGGAGAGCGTGCGCGGCCAGGCATCGGCGTGCTCGCCCAGCCGGACCTCGGCGAGGGCGCGTTCGGCCAGCGCGCGGTCACGCCCCCGGCCGGGCAGACCGAGCACGACATTGCGCCACACCGGGCGCCACGGCAGCAGCCTCGGTTGCTGGAACGCGATCGAAACCGCGCCGGGCACATCCACCTCACCGGCCTCCGCGGGTTCGAGCCCGGCCAGTATCCGCAACAACGTCGACTTGCCCGAGCCGCTGCGGCCGAGCAGTGCGACGAACTCCCCCGCGGCGAGCTCTATGTCTACTTCGGACAGTACGGCGCGCTCGCCGAATCGCTTGGCCAGCCCGCGTACCTTCACGCTCAGCGCCATCGCAGTGCCCTTCGCTCCAGCAGGCGCACGATCGCGTCGGTCACCAGGCCCAGCACGGCGTAGACGACCAGGCCGACGACAATGACATCGGTGCGCAGGAAATCGCGCGCATTGTTGATGAGGTAACCGAGCCCGGCGTCGGCGTTCACCGTCTCGCCGACGATCAACGCGAGCCACGCCACGCCGAGCGACTGCCGCAACCCGACGAGCGCCTGCGGGACGGCGCCGGGCAATACGACGTGTGCGAGCCGTTCGCGGCGCGTGTACCCGAGCGCGACCGAGGCCTCCAGCAGGTCCGGGTCGATCGCGCGGATACCGGAAAAGATGTTGAGATACAAGGGAAACAGCACACCGAGAGCCACGAGCAAGATCTTGGGCGCCTCGCCGATGCCGAACCACAGGATGAACAACGGGATCAGGCCGAGGAACGGCAGCGTGCGCAGCATCTGCACCGGCGGGTCGATCAGCGCGCCGCCCCAGCCGGACAATCCCGCGATGATCCCGAGTACGAGTGCGGCGGCCGCGCCGATCGCGAACCCGGCCGCGACGCGGCCGATCGACACCACGAACGCCGAGCCCAGTTCACCGGACCGCGCGGTCTCCACGCCGGCCTGCACCACCGTCCACGGTGAGCTGAGTTTGTCAGGCGGCAGCAGCCCCGTCGAGCCGGCCACCTGCCACAACACCAGCAATATCAATGGACTGAACCACCGGCGCAGGTCCGGCACACGCCGGCGGCGCGGCGGCGCATCGGCACGCGCGACAACGCCGGTTGCGCTGAGGGACACGATCTCTCCTTCGAACGGCTTCGCGGCTGATGCAACCGTGCCCGGCCTCTCGCGGTCAATGTGTCCCGGATCGTGGAAGAGTCCGGTTAGGACTTGACGAGGTTGTCCATCCCTTATCCTGAACGGATGGTGGACGACGACCGGCCGGCTCGGGAAGAGGACGTGCACGAGCTCGCGCTCGCGATGCCCCATGTCACCATCGAACGGTTGCACGGCGACAATCCCGTGTACCAGGTCGGCCGCAAATCGTTCGTGTTCTTCCGCAATCCGCGCCCGGACGCGGTCGATCCCGAGACCGGCGAGCGCTACCGGGACGTGATCGTCTTCTGGGTTCCCTCCGAGGCCGACAAACTCGCGCTGGTGCAGGACGAGCATTCCCCGTTCTTCACCACTCCACATTTCGACGGGCACCTGTCGGTGCTGTTGCGGGCCAGCCGGGTCGGCGAACTGTCCCGCCGCGAGCTGGCCGAGGTGGTGCAGGACGCGTGGCTGTGCCGCGCCTCGCCCCGCCGGGCCGCCGACTGGCTGGCCGCGCACCCCGCCGGGTGACCGGTCACTCGTCCAATGGCGCGAGTTCGAGCGCGGCGATGCGGTCCGGGTCGTCGATGATGTCCAGCGCCAAGACCCGCCCGTCGGCAATCGTGAACAGCGCCACCGAAATGGCCTCTCCTCCGTCGTCGTAGGCGATCGCGGCCGGGGTGTCCCCCGCGAGCACCGGCTGGGCGAGTGCGGCGATGCGCGCGAACGCGCGAGCGCCGCCGGCCACCGCGTCGGCACCGCGCACGATCGTCTTCCCGGTGTGGATGACGACATCGGGATCGAGCACCGCCACGAGCGCGTCGAGATCACCGCCCCGTGCCGCGGCGAGGAACGCCTCGACGACCGTCCGCCGCGGTTCGCGTTCCGGGACGGGTGCACCCCGCACGCGGCGGCGCGCGCGGCTGGCCAGCTGACGCGCGGCGGCGGAAGACCGGCCGAGGATCCCGGCGATTTCGTCGAAGGGCACCGCGAACAGATCGTGCAACACGAACGCGAGCCGTTCCGCGGGATCGAGCGTCTCCAGCACGACGAGCAGCGCCAAGCCGACCGAGTCGGCCAGCAGCGCCTCCTCCTCGGGCGCCTGCCGCGGGTCGGGCGGCTCGGACAGCTCGCCCAGCGGCTCCTCACGATGCGCCTTGCGGGCGCGCAGGATGTTCAGGCAGATGCGGCTGACGATCGTGGTCAGCCAGCCGCCCAGGTTGTGCACCCCGGCGCCGCCGTCGCGGTCGACCCGCAGCCATGCCTCCTGCACCGCGTCGTCGGCCTCGCTGACCGAGCCGAGCATGCGGTAGGCCACCGCGCGCAGGTGTGGGCGGTGCTCCTCGAAACGTGCCGCCAGGAACTCTCGCTCATCCATCGGTCCCCTCCTTCACCACGTGGACACCGCGGCGACGGCCGATGTGACAGAGTCCCTATGCGGTGACCTCGATGATGCTCTCCTTGCGGATGAGCCGGGGCTCGACGTCGTCGGATGCACCGTCGGGCTGGACGGGCACCCAGACCTCCATCGTGTACCGGTCGAAGATGGGTTCGCCGGCGACCGTGCCGTGGCAGCACGGCCGCGGGCCGTCGCCGGACCGACCCCGAACCCGATAGGTGACTCGCGCGCCGGCACTCAGCCCTGTGTTCTGGTGGTCCACCTGGCCCCCTCGACTGCTACGACTGCAAGTACTCGACGGTAATCAGCATCGGGAGAAATCCCCATCCCGTAGCCGGGTGAATTCGAGAAACGGTGGCTACCTGGCGCTACCACCGGTGGAGAGTCCACATGCGCAGCCGGCACGGTTCACCGAGCGCTGCACCCCCGCGAAGTGGCCCGTTGTCCACTATGGACGGATGAGCCTGCGATGTCCACAATAGACAGTACATAGTAGACATGATCAGTGGACGGTCGCGTCCGGACGCGACATAGCGCCCATACGAGCGCCAGGGGGCATCGTATCGCGCACACGCCAACGTTGCCGTGTAAGGGAAATGTGAGCGGGATCTCGACCGGACTCACAGCGTTACCACCTGTGCACAGTGGATCACCCGCTCAGCGTAATGCCGTTTTCCCGGTTCTGCGTTACGTTATTGGACGGTCTGTAAACAACTTCCCGAAGTTGCAGGGATTTCGCATTCGCCTGTCCGCCGGAGCCACCGTGACCCTCGCCGACGAAACGTTGTTCAACCATGCCCGAAACCAACTGCGGGGCCTCTGCGAGGTAGCCGGCTTCGCACCAGGAGACGAAACCCCATCGGTGTTGCTGCGGGAACTCCTCGGCCCGGCCGGCGCACGTACACTGTCGGACGGGCCGGGCTGGCGCTGCGACGTCGCGGATGACCAGACGCCGGTGGAGTTCTCGATCGCCTTCGACGACGACGGCCGCCGTGCCATCCGGGTGCTGGGCGAGGCCGGCGGGGAAAAACCCGGCCACAGCGACGATATCGCCGCGGGAAAGCGCTTCCTGAACGCGCTGAGTAAGCGCTTTCACATCCCGATCGAGCGGTTCGACGCGGTGTCGGACCTGTTCCTTCCCCCGCGGGCGGAAGGAACGTTCGCGGTGTGGTTCTCGCTGATCTTCCGGCCGGGCGCGCCGCCGAAGCTCAAGGCGTACTTCAACCCGCAGGTACGCGGCGATGACCAGGCACAAGACCTCGTACTGGAAGGGTTCCGCCGGCTTGGCCTGGATCACGCGTACGACACCATCGCCCGGCACGCACTGCTGCGCGGTGCCCTCGACCGGTTGTCGTTCTTCGCCGTCGACCTCGACGACAGCCCGCTGTCCCGGGTGAAGCTGTACGTTTCCCACCACGACGCGGTCTGCGCGGACGCCGAACGCGCCGCCGCGGCGGTCAATGGCGCGGATCCGTTGCGGATACGCGAGTTCTGCCAGGCCATCGGCGGCGAAACCACCACGTTCCGTGGCAGGCCACTGGTGTCAAGCTACTCGTTCGTGAGCGCCGACCCGTCCGGGCCCGGTACCTACAGTCTCTATCTGCCTGTCCGTGACTACGTGCCCGACGACGAGGTGGCACGCGAGCGGGTGGCCGGATTCTTCGCCAGGCAAGGCCTTCCGGCGCGCACCCTCGACCGGGCGATCGACGCGGTCACCAGCCGGCCACTGCATGCGGGTGTCGGCCTGCTCGCCCACGTTTCCCTGCGACTCGGTCCGTTCGGGTCCGGTACCACGGTCTATCTGTCATCCGAGGCCTATCACGTCGCCGCGCCGCGGCGGCCGGCCGATACGGTCTGCACTGGCGTGGCCGACTCTGCGATCACGCCGTGAGCACGAAAGAGGGGCAGCATGAAATCCTTTCCGCCGTACCGGATCCAGGTCGTCAAGGAAATCCCGATCACCACACGCGCCGAGCGTGCGGAAGCGCTTTCCGCCGCTGCCTACAACATGTTCGACGTGCCGGCGGCCAAGGTGACCATCGACCTGCTGACCGACTCGGGCACCGGCGCGGTGTCCGCCGCGCAGGAGGCCGCCGCGGCGGCTGCGGACCGTTCGTACGCCGGATCCGATTCGTACTACCGGTTCCGCCAGGTCGTCGACGAGCTGACGTCCTACCCGCATGTGTTCCCGGTGCATCAGGGGCGCGCCGCAGAGCGGGTGCTGTTCTCGACCGTGCTGCGGGCAGGCCAGATTTCGTTGTCCAACACGCATTTCGACACCACCCGCGCCAACGTCGAACTGCTGGGCTGCGAGGCGCGGGACCTGCCGTGTGCCGAAGCGCGGGACCTCGACAGCGCGGAACCGTTCAAGGGCAACATCGATCTCGACACGCTGGAGGCCACCCTGAGCGGCCCTGACGGGCAGCGGGTCGGCCAGGTCCTGATCACCATCACCAACAACGGCGGCGGCGGGCAGCCGGTGTCAATGGCGAACCTCCACGCCGTGCGCGAACTGTGCCAGCGGTACCAGGTTCCGTTCTTCCTCGACGCCGCACGCTTCGCCGAAAACGCCTGGCTGGTTACCGAACGCGAGCCGGGGTACCGCCACCTGAGCCCGCGCGAGGTCGCGCAGCAGGCCTTCGCGCTGGCCGATGGCTGCGTGGCGAGCCTCAAGAAGGACGGCATCTCGCCGATGGGCGCGTTCATCGGGCTGCGGGATCCGGATCTCGCGAAACGCAGCGAGGTCAACCTGATCGCCACCGAGGGTTTCAGGACCTACGGCGGGATGGCCAGTCACGACCTGGAGCGGGTCGCCCAGGGCCTGCGCGAGGTGCTCGAACCGGACTACCTTCGGTCCCGCGCCGCGGAAACCGCACACCTGGCGCAACTGGTCAACGCGGCCGGCGTCGACATCGTGCAGCCGGCCGGGATCCACGCGCTCTACCTCAACGCGGGGCGGCTGCTGCCCCACATCCCGCCGAGCGGTTTCCCCGGACATGCACTGGCCTGCCAGCTGTATCTCGAAGGCGGAATCCGCTGTGCGGAACTGGGATCGTTGTACCTGGGCACGTTCGATGCCGAGCACAACCTGCTGCAGCCGGCGCCGTTCGAGCTCGTCCGGCTCGCGATCCCGCGCCGCACGTACACCCTGGCGCACCTGGAGTACGTGGCGGACGTGCTCGCAGACATCGCGAAGAACCCGGAGCGCGTGCCGTCGTACCGCGTGGTCCACGCACCCCCGCTGCTGCGCCACTTCAACCTGAAGCTGGCACAGATCCCGGCCTGACGTTCAACTCGCGGGTCGGCAACGTTCAACTCGCGGGTCGGCAACGCTCAACTCGCGCGCCTGCAACGTTCAACTCGCGCGCCCGCAACGTTCAACTCGCGGGTCGGCAACGTTCAACTCGCGGGTTAGGCGCCGGCTGTGGTTACCAGTTCGGCGGGTTCTGGGGGGAGGCGGTCCATGGCGTAGCGGACCAGGCGGATGAGGGCGAGCTTGCTCGACTCACGCTGACGGGCGTCGAAGAACATCACCGGCACGCTCGGCGAAAGGGCGAGCGCCCTGCGGATTTCCTGTTCCTCGTAGCGGTCCGCGTCATCGAAGATGTTGACCGCCACGATGAACGGGATCTTGCGCCGCTCGAAGAAGTCGATCGCCGCGAAGCTCGAGTTGAGCCGCCGCGTGTCGACAAGGACCACGGTGCCGATCGCGCCGCGGGCGAGCTCGTCCCACATGAACCAGAACCGGTCCTGCCCCGGCGTGCCGAACAGGTACAGCACCGTCTGCGGGGAAATCGTGATGCGCCCGAAGTCCAGCGCGACGGTGGTCGTGGTCTTGCGCTCGACGCCGGTGATGTCGTCGATCCCGTCGCTCGCCTGCGTCATCACCTCTTCGGTGGACAGCGGCACGATCTCGCTCACGGACGCGACCATGGTGGTCTTGCCCGCGCCGAATCCGCCCGCGACGACGATCTTGACCGGCGTGGGGATCACGCCGTCACTAGAGGTTGTTGAGTCCATGCAGCACCGCCTGAAGTAGTTGCCGATCCGGAGCCTTCGCCGACTGCGACGGCGAACGCACGATGACGTCGCCTCGCTCGACGAGGTCGGTGCACAGCACGCGCACCACCGCGAGCGGCACCTTGACGTACGCGGCGACCTCGGCGACGGACAGCGGACGCTGGCACAGCTCGAGAATCGCCTGGTGTTCCGGGGTGAGCCCGACCGGGTCCTGCCTGCCGCGGATGGCCATCACCTGAGTGGCGACGTCCATCGCGGCTTCCGTCGGAATGCGGCCACGGGTGATCGCATACGGCCGGACCAGTGGGCCGGCCGCTTCGTCATACCACTCCTGGTCCGCCATCAGCCGCGCTCCGGACCAGACCTCACGGCTTCCCGTGGCGCCGCGGTCATGTAGTCGCCGACGCGCTTGACGAGCCGGTTCATCTCGTACGCGATCATCTCGACGTCGACGCTGCCCTCGGCGAGGATCGCGAGGCAGGCACCGGCCCCGGCGGCGGACACGAACAGGTACCCCTCGGCCATTTCGATGAGGGTCTGCAGCACCGGACCACGGGAGAAGTGCCTGCTCGCGCCCTTCGCGAGGCTCTGCAGGCTCGACGCTATCGCCGACAGCTGATCGGAATCGTCCTTGGAGAGGCTGGCCGACTTGCCCATCAGCAGACCGTCCGCGGAAAGCACGACGGCGTGCTGGGCACCGACGACACGGTCGACCATGTCGTCGAGCAACCAGTTCAGCTCGACCTTGGAACCATCTTTCTCGTTCATTGCTGAGTCCGAATTCCCTCTCACTCAGTGGTTTCCAGGGCGGTGCCTGCCCGGTTCGTCCGCGTCCCGTCCCCGGCGGGTCCCGCGGTGGAACGCCGAGATCGTGCCGAGGGTGCGCGGGGCGTATTCGTCGAAGTCGGGTGCCTCGTAGTCGGGGTCGTCGCGCAGCTGGGCGACGAGGTTCTCCTGCGGTTCGCGTTGTGGCAGCGGCGGTCGCTCCCGGCGTACCGGCACTTCGGGTTCCTGTTCCGGCATCATCGTCATGGTACGAGCCGGTTCGCGTTGCGGCGCCTCCGGCGCGGGCGCGGAACGTCGTGGCTCGGGTGACGGCGGTTCGCGTCGCACCAGTTCCGTGGGTTCGTCGACCGTGTCCTCGTAGACGGCGGGCTGCGCCGCGCTACGGAACTCGGGCTCGGCACTGTCGGCCACCTCGTCTCCCGTCGCCAGCAATTCGGTCGGGATGAGCACAGTAGCGCGTGTGCCGCCATAACGGGACGTGTCGAACATGACTTTGATGCCCAGGCGCGAAGCGAGGCGCGCGACCACGAACAACCCGAGGCTGGCGTCCGCTTTCAGTGCCATCGCGTCGAATTCGGGTGGTTCGGCCATCATCCGATTGGCCCATTCGCGGACCTCGTCGGTCATTCCGAGTCCCTGGTCGGCGATGTCCACGACGACACCGCGCGCGACCCGGGTACTGGTCAGGTGCACCTGCGAAGCGGGCGGGGAGAACGACGTCGCGTTGTCCACGAGCTCGGCGACGAGGTGGATCGCGTCGGCGACCGCGGAACCGGTGATCGCCACCTGCGGCACGTTCTCCACCTCGACGCGGGCGAAGTGCTCGGTCTCCGACACCGCGGCGCGCAGCATGTCCATCAGCCACACCGGTTTGCGCCAGCGGCGGCCCGGCTGCTTGCCGCCGAGGATGATCAGGTTCTCGGTGGTGCGGCGGGCACGGGTGGCGAGGTGGTCGAGCTGGAACAGACCCTTGAGCTGACTGGGGTTGTCCTCCTGCGATTCCATCTGGTCGAGGATCTGCAGCTGCCGGTGCACCAGTCCCTGGTTGCGGTGTGCGATGCCGAGGAACACGTTGTTCACACCACTGCGGGCCTTCGCCTCGCTGGCCGCGGCGTTGACCGCGGTCAGCTGCGCCATGTTGAACGCCTCGGCCACCTGCCCGATCTCGTCCCGGCCGTGGTCCAGCCGGGGCAGCTCGGCGCTCATGTCGACGGTCTCGCCGACCTTGAGCCGTTCCACGATGCTGGGCAGGCGAACCTGGGCCAGTGCCAGTGAATCGTCGCGCAGCCGGGCGAGGCGGGTCACCAGGGTCCGGTCGACCAGGGTGCGCGAAACCCGGACCGCGACGTAGATCGACGCGATGGCCGCGAGCAGCGCGGCGATACTGCCGATGATCGCGTTGCGCAGGCTCGCGTTCCCGTCGGAAAGCGCTTGCGAGGACGCCTTGTCGGCCTGGTCGGCGGTGACCCGGATGAGCGAGTCGGAGACCTGGCCGGTCAGCTGGCGCCAGTCGCTGTCGCGCACGGCGAGACCGCCGACGTTCTGCCGGAACGTGCCGGGGCCGTGGTTGATGATCGCGTCCTCGTCGGCCTGCAGCCGCGCCCACGGGTCGCTGGTGATCAACTGCTGGTAGCGCTGGGCGGTGCCAGGGCGCAGGAACGGCGCGACCTTCGCGAGCGTTTCGCGATAGGACCCGACGAGTTGCGAGAACGCGAGGTGGTCGGCGGGCGCGAGGGTGCCGGTGGCGAACGCGCTGGAAATCAGGGACGCGGCGCGCGACATCTGGTCCGAGGCCCGGAAGACCTCGGTGGCGTCGATACCGCCCTGGGTGGCGGTCACGTCGGGCACGATGCGCGCCTGCGCGGCGAAAAGATCGGAGGAGGTGTCGAGCAGGTGGTTGTAGAAATCGTTGACCTGCTGTTTGGTCGCGGTGCGCAAATCGACCTGTGCGCGGATCACCTGCAGCTGGTCCAGTGTCGCTTCGAGATTGTGCATCCGGTCCACGAGCTCGTCGGGCGCGAGACTTGCGGCCGAATCCAGCGCCGAGCGCAGGTTCGCCAGATTCGGATCGATCGATTGCTGCTGGTTCTGCAGATCCTGCAACGTGGCCGAATTGCCTTCGAGGTAGACCAGGCTCAGTTGCCGTTCCTGTTGCAGCGCGCCGAGTGCGGTGACCGCGGGGATCGACACCTCCTGCACGGTCGAGGCAACGGTGCGCACATAGATGGCCTGCGCGACGAAGTACGCCGAACCGCCGATCCACATCACCAGCAGCGTGATACTGGGAATCAGAACAGTTCCCGTCAAGCGCTTTCTGATCGACTTGTTGCGTTCATTGCCCGACTGCTCTTTTGTGCTCTTCACGACGCTCCACGGGAGGTAGGAACCGCTTCCGGCGAACCCACTACGGGAAGGTAGTGAACCACCCTTGTCAAGCCGGTTGCCGACAAGGAAAAGGGTGATTCAGCGGCTGGCGCGGGATATTCCCGTTGCCGGGAGCGCGCTCTGTGCCACACGGGGAACCACCGACCATCCGGACCATCCGACTGTCATCTTGTTGGCGGAGATCATTGCGCACGGTGGCGGGCGATCGATCTCCACCCCCCAATTCGGTTACATAAGCCCACTCCAGCGTGTTGCCACGTCAGCGGGCGGACCATTGGCCGCCGGAGCATGCCCGGCAGCGGAGGAGATCGGCCGATCGCTTGGCGGAGGAGGAAAGCGCTTTCCGGGAAAGCCATTCCGATGCGGGTGAACACAATTCAAACGCCTGACCGACGAAGTCGCGTCACGGCGAATCTGGACGACCGGCTCCTGTCAGGGTAGCCTGACAGCATGAGTGAGGACCCGTGGCTGGAGGCACAACAGGCATGGCGCCGCCTCGCGGGCATCCGCGGGACGGCAGCCGACGGCGAGGGCGCCCTGTCGGCGCTGTCGGATCTGGGACTGGTGCGCCGACTGGTCGACCAGGCCGAGTTCGAGGCGGTACGCACGGCCCGTACCCATGGCAAATCGTGGTCGGAGATCGCGGTCCGGCTGGGGGTGGCCCGGCAGTCCGCGTGGGAACGCTGGCGCGACGTCGACGAGCCGCAGGAGCAGGCGCTCGCCGTGGCGACGAAGGATCCCGCGGGACGGCGGCGGCGCGGGAAACAGCTGGTACCGAACGTCATCGGGATGACAAAGGAGGTCGCCACCAGCGTGCTGGCCGAGCACGACCTGGTGCTGGTGGTGCCGAACCAGCCCGCGTATTCCGAAGGCGGGCCGGAGCGAGTGATCGTCGACCAGAGTCCCGAGGCGGGCGCGAAAGTGCCGGCCGGCACCCCGGTCACCGTGTGGCTTTCGAATGGTGGCGGCGGTTCCGGCGTGCGTGAACCACGGCGGCCGAAACCGGATCCCAAGACGGGCCGCAAGATGCGAGATGAATTGACGGATGAAACCGTGAACTGAACGTTGAATAGGGCCATCCGGGTGACTCCGCCTACCAGCGGTTACTGCCGCTGCGTCTGGTTGAGTGAAATTCCCTCACCATCGATTCGATGTGTTTAGTATCACGCCATGACTAGCACGGCCCCTCGCACGGCACGGTCGACGGTGGACCCTTTCGCCGCGGAGGTGGCAGCGGATCCGTACCCGTATTACCGCGAGCTCCGGAATTCCGGACCGGTGGTGTATCTCGAAAAACATGACGTCTATGCCCTTACCCGGTATGCCGATGTCCGGGCGGCGCTGCGCGACTGGGAAACGTTCACCTCGGCCAAGGGGACGGCATTCAACCCGGTGATGAACCAGCAAGTGCGCGGCCTGGTCCTCACCGCGGAACCGCCCGAGCACGGGGCGCTGCGAGGCGCACTGCTGGAACGGCTGAAGCCCTCGTCGGTGCACGGTTACGCGAACTGGTTCGAGCAAAAAGCCGCCGAAATGGTCACTCCACTCGTCGAACGAGGCACCTTCGACGCGGTGAACGAACTGGCGCAGCCGTTTCTGGCGACCATACTCACCGAGCTGATCGGTTTTCCGCACGAGCTCACGGACAAGTTCGTAGCCGGTAGCACGGCGGCGTTCCTCGCCATGGGCCCGATGAACGAACGCACGGACAACGCACTCGCCGTCATCCAGGACGTGATGTCGACGATCGCCGGGATCACCCGCGCGGACCTCGCGCCGGGCAGCATGGGCGAGTCGCTTTATCGCGCGGCCGAGCGTGGCGAAATTCCGGATGAATACGTCGGAAACCTGCTGTTCGACTACGTGGGCCCGGCCTTCGACACCACGACCCACGCGATCGGCAACCTCATCTGGGCACTGGCGCGAAATCCCGGCCAGCTCACCATCCTGCGTGCGGAACCGGCACTCATTCCGCGCGCGGTCGACGAAATTCTCCGGTACCAGCCGCCCATCCAGATCTGGGGCCGGTTCTGCCGCAAGGACACCGAGTTCGGCGACATGACCGTGCCCGGCGGGTCGCGGGTGGCGATCGTGCTGGGCTCGGCGAACCGCGACGAGCGGCACTACTCCGATCCGGACATCTTTGACGTGCGGCGCACCGCCCGAGACCATCTGGGCCTCGGGTACGGCATGCACCGCTGCACCGGAGCTTCGTTGGCACACCTGGAAATCGAGGCCGTACTGCGGGCGCTGCTGGAGCGCATGGACCGGATCGAGCTCGGCAAGTCACGGCGGCTGCTCAACCACACCGTCCGGGGTTTCGATCGCCTGGAGGTCCGAGCCGGCTGACACCTCGGGGTAGCGTGCCAGGAGAGGGCGCGGACCGAGGAGGACTTCACATGGCCGGCTGGCAGTTCTGGGTCGACCGGGGTGGCACGTTCACCGATATCGTGGCGCGCCGCCCGGACGGCGGGCTCATGTCCCACAAGCTGCTGTCGGAAAACCCGGCGCGCTACCGGGACGCGGCGGTGGCCGGTATCCGCGAACTGCTCGAGGTGGACGAGCGCGACGCGATGCCGGCGGAGCGGATCGAAGCGGTGCGGATGGGCACGACGGTGGCCACGAACGCGCTGCTCGAACGCAAGGGCGAGCGCACGCTTCTGTTGATCACCAAGGGATTCCGCGACGCGCTGCGCATCGCGTACCAGAACCGGCCGCGGATCTTCGACCGGCACATCGTGCTGCCGGACCTGCTCTACGACCGGGTCATCGAGGTGGACGAACGGCTGGCCGCCGACGGGAAAACGCTGCGGTCACTGGATCTTGCGCAAGCCGAAGCCGGCATGCGCCGCGCGTACGAGGACGGCATCCGCGCGATCGCGATCGTGCTCATGCACAGCCATCTCCACCCCGCGCACGAGCAACGGCTCGGCGAACTCGCCCGCGAAATCGGCTTCCCGCAGATCTCGGTGTCGAGCGAAGTCAGCCCGCTGATGAAACTCGTGCCCCGTGGTGACACGACGGTGCTCGACGCCTACCTTTCGCCGGTGCTGCGCCGCTATGTCGATCAGGTCGCGGGCGAACTGTCCGGGGTGCGGCTGGAGTTCATGCAGTCCAACGGAGGTCTCGCGGAGGCAGGGCATTTCCGTGGCAAGGACGCGATCCTGTCCGGCCCGGCGGGCGGGATCGTCGGCATGGTGCGGATGTCCGAGCTCGCCGGATACGACCGCGTGATCGGGTTCGACATGGGCGGCACCTCCACCGACGTGTCGCACTACGCCGGTGAGTACGAGCGCGTGTTCATGGCGCAGGTGGCCGGCGTCCGGTTGCGCGCGCCGATGCTGGACATCCACACGGTGGCCGCGGGTGGCGGCTCGATCCTGCACTTCGACGGCAGCCGTTACCGGGTCGGCCCGGATTCCGCCGGGGCGAGTCCGGGCCCGGCGTGTTACCGGGGCGGGGGCCCGCTGACGGTGACCGACGCGAACGTGATGCTCGGCCGGATCCAGCCCGCCCACTTCCCCGCGGTGTTCGGGCCCGCGGGTGACCAGCCACTCGACGCGGACGTTGTGCGGCGTGAATTCACCGAGCTGGCAAGGGAAATCCACGAGCAGACCGGTGACGATCGCACGCCGGAACAGGTCGCCGAGGGCTTCCTGCGAATAGCGGTGGCGAACATGGCGAACGCGGTCAAGAAGATTTCTGTCCAAAAAGGACATGACGTGACCCGGTACGTGCTCACCACGTTCGGTGGTGCCGGTGGTCAGCACGCGTGCGCGGTGGCGGACTCCCTGGGCATCCCGACGGTTCTGGTGCCGCCGATGGCCGGTGTGCTGTCCGCGCTGGGGATCGGCCTCGCCGACGCCACGTCGATGCGCCAGCAGTCGGTGATCACCCGCCTCGAACCCGGTACGCTCGGCACGCTGGACGAGATCTCGGACCGGCTGACCGAGCAGACGCGCGGCGAGCTGCTCGACGAAGGTGTTGATGCGCAACAAATCCGCATCACCCGCCGGGCGCAGCTGCGCTACGACGGCACCGACACCGTGGTCCCGGTGACACTGTCCAGTGTGGACGACATGGTGGCGGAGTTCGAGGCGGCGTACCGGAAGACGTACTCGTTCCTGATGGACCGGCCGCTCATCGTCGAGGCCATCGCCGTCGAGGCGACCGGGCTGACCGAGCCGCCCGACCTGTCCCCCCTCGGCGAGCACGAAGGCGAGCCCGGTCCGGTGGACACCGTGCGCCTGCACAGCGGCGGCGAATGGCACGAAGCCCCGCTGTACCAACGGGAACGCCTGCGGCAGGCGGAGACGGTGACCGGTCCGGCGATCATCGCCGAGGCCAACTCCACCACGCTCGTCGACGAGGGCTGGCAGGCGAAACTCGACGACGACGGGCACTTGATCCTCGACCGGGTCGCGGCGCCGGCCGAAGCCGGTGCCGGCACCGAAACAGACCCGGTGCTGCTGGAGATCTTCAACAACCTGTACATGTCGATCGCCGAGCAGATGGGCACCCGGCTGGAGGCGACCTCGCAGTCGGTGAACATCCGTGAGCGGCTCGACTTCTCGTGTGCGCTGTTCGATCCGGACGGCAACCTCGTCGCCAACGCGCCGCATATCCCGGTGCACCTCGGGTCGATGGGCGCCGGGGTCAAGGAGGTCGTGCGCCGCCGTGCCGGTGCGCTGAAACGCGGCGACGTCTACGCCGTCAACGACCCGTACCACGGCGGCACGCACCTGCCCGACGTCACGGTGATCACCCCGGTTTTTTCCCGTAACAGCGAAACTGTGCCATTCGTTACCAATCCGACGGCAGCCACGGCGGAAATGGGTGTCGACGAGCAGCCCGGCTGCGGACCGTATCCGCCTCCTTTCGGTCGGATTAGTAACAGCGAAAAGGTCCTGTTCTACGTCGCCTCCCGTGGGCACCACGCGGAAATCGGCGGGATCACCCCGGGTTCGATGCCCGCCGCCAGCGGGAATCTCGACGAGGAGGGCGTGCTGTTCGACAACTGGCTGCTCGCCGAGAACGGCCGGTTCCTCGAAGCCGAGACACGGGAGTTGTTGCTGGGAGCGCCGCATCCCTCGCGCGACCCGGACACGAACCTGGCGGATCTGCGGGCCCAGGTGTCGGCGAACGCCAAGGGCGTCGAAGAGGTCGGCAAGATGATCGGCCTGTTCGGACTGGACGTCGTGCAGGCCTACATGCGGCACGTGCAGGACAACGCGGAAGCGGCGGTCCGGCGGGTCATCGACACACTGCAGGACGGCGAGTACCGGTACGAAATGGACTCCGGCGCGGTGATCAAGGTGCAGGTCACCGTGGACCATGAGCGTCGTAGGGCCACAGTGGACTTCACCGGCACGTCACCGCAGCTGGCGACGAACTTCAACGCACCGTCCTCGGTGGCGACGGCGGCGGTGCTGTACGTGTTCCGCACGCTGGTGGCCGACGAGATCCCGCTCAACGACGGCTGCCTGCGGCCGTTGGACATCGTCATCCCGCCGCGTTCGATGCTGTCGCCGGAGTATCCGGCCGCGGTCGTCGCGGGGAACGTCGAGACTTCCCAGGCCATCACGGGCGCGTTGTTCGCTGCGCTCGGTGTGCAGGCCGAAGGCTCGGGCACGATGAACAACGTGACGTTCGGCAACGAGCGGTACCAGTACTACGAAACGCTGGGCTCCGGTTCCGGCGCCGGCGACGGGTTCGCCGGCGCTTCAGTGGTCCAGACCCATATGACCAACTCACGGCTGACCGATCCGGAGGTCCTCGAATGGCGCTTTCCCGTGCTGCTCAAGGAGTTCTCGGTTCGTGCGGGGAGCGGCGGGCGCGGCCGCTGGCCCGGCGGTGACGGCGGAGTCCGGCGTCTGGAGTTCCGCGAACCGATGACCGCGAGCACGTTGTCCGGGCACCGGCGCATCCCGCCGTACGGGCTGGCCGGCGGGCAGCCGGGAGCCTTGGGGCACAACAGGGTGCGCCGGGCGGACGGCACGGTCGCCGAACTCGGCGGCTGCGATTCCGTTGAGCTGCGGCCAGGCGACGTGCTGGAGATCGAGACGCCGGGCGGCGGGGGTTACGGCACGCCGGTCTGACCATCAGCGCACAGGCGCTTGGCGACCTGATCGACCTCGTCCCAGACCCGGCCGTCGGTCCAGTAACCGGAATGCCCGCCCGCGGCCGGCGCCGGGTCGCCGTAGATGTACCAGGCGGTGCGCGGATCACGCAGTCGCGTGTCGTGCACCGTATCCCCGGCGACGCTGACGGCGGCACCGATCGGATCGGTGGGGTACCAGAAGTTCCGCCACTCGGTCACACAGGACTGGTTGGCACCGCTGGAAAAGACGTGCGCCAAGGCCGCCGGGTTGAACCAGCCGGGGAATGCCCAGGAATACAGCCAGGTGTCCGGGTTGCCGAAGGTGACCAGTGCGATCTTCCCGTGCAGCGCGCGGCAGCCGCGCGGCAGCAGGGCGACCGTGGACAGGATGGCGCCCTGGCTGTGCCCGACGAGCACCACCCGGGTGCCGTGGTCGTTCAGCCGCCAGATCCGGCGCTGTAGATCGGGCACGGCGCGCTCGGCGTAACACGGCGGCGCGAACGGGTGGAACGAACGCGGCCAGAACGTGCCGACGTCCCACAGCACCCCGATCAGTCTGCGCCTCGCGGGATCGCGCCATCCGTTGCGCAGCAACCACATCACGCCCAGCAGCACCGCGTCCCCGGCGAACACCGTGACCTTGCCCAGTGCCCCGTTCGGGCTGAACCACGCGTCGGGCACCGGCGGCTGGGCGATGATGGTCCAGACAACAGCGGCGAGCTGGAACCCCACGATCAGCCACAGCAACGCCGGGACCGCCGAGCGGAGCTCACCGAAGCGGTAGAGCCAGGTGAGCCTGCGCCGCCAGGGCTGCTCACGTTCCGCGGTGACATACCATTCCTTGTCCGGACCATCACGATCGACGGGTTGCTGTGCGCGATAGCCGGCGAAATCCGTTTCGGCGTCACGAGGATCGCGCATGAAGAACGTCGCGCGGATCGCCTGCGTGAGCACCCACACCAGCAACCCGGCGAACAGTGTGAGCGTCAGCAACGGACCGGCCCAGCCGATCGGGATCGGTACATTGAGGACAGTCGGCGCGGGCGCCGCGTCCGCGTGCAGCCCGCCGAGTGCGTGGCCGAACGTGAACAACAGCCCCAGCAGCAAGGCATTCAGCAGCCCGATCGCGAGCAGCATGACCACCACGGGGCCCGGCCCGCCACGGTTCTTCGCCGGCAACCCGGTGAGGATCATCAGCAGGACACAAGCCCCGAGCGCGGCATACGTGGCGGCGACGATCGTGTCCAGGCCGGGCAACGAACCCGCGGCACGACTCACTTCCGGTTGGTGTAAAGCGAAAACGGTGGCACAGACCACCGCGACCGGGGCGAGCAAGCGGTTGAACACCCGCAGCACCACCGAACCGGGGTCCACAGCGCCGAGCCACCGGTCGGCCGCGACGACCACGACCGACACCGCGAGCGCGAGGCCACCCCCGAGCACCGCCACCCACCACCAGCCGAGCCCGCGTGGCGCCTGCGCGGACGCGGCCCGTGCCGTCACGGCGAACACGACGGCGAGAAACCCGCCCGCCGCACTGAGATGCGCCCACGTCATCCGGCGCACCGCGAGCGCGGAATTCCAGAACTCGCGATCGGTCAACCGGGTGTCCGCGGCCGACCTGCGTGATTTCGTCGAACCGGCGTCCACTCGCCACGGTGGTTCCACCGACTCGTAACGCCGCTGGGTCAGCACGGCGAGACCGATCAGCACGAGAATCGCGAGCACGACCGTCGCGTACCCGATCACGAGCGGCCGCTCGCCGTGTCCGGCGACCCACGTCCACGACAGCGGCCACAACCAGAACTGGCCGTGCGCGAGGCCCGCCCGCGGCGCCTGGTAGGTGATCAAGTTGGGCCCGAGCATGATCGCGACCAGCACGGTGTTCACCGTCAGCGCCAGGCAGGCGAGGTTCGTCACGACCCGGTGGCAGGCGTAGCGGGCGCCCGACGGCTCGCCCCGGTACATCCAGCCGGCCAGGTTCGCCAGCAGGAACGGCAGCAGCAACAACCACAGCACCCGGGTGCCGGACCGCGACGTCATCCCGCCCCACGCGTAGCCCTCGACCTGGCGTGGGGCGCCGTCGCCGTCCGGCTTGAGGTCCGCGGTGCGGTAGAAGCCCGCCACCCGGTCGCCGCCGACCTGCTGCGGCGCGAGATCACGCAGCAGCGCGGCCGGCGTGCTCCCACCGACACCATGCACCCGCAGCTCGGTGACACCGGCGTCCAGGACCGGCGCCGGCGGCACCGCACCGGCCGGGCGCGGCCCTTCGGGGATGCCGTACTGGGGAACGGCCACACGATCACCTCGATTCGTCCGGCCGTCATCTCACCGCAAGGCCGCGCCGGCCCGCCATGCGCTGTGCCGATTGTTACCAATCCGACCGGCAGTCACGGCGATCCGCGGCCGGTCCTCAGCTCGCGCGGAGCCGGGGCACCACGTCCTCGGCGAGCTGGGTGAGGAACCGTTCCTGGTCGTGGCCGGGGCCGTGGAAGACCAGGTGGTTCAGGCCCGCGTCGAGGTAGGGCTTGATCTGCGCGACCGCGTCGTCCGGGTCCGAAGCCACGATCCAGCGCTTCGCGATCTGCTCGACCGGCAGCTCGTCCGCGAGACGCTCCATCTCCTCGGCCGAGTTCACCGAGTGCTTCTGCTCCGCACTCAGCGAAAGCGGCGCCCAGAACCGGGTGTTCTCCAGCGCCGCGGTGTGATCGCGGTCGTAGGACATCTTGATCTCGATCATCCGGTCGAGCCCGGCCGCGTCCCGTTCGGCCTGCTGGGCGCCCTCGTCGACGGCGGGCATGAGCTTCTCGGTGTAGAGATCCATGCCCTTGCCGGAAGTGCAGATCACGCCGTCACCCGCGCGGCCGGCGTAGCGCGCGACCACCGGGCCGCCCGCCGCGATGTACACCGGAACCGGCACGTCCGGCCGGTCGTAGATCTGGGCGCCCTTGAGCGTGTAGTACTCGCCGTCGAAATCGACGCTGTCCTCTGTCCACAGTGCACGCATCAGCCGCACGGATTCACGCAGCCGCGCGAAACGTTCCTTGAACTCCGGCCATTCCATACCGGACACCGCGATCTCGTTGAGTGCCTCGCCAGTGCCGGCGCCGAGGATGATCCGGTTGTCGTAGAGCAGCGCCATGGTGGCGAACGTCTGGGCCATCACGGCCGGGTTGTAGCGGAAGGTCGGGGTGGTGACGCTGGTGCCGATCTGGACCCGGCGGGTACGCTCGCCGACCGCGGCCATCCAGGTCAGCGCGGACGGCGCGTGCCCGCCCTTGTGCCGCCACGGCAGGAAGTGGTCCGAGACCCAGACACTGTCCAGGCCCAGCTCTTCGGCCCGGACCGCGTACTCCACGAGGTCCCGGGGCCCGAACTGCTCCGCCGACGCCTTGTAGCCAATCTTCACAGTCATGCCGCCATCCTCTCTCACACGGCCCGCGTGACGCCGGGTGTGGCGGCGAGTGTCACGCGTGCGGCAACGGGCCGTAGCCGGCTGGATGACGTAGCGTTGCCTTCATGTACTCGATGGAGCTCTCCGGCCACGTGAGCGCGCCACGCGCGGCGGTGTACCGGGCGCTGCTCGACCCGGCCGCCGTGGCGAAGTGGCGTGCGCCCGCCGGGATGACCGCGCACGTCCACGAATTCGAGCCACGAGAAGGCGGCCGGTTCCGGGTCTCGCTCACCTACGAGGCGCCGGATCGCACCGGGAAATCGAACGCGCGCACCGATACCTACCACGGCCATTTCGCGAAACTCGTGCCCGGCGAGCAGGTCGTCGAGGTACTCGCGTTCGAGACCACGGATCCCGCGCTGCAGGGCGCCATGACGATGACGACCACGCTCGTCGAAACCCCCGGCGGCACCGAGGTCCACCTCAGCCACGACGGCATCCCCGACGCGATTCCCGCCGCCGACAACGAAACGGGCACCCGGATGGCACTGGAGAACCTGGCGAAGCTCGTCGAGGGGCGCTGACCCGGCTCGGTCCCCGACCCGATCTCAGTCCTCGGCGTCGACGTCCTCGCCGAGCGCCGCGGTGACCCAGGGATGGACCGTCTTTTCCAGCTGTGCCGGGGAAATCTCCTTGAGCGCGTCGAGCTCGAGGAAATGCCGCGCGATCGTCAGCCCGAGAATGCTGCTGACAGTCAGCGCCGCCCGCAGGTCGGCGTCCTCGCCACCACTGGCCCGCGCGAGGTTCGTGACCCGCTCGTTGAGAAACTCGCGCATCGCCTCCTTCGCTTCGGGCGCGGTGAGCATCGACCGCACGAGCGCGCGGGTTTCGGGCGGGAGGCCGCCAAGCCGGACACCGACGACGTCGAAAAGGTGTCCGGCGACGTCGCCATCCGTGCTTTCGCGGTGAAGCTCGGCCGCGATCGCGAACAGGTCGCGCTTCGAGCCGTAGTGCTGGATGACGAGCGAAGGATCGACCCCGGCCCGCTGCGCGATCGCGCGGATCGTCGCGCCCTCGAGCCCGTGTTCGCCAAATTCCAGCTGGGCGGCCTCGAGGATCCGCTGCGCGCTGGCGGCGCGCTTCGCCGCGCGCGTCCTGGGTTCCTCCACGCGCTCACTCTACATGTGTTGAGCGAGCTGGTAGACTCGCTCAACAGAACATGAGTCAACGCGGGCCGACAGTCTTTCCTCCGTCGCGACCCATGCAGTAAGGAGCATTTTGCCTGCTACCAAAGAAAATCCCACGATCCTGATCATCGGAGCCTCACGAGGGCTCGGCCACGCCACGGCCGCCGAATTCCTGAAAAAGGGCTGGCACGTCGTCGGCACGGTTCGCGGCGAGAACACCAAGCTGCACGAGCTGGCCGCTGAATTTCCGGGCCGGGTCGGCATCGAACTGCTGGACATCAACGACACCGCACAACTGACGGCGTTGCATGAGCGCCTGTCCGCCCGCGTGTTCGACATTCTGTTCGTCAACGCCGGCACCACGAACAACGAACAGAAACCGATCAGCGAAGTGCCGACGGACGATTTCGTGGACCTCATGATCACGAACGCGCTCAGCCCGATGCGCGTCGTCGAAACGCTCCAGGACCTCGTGTCGCCCACGGGCATGATCGGCGCCATGTCGTCAGGGCAGGGCAGCATCACCAACAACACGACCGGGATGCGTGAGGTCTACCGCGGCACCAAGGCGGCGCTCAACATGTATATGCGCAGCTTCGCCGTCCGGCAGGCGGACACGGGGCGGTCGTTCGTGCTGATGGCACCCGGCTGGGTCCAGACGGACCTCGGCGGACCCGGCGCGCGGCTGACCATCGAGGAAAGCGTGCCGAGCCTGGTGAATGTGCTGCTGGAGAAACGCCGGCGCCCCGGCCTCGAATATCTCGATTATCGCGGGCAGACCGTACCGTGGTGACGCCTCAGTAATCCGAAACGAGCTCGGCCGGATTGATGGTCACCGGAAATGGCACGGAAATGGTGATGGTCTGGTCGTGTTCGGCTTTCGCGACCGTTTCGTAAACGCCGTCGTGCAAACCGAGGCACAGCACATCGGGCACATAAGGATCGACGAGCCAGTAGTTCGGGCAGCCGGCCGCGGCCAGGCGGGCGCGTTTCAGCTCGGTGTCGATCAACCGGCTCGACGGTGAGATGACTTCGACCGACAACACCGGCACACCGACCAGCGCCCGCTCGGTGTAGTCGGCGCGGCGGCCGACGACGACGTCGGGAATGAGCACGGTGTCGTCGGCGAGCACCACATCCACCGGCGCCGGCAACGCTTCGCAGTCCTTCGGGCAATGCCGGGTCACCGCCGCGAGCATCCTGGCCACGACACGTTGATGGAGGGGACGGGGTGAGGGGCTCATGAGGAGCACCCCGTCCACGAGCTCGTAGCGGTGACTGTCATCGGCGATCGACTCCAGGTCCCTACGCGTCAATGGCTCGCGGTGTCCGAACACCGGTACAGTCGCCATGGTCTCCCCAAATCGCGTAGACACGAACCCTCGACGCGCCAGCTTAGACTCCCCCATGATGACCAACCGCGTCAGGCGCGTCGCACATCGAAACCCGAAAAGACTATTGGTCACGTAACGGCCAGTCAACGCCGGATACCAAGTGTCACCAAGGGTTGGCCCGGTGTCACTTTCCGCGGCAGACAACCACGACATTGCGCCGAACGTGTGCTGATCCGGAGTTAGGAAAATCGTTGGCGAAAATACTCCCGCCCGCAATGTAACGCGGTTCTTGTCGTCATATTGCCAACGATTGTCCGATGGTAAGCCATGCCAACAAAACGCGACAACCGGCAAATTGATTTTTCCACATCCACAAAGGATGGTGACACTAGACAGGTAGGATGCTAGCATGCTTGGGTGAGCGAGGATGAGGTCAAGCAGTTCAACGTCTACCTGCCGATCACGCTGATCAAGCAGGTGAAACACCACGCCATCGAAGAGGGCCTGTCCCTCTCGGCACTGGTCGCCGACGCGTTGCGCGCCTACCTCGCCGAACCCAGCCGGTCAAGGAAGGAGCCGCAGAGATGAATACCGAAGGCATCGAGGCCGTGGTCGTGGAAACCCACAACTGGGGCAAGACGGCGAAGTTCTGGCAAACCGTGGGATTCAAGCTCGCGTTCGAGACCGATCACAATTCCGGCCAATTCACCAGCGGCGACGGGCCGTACGTGTTCGTCGTCGAGGTCCCGGAGACACAGGAGCCGCGGCTGCGGGTCGTGCTGAAAACACCGGAAGGGGACGGCGACGGGCTCGACGTCGTGGCCCCCTTCGAGGAAACCCATTACGGCACAACGGAAATGACCATCCGCGATCCGGACGGCCGGCACTGGGTGCTGCAGCGATGACCGAGGCGGAGAGCACGGCGGTGCGGGTCGCGTTGTGGCGGGCGATGCACGTTCTGGCCGACCCGCCGCCGCATGTGCTCACCGACGAGATCGGGCTGCGGCTCGCCGACCCGGAAAAAGGCTGGCGTGACCGTCCGGACATGGACCCGGCGGGCACCCGGGGTTTTCGGCTGGCGACCGTGACCAGGGCCCGGTTCGTCGAGGATCTCGTCGCCGAGCAGGCGGGAAACGGTGTCACACAATACGTTCTGCTCGGTGCGGGCCTCGACACCTTCGCCCAGCGCAGGCCGGAGCTCGCCGCGCGGCTGCGGGTGTACGAGATCGATCAGCCCGGGCCGCAGGCATGGAAACGCCGGCGCCTCGAGGAACTCGGTTACGGCGTGCCGGAGTGGCTTCGGTTGGTGCCCACGGATTTCGAGGTGCCCGGCCAGTGGTGGACCCGGTTGCTCGCCGCGGGTTTCGACACCGCGCGGCCCGCGGTCGTGGCGTCGACGGGCGTGACCATGTACCTGACGAAGGAGGCGACGGCGGCCACCTTGCGGCAGTTGGCGACGCTCGCGCCGGGCTCGACGGTGGCCATGACGTTCCTGCTGCCCGCCGACCTGCTCGACGACACCGACCGGCCGGGGCTGCGCGCGAGCAAACAGGGCGCGCAGGCGTCCGGAACTCCGTTCGTGAGCTTCTACCGGCCGGAGGAAATGCTCGCGCTGGCGCGGGAATCCGGGTTCGCCGAGGCCCGCTACGTGCCGGGAGCCGAACTGGCGGACCGGTATTTCGCCGGCCGGACGGACGGGTTGCGCCCGTCGGCCGGGGAGGGGTTCCTGATCGCCGGGGTGTGAGAGGGGCGCGAGTGTCCGGAGTGGACATCGCGGCGGGCGGTGGCGGGTCCGTGCCGGCCCGGCGCCCGGGTGGGTTCGTGGTCGCCAGGATCTGAGCGGTGCCCCCGGGTGCGGGCAAGGTCGCCGGGCACGCTGGGGATGGCCACACGGCGGTGCGGGGCTGCGGTCAAGAAGCCGGCCGCGTAGGCGAGGCGCCCGGGTGGGTTCGTGGTCGCCGGGATCTCAGTGGTCGCCCGGGTCCGAAAAGGACACTCACGCCGGGGCGATGGTGGCTTCGGTGAGGTCGCGCAGGACGTCCGCGACGACGGGTAGCGCGTCGGCGGGGATGTGGTCCAGGATCCGCCTGCGGGCGATGGCCAGGTACGCCGGATCGGCGGTCTTGAAACGCTCGCGCCCCGCCGCCGTCAGGACGGCTATGGTGCCGCGGGCGTCCGTGTCGTGCCGTTCCTTCGTGACCAGCCCGTGTGCGCGCAGCGTGTCCACGACCCGCGTGATGCGCGATGGGGTCAGGCCCGTCGCGGCGGCCAGTTCCGACATCCGCAGCTGCTGCCCCGGCGCCCGGCATAAAGTGGCCAGCGCGGCGAACTCCGTCATCGACACCCCGTTCGCCCGGATCATGTCATCTTCCAGCACCCGCGGCAGGGCATGCACAAGCCGCCCCAGGGTTTCCATCAGCAGCGCCTCATCCGGGGTCAGCGGGTCCGTCATGGTGACACCTTAGTTGACGAGGCAAGCAAACCTCGGTAATAGTTGCGTGAGCAAGCACCTAGAAAGGCGAACTCCGTGAACACACCCCTGCGCGGGCCCGATCTCGACGGGTTCAGCCACGCATACGCCGACGTCAACGGCGTGCGCCTGCACTACGTGATCGGCGGTGACGGCCCAGCGGTCGTGTTGATCCACGGCTGGCCGTTCACCTGGCTGGAGTGGCGCGCGACGATGCCGCTGCTCGCCGACGCCGGATTCACCGTCATCGCCCCCGATCTGCGGGGGTCGGGCGACTCCGGCAAACCCGCCGGACGCTGGACCAAACGGGACGAAGCCGAGGATCTGCACCAGCTACTGACGCGGCTGGGCCGGACCGAGGCCGAGGTGGTCGGCACCGATATCGGCACGATGGTGGCGCACGCCTGGGCACAGGCGTACCCGGACGAGGTCCGCCACCTCGTGCTGTCCGAGTCGCACTTGCCCGGTTTCGGCCTGGAGGACCACATGAATCCGGCCACCGGTGGGTACTGGCATTTCGGTTTCCACGCCCAGGTGGATCTGGCCGCGATGCTGACCGAAGGCAAGGAAGAACAGTACCTCGGCCCGTTCTGGCAATTCATGACGCGCGGTGGGCTGACCGACGCCGACCGGGCCGAACTGCTGCGCAGCTACCGCGCGCCGGGCGCCATGCGGGGCGGCTTCGAGCATTACGCCACCCTCGTCGAGGACGGCCACGCCGCACGGGCCGCCGGGCAGGTGACGATGCCGGTCCTCGTCCTCAACGGCGAACACGGGCTCCCCCAGGACGTTCTCCTCGCCGGAGCCCGCAAAGCCGCGACCGACGTGCGCGCGGACATCGTCCCGGGCGCCGCACACACCATCGGCGCGGACAACCCGCAATGGCTTTCCGGCCGGCTCACCCGATTCTTCACCGAAACCAGCAAGGAGCACAATTCATGAAAATTCTCGTCTTCGGCGCCACCGGCTACGCCGGGTCCCACCTCGCCCCGGCGCTGGCCCGCGCCGGGCATACCGTGCTCGGGCTGACCCGGAACCCGGATTCCCCGGCGGCGCGGCAGCTCACCATCGGCGAAGTCACGCCGGTACAAGGAAACTTCAGCGATCCCGACACCTGGCGCGCACACCTCGACGGCGTCGATGCCGTCGTGCACTCCATGATGGACCCGGCCGAACCGTACGAAGGTGACCGGCGGCTGTTCGCCGAAGTCGTTGCCGCACAGGAACGTGACGGCCGCAAACGCCACGTGGTCTTCACCACCGGCATCAGCTGCTACGGCCGCACCGGCGTGGCACTGATGGACGAGAACACCCCTGGCAACCCGGAAAGCTTCCTCAGTTTCCGTTTCCAGCTGGAAAAAGAGCTCGCGGCCAGCGGCCTGTCGCACACCATCGTGCGCCCCGGCTTCATGTACGGCGGGGCGGGCACGACTTCGATGAGCGCCCAGTGGTTCGCCGCCGCGGAGGAAGGCAAGCCCGTTTTCTACGGTGACCCCGAAAAACAGTGGAGCTGGGTGCACATCGACGATCTCGCCGAGGCCTACGTGCGCATCCTCGCGCACCCCGCGGCGGTCGACGGGGAGACCTTCGTGATCGCCGACGACCAGCGGCTGCGAGTCCTCGATGTCATGAAGGTCGCCATCGGGGTGGCCGGATACACCGGTGAGATCACGATGGAATCAGCCGAGGCCGGCGGTGTGCTGCAGGTGACGGCCGACCAGAACGAGCTTGTCTCCAGCGCGAAGGCGCGGCGCATTCTCGGCTGGACCCCGAACCACGCGTCCTTCACCGACGCCCCCGAGGTCCACTACCGCGCCTGGAAGGCCGCCCGGCCCGCATGACGGGGGAAGGGTGTTCAGGACGCCTGAACACCCTTCCGTTGTCACGGTTTACGCGGCGGCGAACCGGAAATTGCGGAACAGCTCCGTTTCCGGTGCGCCCGCACCACGCATCCGCAAGGCGTAGCTGACCAGCGCATGATTGATCATGTAGAGCCGGGTGCCTTCTTCTTTCGCGCCCTCGGACATGTGGTCCACGACCCAGGCGAGCGCCGAACTGCCCCCGTATTGAGCGCGGGGTTCGAAGATCAGGTCGGCGGCATCGATCTCACCGAGCACGTTGAGGACATAGCTGACCGGGAAAGCACTGTTGGCATGGTCCGCTTCGGTCCGGTCGTAGCCGGGGAAGGCGTCGACCATGCGGGTCAGCGCTTCGTCAGGGATCAAATGCATCCGGCCGGTGATCATGGCGACTTCGATGATGTAGGGATAGGCGATGCCGTTGGGGAAGAAATTGCCACCGGGGTCGACCAGATCCAGCACGGCCGCCACCTGCGCAAGATAGCCGTCCAGGTCGGGCAATTCCTCTTGCAGCCGCCCGAGATTGTGCAGCGCGACGATGTAGTACTGGCTCATGTGGACCCGGTCGTCCCACGGCACCTGCTCCAGCAGCACCTTCGCCTCGGCCAGCCAGTCGATCGGATCGTTCAGGTACTCCGTCCTGCCGGACATGGCGATGGCGTTGAGCATCGTCAGCAGCGGATAGACCTTCGCCCAGGCGACGGGCAGTTCCTGCGGAAACGACGGGTAGATCTTCAACTCGTCGGCACGGGTCATGTAGTGCAGGACTTCCTTCATGTAGTCCCGCTCACCGTCGAAAATGTACTCGTCGAAACCGAGCAGCGTCACCACCGACAGGAACATCGCGCCGGCACGGCCGCGGAAGTACGGCGCGGGGATGTTCTCCAGCAGGTTCAAGCCTTCGATGACGTGGTTGCGGTCCGGGGTGACCAACCGGTCCTTCAACCCGAGCTGGCCGATGGCGAGGAAGACGGTCGACGACGCGGACAGCCGCTCGTAGTCACCGTGGCGCCCCTGGTTCTCGTCGGCGATCTGATCCGGCGCGATCTCGTCGAGCATGCCCAGCACCTCCGCCGGGAAATCTCGTTCGTCGTTGACCAGCAATGACACGTCGAGGCCGAGCTTGGCGAAGGAGTCCATCACCAGGCTGCCTGCCATCGCCCGGTAGTAAGGATTGCGCTCGGCACGGGCGGCTTGCAAGAGCGGCCCGACAGCCGGCGCGACGTCGTCCTGACGCGCCGGGTCCGCCACCGTGAGCACGAAATCCGTCAGATCCCGGCAGAACAGCGTGTACGCATTGGACGGTGACACCTTCGCCGCCAGCTGGTCGAATGTCCGGCGGATGTGCCCGGCGACCGCCGGGGCGAACTCGATCGGATACTGGCCGAGGCCGATACCCCGGATCATCCGGCTCCACGGCGCCGAGATCATCCGGGATTCGTTCGACAAGTCACTCAGTCCGGATACCGGAAGAGCGCGAGCGACACTGGTCATGGACTTGCCCTTTCTGTTTGTCGTTCACAGCGGCGGGACGGGCAACCCGAGGAATTCCGTGCGCCGCCCCTCCAGCATTTCCAGGGCCCAGTTGAGCCATTTGATGCCTTCGCAGTAGATGGCGACCGGGCGCCGCTGCGTCTGAAGGTCGTCGACGAACGTGCCGCCTGGTTCGGTGTGGAAATGGAACGGCGGCATGGCGGCGAAATGTGTCCCCATGATGAAGACGAAACGGGTCAGCCAGTGGGGATCGTCCCGGCGATAGGTGGAATCGGGGTCGTCGAGGCCGTACACCTCGGTCATCACGGGCGCGAAGTAGTCTTCCATGCCCTGCGGCACGGCGCGCTCGACGCGCCCGCCGTGCGCGGTGACATCCCGTACGCGATACGCGCGCTGGTAATTGTTCCCGTCGGCGAATCCGATGTGGACGGTGGGGATCCGCCCCTCCTCGCACTGGGCCTGCAAACTGAACTGCTCATGGTGAATTTCGTCGTAATGGCCGAGGGAATTGTGCCACGGTTTGTTGTCGTACATCGGATCGTCGCTGGTCTCGCGTCCGGTCCCGCGGAAACCGATGGCACGGGGATCGAGGAACCGGATGCCCACCGATTCCGCGGTGATACCGGCCAGTGCCGCGTCGATTTCGCCGCGCGGAGCGCCGGAGGAGATCAGCCGTTGCGCCCGCACGAGCGGGTCGAGGTTCGCGATCTTGATGTTCTCGGTGTTGGTGTCCCCCATGACCAGCGAATGGAACCGCGGCTCCAGTGCGGTGAGAAAGCGCGGGTTTTCGCGGAACCGTGCGAGCAACGCCGGCGCGTTGAGATAGGACACGCCGTTGATCACGATCCGCTCGGTGTCGAGCAGATGCTGGTTGAAGGTGCGCGGCGCGGTGCGCCGGCACAGGGCCAGCCGGTCCTCGATCTTGCGGAAATAGGAGATGTCCAGCGTTGCGCCGGGTGCGGGGACGCGGTTGACCGTGTGCACGACCTCGTTCAGCACCGACAGGATCAGCGTGTACAAGCGGGCGATCACGGCCGGTGGCGGACAGTATTTCTCGACGAACTGGCTGACCTCCAGACCGGGCACGTAACTCATCTCGTAGATGAATTCCTTGTGCGTGGTCTTCGCGCCGGTCCTGTGGTGGTCGGGAATGAGGATTTCCCGTGCGACGGTGTCGAAAACCTCCGGGAAGTAAGGACGCACCGAGCCGGGCAGGGCGGCGAGGTACTCGGCCTGGTTTTCCGCCTTGGCGAAAGGAGGCAGCATCACGCCCTCGCCACGACGGTCCCATTCCGCCGTGGTCAAAGCCTCGCTGAGAATCTTGCGAACGATGATCCGGTCGTCGCCGTCCCGGGTGAGCAGGATCGTCATGGACTCGCTGCCGCCGGTGCCGAACCCGGCGACCGTCTCCCCCACGTTGACGTAGGCGTTGACCATGCTGGCGAGCAGGTTCCGGGCTCGCGCCTGACGCAGCACTTCGGTGTTTTCGATGGTCGATGACAGCGCCGACCGGAATTCGAAGTCGTCGAGTTCGGGATTGGCGCGCCTGCGCCAGACATCCGCCGGCGACGACACCGAGATGATCTGCGTGGCGAACGGCGCGTTGTCGAACTTCCCCGGATCGAGCGCCGAGCCGAATGCGATGATCTGGCAGTTTCCGTCGAGCCGGATCCGGCGCGAGCTCTTAGTGGAAGACGGCACGGGTGGTGGCCTCCAAATCGATCCTTGCTCGCACGGGAATCCCGTCCGGCGAAATGATCGGCGCATCGGGCGTGGTCAGGGCGGCCGTCACCCGGTCAAGGGCGGCCTTCGCTTCCGCGGTGTCCACACCGGACCGCAGGGACGCGGAATAGAGCCGGAGCACGTCCGGCAGCGTCGCCGCACCGGAAACGGCCAGCGCGACCAGCCAGCCCATCGCGTCGCCGCCGGCGAGGTAGTAGCCGTGCAGGAACATGGCGGGCCGGTGTACCCGCAGCAGCTGGAAAAGCACGTACTGGTAGACGAGCTGGCTCAGGGCGACCTGCTCACCGCTTGCCGCCGCGTCACCGGGCAGGAACTCGCCATCCTCGACGCCGACGAGCTCGGAAACCTGTTCGTAGATCCGGCGCGCCAGCGGTTGTGTGTCCAGCAGCAACCGCGTGTCGCGGACCAGATCGGCCTGATCGAGGCCGGTACGGCGATCGAAGTGGAACACGGTCGCTTCATGTTGTCCACTGTGGAGCGTGCTCCGATCGCTGACGGACCCGGCCGCGTCGAGCACCTTCAGCTCCGCGTACACCTGGCCGATCCGGTCCGGCTGCCCGGCAAGGCGTTTCTTCAACCTGGCCTGGAGTACCAGCTCGCCTGCGGGGACGTCGATGTGCTTGCGGTAGTTGGCGGTGTGCTGGTAGATCTCCAGTAACTGGTGGAACGCCGAGCAGGCGGTCCGGTCCCGGTGCAGGATCGCGTTGCGGATGGCGCGCCAGATGGTGTGCGCGAAATAGCGTTCGCAGAAGGGGATTGTCTCCGACAGCCGGACGATTTCCCGGGACGTCTGGTAGTGCCGGAAGACCAGCCGGCTGCCGGGCGCGTGCAGTTCCTCGAGCTCGCCGAACAGCGTGTCCACCAACCGCACGGCACGCAGGAAGCGACCACCCTCCCCCGCTGGGCCGGCGTACGAGGTGACCGGCACATCGATGTCGTTGTCGATGAGCAGCTGCACGGATTTGTTGCCCAGCCCCAGTTCCAGCGCCACGTCAGGACGAAGATCCGCCAATGTCTCCACCGTGTCCCGCGACGCCATGATCTCGTCGGTGATAGCCAGTACCCCCGCCCGCACCTCGGCGGCCGTGGTGAGCAGACCGGAATCGTTGTTCGAGATCACCGGCGTGTGCGGGGTGCGGAACACGATCTCGTTGTCCGTCATGAACTCCTCGAACGCCTGGCGGGCCTCGTTCATCCGCTCGGCGTGGGCGAGGAAGGTGGTCGCCTCCTTCAACTCCGTGACCTCGACGGCGGGGAATTTCGCGGCGAACAGGTCGAAGCCGGGTTTGACACCCGCCCTGACGTAAACATTGGTCTGCCGCCGCGAATAGAACTTGTGGATCTCGACGTCCGTCTTCGGGTAGGTTCTGGCGATTTCGGTCAGGATCTTCTCGAGCTGCGCGGGCTCACCGCGAAGCCCGAGCACGTGATGGGGCTCGGGCACCAGCCTCTCCGCGACCGTCAGCATCAGCGGCGTGAACGCCTGGCCCAGCTTGACGCCGTCGGCGATGGAAAGGGCACCGCCGGCCACCGCCGCGGTGATGATGCCGAAGCTCTCGCCAGTGTAGGCGAGGAAGCGCACCGGCAGCCCGGTGTCCCGGGCCGTCGCCCTCAGGTGAGCCTCGATGGCGAGGCTGTGCACCAAGAACGCCGCGCCGATGAAGCCCTGCGCGACCATTTTGCCGGTGGGGATGTTTTCCGGGATCAGCAGGAGCTTCTCCGGCCGGCCGGGGAAACCCAGCGCCCGCGCGCTTTCCTGATAAATGTCGGTGACTTCGGAAACACCCGAGTCGAGCAGACCCCGGCCCAGGTTCTGATAGAAGGCCCGGCTCCCGAGGCCGGGGAAGAAACCCACGATCGTGCGGCCCCGCTCGGCATTGGGCAGGTAGTCGTGGACGACCCGGTTCATCCGGCGCGACTGTTCCCGGGAAAACAGAAAGGAATTCGCCGCGGACAGGGAGTGTCCCAGTTTCGCGCAGTCCCGCGGGGTGCTCGGCACGACGACCGCGGCGGCCGGGCGGGCGAGCGGAACCCGGTCCAGCAGAAAGATCCGGAAAAACTCGCTTTCTCGCAGTTCCTCGGCCAGCGCGAGGACGTCGCTCACGGCCGTCTCCGCGACGAGTCCCAATCCGGCGTCGTCGCCGCCGGTTTCCCGGAGGATCACCCGGCGAGGCACCCGGCGAATGGCGAGGACGGGCCGGATCCCGCGCCTGAATCGGCCGGCGACCTGAGCGGCACTGTCCAGTGCGTGCCGCAGGCCGGGGTCGAGGCCGTCGCGACGCAGTTCTCCCGACGCGAGCCGGACATTCCGCACGAATTCCGAGATGTCCGCGCACTCGCCATGGTCCAGCGCCTGCACCGCGGCCCGGATCCGGGGATGAACCACCGCCACGTCAGCACGATTCAGGATTCCGGTGAGAAAGCCCCGTAGCCGCACCGAATCCGGGAAAACAAAATTCGCGCCGGCTTCCGTTGCCCCTTCGGTCAGCCAGTAGTGCGGCCGCAGGAAATCAAGCAGGCGCTGCCTTTCCGGCGTGCCTGTCTCCTCGTCGAGCAGGAAGACGACCTGCCCGCCGTGCTCGGCCATGAAGTCGAAAGACCCGCCGCGCGGCATGATCTCGTTGACATCGAAGGGAATTTCCGAGACTGCGCGGCCGGACGCGTCACCCGGCCGCAGCCGGTCGGCATGTACCTCGATATCCGTGACCTTCGACAGTTCATTCGTGCCGAGCCCGCCGGTGATCGCTTGTTCCAGCGCCGGATATCCTCGCGGATAGGTACGCCGCAGTGAATAGGTAACGGAATCGCCGCATGTTTCGCCGGTCATGACAGAATTGCCTTCCCAGGTTCCTGCCCGAGGAATCTGCCACTCCCCTACGGCGCCGCGCCAGGCTCGTTGAGGAGGACTTGAGATTGTCCGACCGGGGAAAGGACACGCGAAATCGCTGTGTCACAAGGCAACACAAGTCCGCGCACACGACTGATCCCCACAGCCACCCGATCGGGCCGTGGGGTTTCCCGATACGACGTCAGGAAGTCTTGGCGTCCTCCGCTTGGACCTGAGCCATGACATGCTCGAGCAGGCGCAGCAACGTCTGTTTCACCGGGCCACGCTCGCGCGCGTCACAGGTGAGCACCGGCACGGACTCGTCGATCGACAGCGCCTTTCGCACGCTTTCCACGCGGTGGTGCAGGATACCGTCGAAAAGGTTGATCGCGACGACGTACGGAATTCCCCTGTTTTCGAAGAAGTCGATCGACGTGAAGGTGTCGGACAGCCTGCGGGTGTCGGCGAGTATGACGGCCCCGAGGGCACCGCGGACCAGGTTGTCCCACATGAACCAGAACCGCTCCTGCCCCGGGGTGCCGAACAGGTACAGCAACAGGTCGTCCTCGAGCTCGACCCGGCCGAAGTCCATGGCGACCGTCGTCGTGCTCTTCAAGGGCACGCGATCCAGCGAATCGTAGCTGTTGCTTGCCGCCGTCATGATGGCTTCGGTGCGGACCGGGTGGATATCGGAAACCGCACCGACGAAGGTGGTCTTGCCGACCCCGAATGCGCCGGCAACCACTATCTTCACCGAGGTAACCGACTTACGCCTCGCCACGGTCGAGGGGCGAGCGGAATCTGTCGTCATGACAACTCATTTCCTGTGGAGATTGGTCGGTGTCTGTGCCCCCGCACGCCCGGCTCACGCACCGATGTCGGCAGCGGCGGCGATCCGCGCCCGCATGGCGTGGTCATCACGCGGCTGGAGGCTGAGCGTGCGCCCGACCCGGTCGACCAGCAGGGCCATCTCGTAAGCGATCTGCCCGATGTCATCCGAAGAATCGGCGAGCACGGCGAAACACGAGCCGTCGCTGATCGACATCAGCAACATCGTGCCCGCGTCCATTTCCACGATCGTCTCGTTGACATTGCCGGCGTCGAAGCATTGCGCGGCACCGTCGGTCAGGCTCACCAGACCGCAGGCCACGGCCGCGAGCTGATCCGCCCGATCCTCCGGCAGGCTGTCCGACGCCGCGATCAGCAGCCCGTCCGCGGAGACGACGACCCCGTGTGCGACTCCCGGCACCCGCTCGGCGAAATCGTTGATAAGCCAGCCGTAGTCTTCGGGGGACTCGGTAATCGCGTTCTTCTCGGTCATATTTCACCAATCCTCGTCACTGTGCCGTCCGTTACTGATCCGAATCACTTTTGCGCAGCTTTCCCCATCCGCCGGGCTTTCTGGGCCGCTTGCCGTCGTCGCCCCGTGCCTTCCGGATTCCCTGCTGGAAACTCGACAGCCGGCTGCGGGCACGCGCCGGGTCGCGCTCGGTGGACTGCACGGGCCTGCCCGCCGCGCTTCCCGGCAACAACTGGGCGCCACGCCGGCGGATCGGCAGGCCGTCATCGGTGTAGGTGTACTTGTCACTGCGTGCGACGGTTTCCACGATGATCCATCCTTCGTCGGCTTGAGAAGGCCAGTTCTCCCGCGAACCGTCCGCCACGGTGGAACGCGAGACCGCCCGTGGCTGGGTGGCCGTGTTGCGTGCCTTGAACCATCCGGACGCCGCCCGCTGCTCGGCCGTCTTCGCCGTCACGGCACCGCTGCGGCCGATGACACGGTTGGGCGTCCGGACCGGAAGCTCTTCGGGCACGTCCGCATGCGACGATTCGACCAGCTGCTGCCGGGTCTGCTCGTCCAGTGGCGCGGGCGCCGCACGTTCGGCGGTTTTTTCCTGCCGGGCACCGACTTCGACCAGCCGCCGCACCGGCGCCAGCTGCCCGTTCGCCGCTCCACCGGTCGCGGCCGGCGGGTTTTGCCTTGCCCGGCGCGACGAAGCCGCCTGCATCGCGTGCCTGCGGTCCGCCCAGCCGGGACGCTCGGCTTCGAGCACCAGGTCCGCGGGGACCGACAGCACCGCGGTCACCCCGCTCGCCTGGTCCCCGCCGAGGAGTTCCACCCCGATCCCGTGGCGGCCGGCGAGCCTGCCGACGACGACCAGCCCGACCCGGCGCGAGTCGGCCAGATCCGCGGAACCCAGCCGGGTCAGCCGCTGGTTCGCGTGTTCGAGCTCCTCGTCCGACATGCCGATCCCGCTGTCCACGACGGCGATCGAAAGGCTGCCGTCACGCAGGATCTGGCCCTGCACGGTCACCGTCGTTTCCGGCGCGGAGAACGAGGTCGCGTTGTCGAGCAGCTCGGCGAGCATCCGGGTGAGATCCTGCGCCGCCGTGTCGATGATCTTCGCTTTCGGCGCGTCGAGCGCCTCGACCCGTTGGTATTGCTCGATTTCCGAAGTGGCCGCGTGGAACACGGTTTCCACCGTCGCCGGTTTGCCCGGCTTGCGCACGGGCTCGTTTCCCGACAGCACCAGGATGTTCTCGTTGTTGCGCCGCATCCGGGTGACCAGGTGGTCGAGCCGGTAGAGCAACTCGAGCCGGTCGGGGGCCGGTTCGTCCTTCTCCAGGTTCTCGATCAACCGCAGCTGCCGCAGCATCAGCGACTGGCTGCGCATGAAGACGTTCTCGAACACCTCCGAATAGCCGGCCCGCATCTTCGCGTGCTCGGCCGCGGCCGAAATCGCTTCGGCACACACGGAATCGAACGCCTTCGCGAGCGCGCCGAATTCCCCGTCGTGCGAGGGGGGCAGCGAAGGCGCGGTCTCCGGGTGGCCTTCCCTTGCCCTGCGCAGTTTCGCGGGCAGGCCCGTCTCGGCGATTTCGACGGCGCTGCGGCGCAACGAGGAGACCGTCCGATGGAGATAGCCGCCGATGACCAGGACGAGCATCGCGGCGACCACCCCGGCGGCGGCCAGCGCGATCACCAACGTCCGGTTGCGTGCCGCCGCGTCGTCCGCTTTCCGGCTCGCCAGTCCGATATCCGCCGCGCTGAACTGGCCGGTCAGCACGTCCAGCCGGTCCACAACTCGCCCGGCGTCACGCCACTGTGCGGCGGGGACGGCGGGGACGAACGCCGCGCCAGGATTCAGGACACGGGCCGCGAGCGCGTCGCGGGCGGCCTTGTCGTCGGCGGGCACGGTCTCCCGGTAAGCCCGCAGCGCGGAGTCGGGGGCGATGGCGGTGAACTGATCGAGCCAGCTTGCGCCCAGCGTCGTGGCTTCCCGCGCCGCGGCCAGGTCCGGCCCGGCCACCGGCGCGCCACCGAGGCCCAATTCCACAAAGGACTGTTGACGGGCGAGATACTCGTGTGCCCTGGCGAGATCGAGTGTGCCGAGCAAATCCGCGGACAGTTCCCTGTCATCGGCGCGGCGCACGAGCGTGCTGGAAACATCGAGCAGCGCGCCGGTGAGATCCGAATACGCGGTCACCAGCTGGACCGGGCCCGGCACCGCACGGACATCGTTGATCCGGGCCAGTTGCGCTTCGGCCGCCCGGCGTGGCTCGCCGGACTCGCCCACCGCGGCCATCGCGGCACTGAACTGCGCGGCGGCAGTGTCCACTTCGCTCCGCGCGTCGGCGAGCTGCCCCTGATCGGCAGGCGTGTTCGCCGTTCCGGAACCGAGCTCCCGCTCTGCCTGCACCGACCCGAGCAGCTTCAGCACGCTGTTCTCGGCCTGGACGATCCGCTCATCGGCGTAGGCGCCCCGCACGGTGCTCATGGTGGTCGCCACCAGCACGCCGCCGGTCGCACCCGCGATGAGGACGGGCAGCGCGACCAGCGCGACGATCTTCACGGACGTGGGCCAGCGCCGCCAGGCGGCCAGCGTGCGGACCGGTCCGGGCACCGTGCTCGCCGCGCCGCCACGCTCCGGCGCGGGCTGTCCTCCTGTGTTCCGCATTTTCCTCATCCACTCGGTATTCGTGCCGGCTCGGTTGTGCTGCTAGGCGAGCTTCGCGATGCCCGCATGGACCCGCTTGAGCAGTTCCATCGGTGGCCGCCCGCTGATCATCGGCGTCATCTCCTGCAGCTCAAGAAGTCCCTGGTCGATCACGTCGCTGATGAGAACCTTGGCCACCCCGATCGCGACATCGAGTTCCACGGCGATCTCGGCTACCGACCGCGGCGCGTCACACAGGCGGCACAGCGTCAACTGGTCGGCGGACAGCTCCCGCTCGCCGGACCAGGACAGGTGTTTTCCGGTGGTGGTCAGTAAAGTCTCGAACTCGAGTTCGTACCGGGCCGCCGCGCGGCCACGGGCTCGAACGTAGGGCCGGACATGGAGAGTGCCCTCGTCATCCGGTTCGGCACCCGGATCAACACCGTCCCACGGCACGGCCGTCGTCTGCGACGGCAACGGGGAAACCGGGCGCGGATCCGCGGCGTCTTCCTCCATCCAGAGCAGGGTCATCGGGGACATCTCGATCACCACGTCAGTCGTCCTCACCGGACTCCCACTCTCGTCCGCTGCCGTCCGCGGGCGGAAATCGTGTGCGGCCCATTCCTGGTACCCGGACCAGCCGCCGAATCGGACACCGGCCCGGGAAGGCTCGTCGTCAGCCGGAGATTGCTTCGATGAACTCACGCGGGCTCCCAAGCTCGGCGGGGCCATGTCACGCTCACCCGCCCGCGGCATTCGTCAGTGCACAGGCCAGCTTCTTTTCCGGCGCGACGCCGTCCGCGGAAATCACCGGCAGCGCGGCACTTCCCTTCGAGGTGTCCAGCGCGACGCCGACGAATGGGGCAGCGGCGACCCGGTCGGCGGTGGTGCTCTCGCACCGGAACGCCGGCTGCTCACCCGAACTGACCATTGTGGACACTTGCATGGCTGCCGGGCCGTCCTTTGCCGCGACCAGATAGACTTTCTTGTTCACCATGGTGAAACCGACGTAACCGGGGCCACCGGTCGCCTGGGACTTGACGCTCGCGTCCCCCGCCTCCGGCGGGCCGGGAGTCAGCATCGGTGCCAGGGGCGACCCCGTCGCCGGTGCCCGGACGATGGAGGGAGCCGCGCTGCTCATATCGCCATCCGAGCCGGATTCCGTGATCAGCACCACGGCCAGGCCCGCACCGGCCAGTACGCACACCGCCAGTGTTTTTCTGTTCACTTTTCCTCCCTTCCCTCTCGTTTCGAACACCTCACGCGCTACGGACGGCCTCCAGGAAGGAAACTCGCCGCGCCGGGGCCGGTTTTCTGCTCCACGCTCCCGGGTCCGGCAACCCGCGCCGCTCCAGCAGTTCCTCCGTATACGTGAGCACCGCGGGGGAGGAATTGAGGCCGACGATCCCGACCGGCCGATGATCACGCAGATACGCGGTCACCGAACGGGCTCCGGTCGGATCCTGCTCCAGCACGACCCGTTCCGTACCGAGCGGAGGAATGCCCGCCGCCTGGATGCGGACCCCGTGCTGTTCGGACCAAAATCGCGGCAGCGGCTCGAACGGCCGCGCCGAAGCCCGGCCCGCCAGCAGGTTTTCCGCCGCCGCACGGCCCATCTCGATCGCGTTCGTCCAGTGCTCGACACGCCGGGGCCGCTCGGCGAACCGGCGGTTCGTCCACTGTGCCACGTCGCCGGCGGCGACGACGTCGTCGAGCCCGATGACATGGCAGGTCGGCTCGCACAGCAGCCCGTCGTCCACCTGGACCCCGGCGTCGCGCAGCCATCCCACCACCGGCACCGAACCGACGGCCACGATGACACACCCGGCCTCGAGGATCTTGCCGGTCGACAGCCGGATCCCGACAGTGTCGGGATCGTGCAGATCCCAGTCCTCGATCTGCACGCCGAGTTCAAGGTGAACATCGTTGCGCCAGTGCAGATCGGCCATCTGCTGCCCGAGTTCGGGGCCCAGCACATTACCCATCAAACCCTGGGAGCGGCCCACGATCGTCACGTCACGATCCATCGCCTTGAGCGTGGAGGCGACTTCCCCGCCGATGAACCCGCTGCCGATGACGACCACCGGTTTGTGGCTACCGGCGATCCTCCGTTGCACCCGCTGGGCATCGGTGATCGTGCGGATGACGACGACCCGGGGATGGCCGTGCGGCCCACCCGGGAGCCTTCGGGCTTCGACACCGGTCGCGATGATCAGACCGTCGTAAGCCAGTTCTTCCCCACCGGGCAAGGAAACCACGCGGCGCTTCGGGTCCAGTTTGGACGCTGTGGTGCCGTTGCGCCACACCGCATCCAGTTCCAGCAGCGGTTCGATCGTGAGATCGGCGGCATTCATGTGCCCGTCGAGGAACCCTTTCGTCAACGCCGGCCGGTGATACGGCAGCTGGTTCTCGTCACCGACGATGACTATTTCCCCGGAAAACGCGATTTCCCGGAGGCGTTCCGCGGCGCGCATCCCGGCCAGTCCCCCGCCGACGATGACAATCCGGTTCATCGCTGGGCTCCCTGCAGTTGAATGGCCCGCATCGGGCAAGCACGGGCGGCCGATCGGACATCGGAGTTCTGCGATACGTCAGGCATCGCGCGGTACTGTAGCCGCCCGTCTTCCAGCAGCTGGAAGATATCCGGCGCCTCGGACTGGCAGAACCCGTAGCGGTGGCAACGCTGGTTGTCCACACTGACCCGCATCGGCGCGGTCTTGTCCAACGGCTTCACCGCGGCCATCTCGGCGCCGACAAGTCCGGCCCGGACAAGGAGTTTCGGCGGCAGCACCCGCAGCGCCACCAGCGCCAGCGCCGGCATCGCCACGGTGATCCCGGCGAGCCACATGACGTCGACATCGGTGTTGGCCCACGCGCCGAGCCAGGAATGCACGAAGGCCAGCGCGATCGCGAGATAGGCAAGCTGGTGGAAACGCAACCAGTTGCGGTAACGGAAAAGCCGGTGCAACCCGGCGGTCGCGGTGATGGCCACCATCAGATCGAAGGCGATGATGCCGAGCGCGTGCCGGAATTCGCCACCGAGAAAAGGAACGAAGATCTGGATTCCGGAAAGGACGCGCTCGTCGAGGAACAGGAACGACATCGCATGCACCAGGCCGGCGATGACCGTGAACGCGGCGAGCATCATGTGCCCGCCCCGCAGCGCCTGATGTCCGGTGACGCGGCGAACCCAGCCCGTGGCGGTCAGCACGCCCCAGCACAGGGTCAGACACATCGCCAGGTAGGTGAACCTGGCCGACAGCGCCGCCATCTGCCGGATACCGACGTCATGAGCGTCGATCGCCGCGGCCAGTACAAAATCGTTGGTGTGCAACAACAGTTGCATGTGGACGGTCATTCCGCCACCCGGGGCCGGGGGTTGTACCGCGCAGCGATCCGGACGACAGCGAACGTGCCGAGCAACACCAGCACGGCCAGGCCGATACCGACGAACAACTTGTTTTTACTCGGCATCACCTGGTACGGCGCGCTGGCCATCGAGCCGACGTACAACGACGTCGAGCGGACCAGGCCGGTGCTTTCCAGCAGGGTCATGTGCCGCATCACGATATCCACCCCCTGCTGCGCGAAATCGCGGACCATATCGTTTTTGGTCTGTGCGCGGACGGTCGCGAGCAACATGAAAATGGTGCCGTGTGCCTCGCGGGTAAGGTTCGCCCAGGCGTCATCGGCGTCACGCCCCGTTTTCTCATGGATCTCCTGCTGCCATGACTGCTGCAATGGCGTCGGCGTTGTCGGCATGGCGACATTCAGTTTCGCTGCCACGCCGAGTACAGCCTCGTCGAGGATGTGGTGGTCGGTCATCATTTGCTCCGCCGCGGTGCGGACTTTCGAGTTCGTGGTCCGCTGCGCGGTTTCGTCACTGGACGGCGCTTCCCACAGGTTCGCCCAGCGCACGTTGATCAGCAGGTTCCGATCGTATTGCGACAACGGTCCCCATGGGGTGTCCCAAATGGACGTGTCCTGGTCCCCGGTGGTTCCCGGGTCCATGGCCGGGGCGTCACCGGGAGACCCATGCCCGTGGGGTGACGGCGGAGTCTGCGCGGCTGCCGCGGGTGCGGTGACGGCGAACAGCACGAACGCCAGCGTGAGCACCGCGGACAACCGGGTGACCAGGCCGGACGGCCGTGCCCCCACCGAATGCACAAAAGAAACAGCCACAAGCGTCTCCTTAACTGGAGCTTGGGGCCACACAGTATTGCCGCCATGGCTCGCCCGGAAGATCACGGGGAGAAGAGGCAACCGACCTTGGACAAACTTTCGGACAGCACGGAGCCCCGCGGCAATCGCCGGTGCCCGTGCACCCCTCGATACGGGGAAGAACGGAGCGCGACGGATCCGAGTTCAGCCGACTTCGAACTATTTTTCCGCCGGCATTCGCCGTGGTGGCGTGTGGATGTCGAAGTGCACGGTCGGCTGGACCAATGCGGAGTGCGGAAGACTGGTGGGCTCGATCAACCCGAGTTGCTCGAAGAATGTCAACCGCGCCGAAACCACCTGGTAAGGATTCGGTGCCATGACGTCATGCCAGATCGAGTAATGCCCGACGCCACCGGCACGTCGCCGGTACCAGCCGTCGGTGGGATGGGTCAGCAGCCGCAACATCCTGTCCACGTCGGGAAAACCGTCGAGCGCCCCGAGCGGCTCCCCGGTCGCGACCAGCTCGCAGTGACTTTCGCCCGAGACGTCGGACGCGCTCATCCGCCACCGGTCCGGCGCCGAGGAGATCCCGATCCGGCTGCGGGTCCACGGCATCCCCCACACCGTCCGCGGGATCGCGACGAGCGCGTGGTCGAGACTGGTGCCGAAGAACCAGACCCCGGTCGTGCCATACGCGCGCACGTAGGCGCGGTAGTTGATCTGCCCGCACGACATGGTGACCGCCGGGAGCCCGCGGAACCGGAAATCGCGGTCCTTGAACGCGACGGCGGAGATGAGCGCGGCGGTGGTGCCGTCTTCGAAGGTGAACGTTTCCGGTACGACGTGGGCCGGCAGGTGCCGGGCGAGTCCGGCGGGATCGACCCGGTAGCTCACGATGGCGAAGTCGTCGAGCTCGGTGGTGGCGTGGTACCAGCGAGGCGCTTTCCGCGGCGTGCCGGTGAACGTCATGGATCCACGCTACGGAGATGATCACTCCCAACCCGGGGTCTTCCGGCCCCGTTTGGGGAAATCGTGCACGAACATCTTCATGCGAGTACACTCGCATGAACAGAGTGCGGGAGGCAGGATGACTTCGCTGGACACAGGCGGGCGGATCAACCAGAAGCGGCGGACCTACAACACGATCCTGCAGGCGGCGGCCGAACTGGTGCGGACCGGTCGCACGGTGACGATGCCCGAGGTCGCCAAGGCGGCGATGGTGTCCGAAGCCACCGCCTACCGGTACTTCCCGGACCTCGCGACACTGCTGCAGAAAGCCATGGCGGAACAGGAAAACGACCCGGCGGAGGCGCTCGCGGATGCCGGTGACTCCACGGACCCGGTCGCGCGGGTCGCCGCCGTCACCGGCTACCTGATGCGGCACGTCGCACGGTTCCAGCAGCCGGTGCGCACCACGATCGCGGCGACGATCACCGACCCGGCCGGCGCCGTCGCCACCCGCCGCGGGTTCCGCTTCGAGCTGATCGACCTCGCGCTGGAACCGTGGGCCGCCACACTGCCCGGCGATCATCCCCGGCTGGCCCAGCTCAAGCGCGACCTGGCGATCACGATGGGCGCGGAGCCACTGTTCTGCCTGACCGATCAATGCGGGCTGGCCATCGAGGAGGCCATCACCAGCATCGTGCACACCGCGACCACACTCACCCGCGCGGCGATGCGGGAAATCCAGGACTGAGGGGTGTCGCGAAAGCGGCTTGCGTGCCGGTGCGGGTGGCGGCGCAAGCGCCGTGCGTGGTGAAAGAGCTCACGCGCGGTGATGCGGAGGATCACCGGTCCATCGGGGCACTCCTTGCCGACGAGCGACCTCGGGCCGGGCGCATCCGGGGCGTGATCACGCACACTCGAAGGGCGAGGCGCCGGCGAACCTTCCTGCATTGTCGGCGGAGCCGCCGCCCACAACGGTGTCGCGGCCGATGGGCCCCCTGACACTCCCCTGAAGGCGCACGCGCCGTCCGGGGGTGCCCATCCCTCCAGAGACCACCGGCCTCAGATGACGCCCGCGCGCATGGCATACGCCACCGCGTGCGACCGGTTGCGCAGATGCAGCCGGCTGGTGAGCGCCGAGATGACGTTCTTCACGGTGCGCTCCGAGTAGGACAGGTTGCGCGCGATCTGCCCGGTGTCCAGACCGTCGGCGATGAGCCGCAGCACGCTGATCTCGCGCTCGGAAAGGCTCGATGCGGTCAGCCCGTTCGGCGCCAGTACCTCGCGGTGCAGCCACTCCGCCTGCTCGAGCAGCCGGCCCAGCAGGTCCGGCGGGATGTCCGCACCCTCCGCCGCGGCGGCCTGGATGCTCGTCGCCAGTCGCTCGTTGGTCGTCGCGGCGCGCGGCACGATCGCCACCACCCGGCACTCGACCGCGGTGAACAACTCGACTTCCTTGATCTCGTTGATCACCAGCACGATGGGGCGCTCGTACTCGGCAAGCTCGCGCAACGTGGCCACGGCATTGGTGGACAAGCGGTCGAACGCCGCGACCACCACATCGGCCTGCCCGCTCGCCAGGTCGCCCGCCACGGTCAGGCCCGGCCGGGACTGCACGTAGTTGACCAGGCCCGCGGTCGTGATCGGATCATCGGTGCGGACGGCCACCCGGACTCGCTTCATGGTTCCTCCAGCTCTGTCTAGCTTGACCAGAGTCTGGACGAGATGTCTTCACGGCGTCTCTAACGCATCTTGACGGCGCCGCACCCGGCTTGCCCGTTCAGGCAAATACCAGGCGAATTCCGGGCAACATGGGTACGGCCGGGCAGCTCGGCTGCCCGGCCGTACCCGGTGAGGCGACTGCGATCACGCCTTGATGTCCATCCCGGCCACGTACCAGAGGTCATCCTTCTTCTGCACCTGCAGGCTCAGCTGGAACGAGCTGGTGTCACCCGTGGACTCGATGAGCTCGATGTCGCGAAGCGTCTTGTCGCCGACCTTGATATCGGTGTCGGGCACCGTCGCCTTGCCGTCCTGTCCCTTGACGTCGTTCACCGTCACCTTCACCTCGGGCGGCAGCTTGACGCCTTGCTTCGTCGCCCACGCTTCGTGAAGCTGCTTCACCGCGTCGAAGCCGTCTCCGCCGCTCGCGCACAGCTTGTCCACATCGTCCCCGGGTTCGGCAGACACCACGGCGGTCGACCGGCACGCCTTGTCGTAGTCCCCCTTGAGTACCAGGGTGACCCAGGATGCGACGGCGGCGGACGCCGTCTTACCGCTACCCGGGGGCGTCGGTGGGGTCGCCTTCGCACTGGTGGTCTCCGCCTGCGCCGGCGCGGCCGACGTCGGCGCCGCGGCGGCACCGGTGACCTTCGTGCCGCACGCGGTCAGCGCCATCGCCACGGCGACCACGGCCACGGCGAGCCGGCCGGCCTGCGGCACCCGCGTCTTGCGGACGGCCTTGACGCCTTTGTTGTTCATCGGTACTCCTCATCACGGGTTTCGGTGGGGTCGCACTTGCGTGGATACACCCGGTACCAGTGGTTTCCGGTGCGATAGACCCTTTTGCCCCTGTTCGCTGCCCGTGCGTACGGAAATTGTGGAATCACACGGCGACGGTGAGCGACTTCAAACCGCGGAAACCCGCATAGGAGTGCCATACCGGCTCCGGATCGGCGCACACTTCCAGCTCCGGAAACCGGTCCAGCAACGAGCGCAGCGCGATACCGGTCTGGACCCGGACCAGTCCGGCGCCGAGGCACCGGTGCAATCCCTCGCCCATGGCGAGATGCTTGGGGCGCCGCCGTACATCGAGGACATCCGGTTCCGGGAACTGCCCGGGATCCCGGTTGGCCGAACCGACGAACGGCAGCACCGGCTGTCCTTTTTCGATCCGGTGCCCGTGGTAGGTGAAGGACTCGGCGGCGAGCCTGCCGATGTACTGCACCGGCGGGTCGAACCGCAGGAATTCCTCCACCGCCGCCGGCCACAGCCGCGGGTTCTCCCGCAGCAGCTCGCGTTGGTCAGGAAACTGTTGCAGGGCAAGGATTGCGGAGCCGATCAGGTGCCGGGAAGGTTCCAGCCCGGCGAACATCATGAGCACACACTGCGCACACGCATCCGCCACGGTGAAGGAAAAACCGGGTTCCTGCCGTGCGAGCATCGTACCGAGCAGTGAACGTTCGGGAAATTTCACCATTTCGGCGGCCAGGGTTTCCAAATAGGACATCAGCGCCTGCGCACTGGCCCAGCCACGGCGGACGTCCTCGACGGTGATGTCGCTGGCGGCGAACAGGTAGGCGATGTCGTCGGCCCAATGATCCAGTTGCGCGTAGTCCGACTCCGGTGCGCCCAGCAGGCGGGTGAACACCATGGCGGGCAACGGCCGCGCGAAATCGGCGACCAGATCCATTTTCGCCCGGCCGTCCCAACGGGACAGCAGGGTGTCAACGGAATCCTGGACGACCTCGGTGATCAGTGACCGGGTGAGTATACGGAAAACCCCGTCCATCGCCGCGCGCCGCAGCACATAGGAATCACCTTCGTGGAACGCGAACCAGGTCCGCAGAAACGCGACGAAATCAGTGAACTCGGCGCGCTGTTCCGGCCGGAGTGCCAGCACCGGCAGGTTCGCGCGGTTGTTCGTCAGCCGCGAATCGCGCAGCAGGGTCGCGGCATGCTCGTACGAGAACAGGATCCAGGAGCCGCCATACATCGTCGAACGGTGCACCGGCTCACGTTCGCGAAGTTCGTGGTAAATCGGGTAAGGATCGGTGAACAACTGGGAATTGCTGAAACTGAACGAGCTGAAATCGAAAGTCAAGACACGCTCCGGCTCATGTGGGGATGCGTCTTTCGGACGCTAACAGGGCTTTTCGGCCCCGTTTACCGACATGGCGAAGGTTTGACCAAGATTTGAGCGGGCTCCCTAGGCGTGGTCCGGCGCCTTTTCCCGGTCCGGCGAAGGGGGTTCCACGGGCCGGATGACCCGGCCACGGCGCCACTGACGGCGGTGGCCGGCCGGACCGATCCGCCGCCACAGCACCAGCACGAAGGCCAGCAGCAGCGCCACGAAAAGGCCGAGCACCACCAGCAGCGGGCCGACTTTGTCGAGCGGCTGCACCACGGGCGCGTGTGCCGGTTCGGCCTTCACGGTCCTGCCGGCATCACCGCTTTCCTCCGGCAGCACGGCGGAAACCGCGGCGACCGGATTCACCGTGCCCCAGCCCAGTTCCGGGTCGGGCAGTTTCGCGGCCGGGTGATCGGCGGTCACCTGCAGCCGGTGCCGCACCTGTGCCGCGCTGAGCCCCGGCCGGTAAGCACGGATGAGCGCCGCGGTGGCCGTCACGAACGGTGCGGCGTAACTGGTTCCGCTGCCCTGCCACTGCCCCGGCCCGCCCGGTCCGACGCTGACCACGTTCACGCCCGGTGCCACCAGACCGAGATACGGGCCCGTTTGGGAGAAATCCGCGCGCTGGCCCGCGGAATCGATCGCGCCGACCGCGATCACCGTGGGATAGGACGCCGGATACGTCACCGGGTCACCGTTCTTGGCGCTGTTCGCCGCGGACGCGATCAGCACCACATCGCGCGATTCGGCGTACGCCACCGCATCCTGCAACGCGGGCAGTTGCACGGTCGTGCTCGCGGACACGTTGATCACCCGCGCCCCGCCGTCCACAGCGGCACGGATCCCGGTGGCGATCGAGGCGGCGGACACGTCGTCGGCGTTGTTGGCAACCCGGACCGGCAGAATCTGCGCCCCGGGGGCGACCCCGGTGAACCCGGTTCCGTCCAGCGGGGACGCGGCGATGATGCCGGCGACGAACGTGCCGTGCCCGAAACAGTCGCTGTTTCCCGTTCCCCCACCGGGATTGAGCACGTCGGTGCCTGCCTGCACGTGCCCGGCGAGCTGCGGCGTGTTCGCGTCGACCCCGGTGTCGACGACCCCGACGACGATGCCTGCCCCGTTGGTGAGCGTCCAGACCCGTTGTGGCGCAAGCTGTTGCTGCGCCCACGGGACCGCGGGGTCACTGGCAGGCGGCTTGCCGAGGCAGGCCTGCTGCTGGCCGGACGGCAACGCCGGTTGGGCCAGCGCCGGTGCCGCCGGAGCCGTGAGCAGCACACTGAGCGCGACGGCGCCGGCCGCGAGGTACTTCCGCACTGTTCGCTCCCTTACGCCGGAACCATCGGCATGGTCAGCCGCAGCACCACATCGGGATCGTCGACGACGTCGAGGCTGCGCTGCGCGCGCGTGGCCCAGGCTCGCTCCAGCCGGGCGAGCGCGGCCGTGTCGAGACGGTCCACATCGGACTCATCGGTGGTCAGCTCGCGCAGCAGCACCGTGGTGGGCGGGACCGTCGGCCCGTCGACGTCCTCGATGCCCTCGGCCTTGCGCGTCCCGAGGATCTTGAATCGCCTGCCGGGCAGGAAAACGGCTTCGTCGATCGGGCGGTTCACCACGAGCTCGGAGGTGCGCCGCGCGGTGGCGGGCCAGATCAGCAGATCCGCGGCCGCCCCGGCGACGGTGACGTCGTAGCCGACGCTGGCGCTGACGAAACCGGGATCGGTCAGCACCGCGCCGACCTCCCATTTCCGCGACGCCTTCGCCTTCGCCTGACGCAGCACCACGCGCCGGTGGATCGGCAGCCGGATCAGGCCCGACACGAGGCACGACATGTACGCCTCGGTCGACACTTCCTTGCCCGCGCGCAACGTCCGGTTCACGCTCACCCCACCGACCTCGCCGCGCGACAGGTAGAGACACACCGCGACGTAGTCGGATTTGGCGCCGGCTTCGGTGCGGCGCAAGGCAGGCCAGGTCGCCAGTGCCGCGTTCACCAGGGAAAGCCCGTCGGTGAAAGCGTTTCCCGCGGCGGCGCTGAACCGGCTCTGCTCACCGGAGGTGCTCGCGCGCTCCGGCCACGGCTCGGCCGTCGCCGAGACCACGTCGTCGTCCGGCTCCGGCTCGGCCCGCGCGGGCGCCGCGTTCGCCGGCACGGCAACGGTTTCCGCGGCCGGCCCGGACATCATCGGCACCGGCATTCCCGGCGACGTGACCATCACGGGGTTCGGCGGCGCCGGGTTCGGCGGTGGTGGGGCCGCCTTGGCGGCCACGCCGGACTGGACCTGGTGCCCCGGTGGCATCGGGTTCGGCAGCCGGGGCGGGTTCGGCGCACCCGGAGGCCGGGGCGCCCCGGGCGGCGGAGGCGGAACCGGCTTCATGCCCGCCGGCGGCGGTGGCGGAACGTCGGCCCTCGGCGCGGGTTCCGCCCTCCGTCCGGCGGCTGGATTCGGTGTGGCGGCTGGGTTCGGTGCGGCAGACGGGTCCGGCCCGGCGCCCGGGTTCCGCGCGGCAGCTGGATTCGGTGCTGCGCCTGACTTCGGTGGGGCGGCCGGGTCCGGCCCGGCGCCTGGATTCGATCCGGGGCCTGGGCTCGACGGCGTCACCGGCTTCGATGCGGCGGCCGGCTTCGACGCCAGGTCCGGCTGCGGCGCGGAGTCCGGCCTCGGTGCGGCTTCGGGCTTCGGTGGGACCTCCGCTTGAGGTTCCACGTCCGGACCGGACGTGGTGCGTGGGCCCGACACCATCGACATCGGGATCGGCGGTTTGCCCGCCACCGGCGGAATTCCCGGCGCCGGCGGTTGATCGAGCGTCACCCCGGCCTCGCGGGCGATCTGAGCGATCCGCTCCCGATCGGCGACGTCGAGCTCCCCGTCGATACGCACCCGGCAGCGACGCAACCGGTCCGCGCCGGCGGCGGACAGCAACGGCCCCAGCGCGTCGATCACCTTCGCGGTCACCGCATGGCCCCGCACGCCGACGGTGAGCGTCCAGCCGTACGGGTCGAACGGCACCCTCGCGGCGTTCACCGACTCCGGCGCCGGCTCCTCGCGCAGCACCAGCCCCGCCGGGACGACGTCCGCGACCGGGCCGCCGGGGCCGAGCCGGTAAGCGCGCTCGCCATAGCCCTGCCAGCCCGCCGGCGCCGGCGCGATCTCGAGCACTTCCTGGCCGAGCGAACCCGGGCTTTGCCGCAACGCAACCGGGAACGGGCGGAACGCGGAGTCCCCGCCGGCGCCCGAAACGACCGCGTGCTCCCCCTTGCCGTCCACGAGCTGCACGCCGGTGCTGAACATCACCGGACCCGCCCCGCGTTCCGCCAGCTGCGAAACCCAGCCGAGGCTCACGATCGACGGGTCCAGCGGCACGATCAGCAGTGTCGAGCGCACCGGGCCCGGGATCGTCTCCAGCAGCGTGCTCGCCTGCCCGGGCAGGATCCGGCTGCCTTCGATGATCACCTTCGGCCGCGCCGGGTCCACCGGAACGCGGAACGCCGGATGCCCGGGGTTGAGCGGAGGTGCCGGGGCGCCACGCATCAGCAGGCCGGCGCCCACCGGCTCGACGACCACACCGGATTCGCTCACCGGCACCGCCGGCAGGGACCGTTCCCATACCGGCACAGGGAACCTGGCGCTGATCACGGTGCTCGCGCTGCCGGTGTGGAACCGGCGCCACCCGGCCGATCCGATGCTCGCGCCGACGTAGATCCCGGCGCCGGGATCGCCGGCGAGTTTCCCGTCCGGCGCGACCACATCGACTTTGAACTCGTCGAGGATCCGGCGCACCAGCGGCGCCTGGGAACCGCGGTCCGCGCCGAGACCGGGAATGCCGACCCACACGGTGTGCACGCCCGGCTTCGCGGGCAAAGTCGAACGCAGCAAGGAAAGCACGGTGCTTTCGAGCGCGGGATGCCGGTGTGCCTCCGGCGAAACCAGCACGACCAGCTGACCGGAGCGACCGGGGAACGCGGCCAGCGACGGGTTGCCCGCCGCCTCGCGCGGGCTGCGGACCAGCGCGTGCGCACCACACCAGTCGACTGCGAGGTCGTCTGCGCGGGGCTTGGTCGCGGCTGCCGTCACGTCGGTGCTCTCCCGGTTCCTGCCGTTGTGGTCGCGCTCTCCCCGCCCAGGGGGCACGACATGATCCTGCATCGGCGACTATCCCCCATTCATAGGTATGCACCACAGCGTCCGCGCGCGGACGCTACCGCGCTTGCGGGATATCCCTCACTCGCCCTTAGTGGGGCCCGCGGTGGGACATTCGGGCAGCATTCGCTTCCAGGGTGTCACTCAAGGCACCGGAATGGCCCCTTGGCACGTCCAACTCGCGACGATATGAAGCACCACCCATAGCGGGGGTCGACCACCAGGGGGTCAACATGGCACGCGAACGTACCGCGCTGTCCGGAAGGGATGACGAGCTGGCCGAACTCGGCGCTGCGCTGGCCGGCGTCACCGCGCACCGGCACACGCTGGCGGTCGTCCGCGGGACGCCGGGCATCGGCAAGTCGGCGCTGCTGACGGTCGTCGGGCAGCGGTGGCGCCGGGACGGCGCGACCGTCGTCGAGATCTCCTTCGGCGCCGCGGGGGTCGCGCCGTGGGACGCGTTCGGTGTGCAGGCGACGATTGCCGCGCTGCGCAAGCATCTCGAGCGTTCGGTCGACGTCGCGCTGGCGGACGCGATCAACGCGGTCAGCCGGTTGTGCACGCCGGAAACCTACGCGTCGCCGAAGCTGCGGTCGAGGTTGCTGGTCGGGCTGGCCAAGATCTTCGGCAGGCTGCGGCGCGAGGGTCCGCTGGTGGTCATCGCCGATGACGTGGACGCCGTGACCAATCCCACCCTCGCGATCACCCCGGCCTGCCTGCCCGGCTGCCTCGTGCTGGCCGCCTGCCGCGACGACGGCCGGTTCGCCGCGGCGCCGGTCCAGCTGGCACCGCTGGCCGACCACCTCGTCGATCTGGGCCCGTTGTCCGACGAGCACGCCTTCACCCTGCTCGGCCAGCGGATCGGCGCGGCACCGGACGACTCGCTGCAGATCGCACTGCGGCGCGCGCTCGGCCCGCTGATGTGCGATCCCGGCACGCTGCTGTCCACTGTGGACGAACTGCGCGCGGCGGGGCGCATCGTCACCGTGCACGGCAAGGCCTGCCTCGCCGGGGACGAGCCGGTCGTGCTGGCGGCCGGACACGATCTGGTGCGCCAGGTGCGCGCGCTCGACGCCGCCGGACACGATCTGGTGGCGCTCGCCGCGACCGGGCCCGTGTTCGGCATCGACGATCTTCCCGCGCTCGCCGCGGTCACCGGCAACCCGCTGGCCGCCTACGGGCAGGCGGTCGACACGCTGGTCGCGGTCGGTGCCTTGTTCTGCACCGAGTCGGGTCAGCTCAGCTGCGGCTGCCGGGCGCTGGCCGATGCCGTACTGGCCGGGACGCGGGCGGAAGTCGCGCGGCTGCACGGAGAACTCGCCGAATATCAGCTCACCGCGGGCGTCGGGGACGCCGTCATCGCCGGGCATCTCGCCGCGGCCGGCCGCGACATCGCGCCGTCGGCGGAGCTGGCATTCCCCCTCGTGACCGCCGCGGACCGGGCGGTCACGGCCGAACCGGCCCGGGCCGCCGTCTGGTACCACGCCGCGCTGTGGCACCTCGGCAGCGATTCCGAGCGCCCGCGCGTAGTGTCCACTTTGGTCAGTCTGCTGCAACAGCTCGGCCAGTACGGCAAGCTTGCCGCGCTGATCGCCGAGTACCCGGAAACCACCGGTGCCGTGCCGCGGGCCGGCCGCGAGCTGATCGCGAACCCGTTGGCGTGGCATGAAAAGCAGCTCGCCGGGGACGCGCTCGATCTGACCCGCCTGCTGCCGGCCGGGCACGGGGTGCCCGCCGACGGCCCCCTCTCCCACTACCAGCGCCTCGTCACCCGGTACGCCCGCGGCGAGTGGCAGGGCGCACTGTCGGCCGCACGTGAACTCATGCTGACCGGCTCCCCGGACAGTGTCACGCACCGGCTGGGTGCGCTGCTCGCCGCGGAGATCAGCACCGGGCTCGGTGAGTTGAAGGAAGCCGCCGCCTGGCTTCCCGACGCCGGCGAGGACGACCGGCTGATCGCGATGCGGGCCTGGGTCGAAACGGGGCTGCTGGCGGCCTCCGGGGACAGCGCCGAGGCACTCGCCGCCGGCTGGTGGGCCTACCGCCGGATCCCCGCGGACGAGACGCGGGTCGGCGGGGAACGTCTGCTCGCGCGGTTGGCCGTGGTCGCGATGGCCGGCGGCCAGGAGGAACGCGGTCGTGCCATACTCGCGGAAATGGCGGATCTTGACGAACGCGCGCACAGTCTCGCCACCCGTGCCGCGCTCCTGTTCGTCCGCGGCGTGGTGGACGCTGACGAAACAAGCCTCTCCGAGGCCGCGGAACTGGCGCGCGAGCAGGACCGGTTGCCGGAACTTCTGGTGGCTTGCCTCGAACTCGGGCGGCTCGCGGACCAACCGCGGCCGTGGTTGCACGAGGCGCATGAACTCGCGGGCCGCGCCGGTGCGGCGCCGAGCCGGGCGCAGGCGATGACGCTGATGCGGCGCCGTGGTGTCGCCACGCCGCGCGCCGAGGGCGACCGGACCGGGTTCTCCGACCGGGAACTGCGGATCGTCGACCTCATCCGGGACGGCCGCACCAACCGTCAGGTCGCGGTGGCGTTGCAGGTCACCGAAAAGACCGTCGAGTACTACCTGTCCCGGCTGTTCGTCAAGACCGGGTGCCGGTCGCGGATCGACCTCGCCGCGGCGAGCGCACGCGGCCAGCTGACAGCGGTCAGCGCGTGAGGAAACACAACCTAGTGAGGCGGGAGAAGACGTGGCCCACGATGTGATCTTGGTGAGCCAAGGCGCGTCCGGCGGTTACCGGAGCATCGCGGCCGGGCTCGCCGCGGCGTCGGAGGGTTCGCTGATCGTCGTCGGCGCGGGCCGGTACGCCGAGAACCTGACGTTGACGAAATCCGTCACCATCGCCGCGGAGGACGGGCCGGGCAGCGTCCACATCGCCCCGACCGCCGGTGCCGCCGTGGCGCTGGCGGCGGAATCGGCGGCGCTGTCGGGAATCCTCGTGGAGTCCAGCGATCCGGAGACGCCGGCGATCTTCTGCACGGCGGGCCAGCTGAGCCTGACCGAGTGCACGGTGCGCGCCGCGGGCTGGACCGCGGTGTACGCGCTGGAGCGCGGGTCGGTGCTGATGCGCGAATGCCAGGTGAGCAATCCCAACGGCGCGGGCGTCGTGGTGACCTCACGAGAGAACGTCCTCGATGGCTGCCGCCTCACCGGGCTCGGCACGTCCGGCGTCGTCGTGGCCGACGACGGCTCGCTCACCGTCCGCTCCTGCACCGTCGATCGCGCCGGTGGCAACGGAATCTGCCTCAACGGCCGCGGCCAGGCCCTCATCGAGGACACCACGATCACCGGGGTGACCAAGCCCGCGATGGCCGTCGAGCACCAGGCGGTGACGACCGGCAGCCGGATCACCATCCGCGACACCGCCGGAATCGGTTTCTACCTCGCCACCCGGGAACGGGTGACCTTCGACGACTGCTCGGTCATCGGCAGCGGCGCCGAAGGGGTGTTCGTCGCCGAGGGTTGCGCGCCCACTCTGCGTGGCTGCCGGGTGAGTGACGCCGGTGGCCACGGATTCCACTTCGCCGGGCGCGCGGCGGGCAGCCTGTCCGGGTGCGAGTCCGCGGGCAGCACCGGCGCCGGGGTGAACGTGGCCGAGCGCAGCACCACCGAGTTCGACGTGATGAGCATCAGCGGCAGCAAGCTCGCCGGCGTGCAGGTGGCGGGCGGCGCGGACCCGTTCTTCCGCCAGCTGCGGGTGAGCGGCTCCGACGGTGCCGCGATCCGGTTGTTCGACGATGCACGTGGACGGTTCGAAAACGTTGAGCTGAGCGAGATCGGCGCGGCCGGGGTGGTGGCCGAAGGCGGTGCGCGCAGCTCGCTGACCGGGTTGAGCATCCGCGGTACCACCGAGGCCGGGGCGACGATCAACGGCGCGTCCGTCCGGCTGTCCGACTGCGACCTGAGCGGGATCGGCGGCGACGGCGTGTTCGCCGACGACGGCGCCGAACTGGAACTCGTGCGCTGCCGCGTGCATCGCTGTGGTGGCAACGGGGTCGTCGTCGGCAAGGGCGCGTCCGGGCGGATCGTGGACTCCGAGTTCGTCGGCAACTCCGCCGACGGGATCCAGTTGCGCACCACCGAGCCGATCGTCGTTTCCGGTTGCGCGACAAGGGAAAACACCGGCTCCGGGCTGCGGCAGCTGCAGGCGAGCGACGTCGCGGAGGTCACCGGGCTGGTCAGCGTCGACAACCGGGTCCCCGACGCCTACGGCACCGCCGCGGTCACCCAGCAGGACGCGCCCGGCGAGCCCGCCGCGCCCGCACCCTCGGCCGCCCGCGGGCCGATGGACCCGATGACCGAGCTGACCAGCCTCGTCGGACTCGACGGCGTGAAGCGTGAAGTCACGTCGCTGGTCAACCTCAACAAGATGGCGCAATTCCGTCGCAACAAAGGACTTTCCGCGCCACCGATGTCCCGGCACCTGGTCTTCGCCGGTGCGCCGGGTACCGGCAAGACGACCGTCGCCCGACTCTACGGGGCCATCCTCAAAGGACTCGGCGTGCTCCGGTCCGGGCACCTCGTCGAGGTGGCGCGCGCGGATCTCGTCGCGAACATCATCGGTGGCACGGCGATCAAGACGACCGAGGCGTTCAACTCCGCTCTCGGCGGCATCTTCTTCATCGACGAGGCGTACACGCTTTCCAGTAGCGGCGGCGGCAGCGGACCCGACTTCGGCCGGGAAGCCATCGACACCCTCGTGAAGCTGATGGAGGACCACCGCGAGGACGTGGTGGTCATTGCGGCGGGCTACTCCAAGGAGATGCGCAGCTTCCTGGAAGCCAACCCCGGTATGGAATCCCGGTTCAGCCGCACCATCGAATTCACCAACTACACCCCGGATGAGCTGGTGACGATCGTCAAGTCACACTGCTCACGCCACGACTACCAGCTCGACCAGAGTGCGGAAGAGGCGCTGCTCAAGTACTTCACGGACATCCCGAAGGACGGCACATTCGGCAACGGCCGCACCGCACGCAAGGTGTTCGAGTCGATGGCCGACCGGCAGGCGTCCAGGCTGGCGATGAGCGGATCCGAGGATATGGCCGACCTCACCCTGCTCACCGCCGAAGACCTAGCGATGTAGGCGCGAGTTGCACGTTCCCGCCGCGCGAGTCGCGCGTTCCCGCTGCCCGAGTTGCGCGTTCCCGCTGCCCGAGTTGCGCGTTCCCGGTGCGCGAGTTGCGCGTTCCCGCTGCCCGAGTTGCGCGTTCCCGGTGCGCGAGTTGCGCGTTCCCGGTGCGCGAGTTGCGCGTTCCCGGTGCGCCCAACGCTCAACTCGCGCACACGCAACGTTCAACTCGCGCGCTCGGGGCTCAGCCCCAGATGCCGCCCTCCGGGAAGCGGAAGTCGGCGGCGAAGACGAGTTCCTCGATGCGGACCCGGTCCAGACATCGGGATGCCGTCAGCTCGTTCTGGTCCGCGGTGATCTGGTCGCTCTGGGTGCGGGCCCGCAGTGATTCCGCCGTCAGCGCCAGGCCCATCATCAGGTCCACATACATTTCGCGCGCGTCCGGCGACGGCTGGAACGCGACACCCGGCGCGAGACGGTCGACACAGCGGTCCAGCCATTTGGCGGTGTCGAGGGCACGCCCGTTGTCGAACAAGGACATCGCGATCGCTTCCGCCACGATTTCCTCGATCTCCCCCAGCGGGTCTTCCCCCGGCCAGTCCTGCATCTGCCTGCCTTTCACCCGTTGAACCGCGTTCGACTACCAACATGAAATCGCGGTGACGGCCAGATTGCGACGTGCGGCGGCGATCCGTCCCTTCTTTTCCATGGAGAGGTGCCCCAATTGCCAGAATATCAATTTTTCCTCAAATCCACCTCAGTTAATCCGGCGGTAACCGGGCCAGTTCGGCACGGACCTCGTCCCGCCACTCCTGGAAAACCACATCGCGGAATTCGGTGATCGCATACCGCAACGTTTCGCGTGCCTGGGCGTACTCACCGGCCTCCCGCAGCGCCCGCCCTTCCGACAGCAGGGCCTCCGCCACCAGCCCACGCAAACCACCCTCGGCGAACACCAGCCGGGCATCGTGGAACATCAAAGCCGCCTGCTGGTGCTCACCCTGCTCCCGCAGCGTCCGGCCGATGTCCAGGGTGACCGACGCCATCATCCAGCGCCGCGTCTCCGCCGGTGCCTCATCGCTGTGCTTCTCCCCTTCCTCACGCAGCTGCCGGTGCACGGCAAGCGCTTCGGTGTACCGGCCCAGCGCCCGCAACACCCTCCCGAGCCGGGTCCGCACCGCGAGCTGCATCTCCCAGAACCGGAACTCCCGCGACAGCTCGACCGCCTTCGCCGTGTGCTCCAGCGCTTCGGAAAGACGGCCGAGCCGCATCAGCACCGAACCGAGATAACCGTGCGCCCACGCCTGTTCCCGCCGGTCCCCGATCTCCGTCGCGACGGCCAGCGCCTGCCGGTGTGTGACCAGCCCGGTTTCGTTGTCCCCGAGGCACATGTGCTGCGCCCAGCCGAGGAAGTTCAGCAGCAGAGCCAGATCGGGCTTGCTGTCCAGTGCGCGGGCCGCGTCCACGCCCAATGCGAAGATCCGGTCCCACGGGCCCTGCATCCACTGGGTGTCGGAGTACCAGTGCATCCCCTTCGCGAGCTCGGCCACCGCGCGATGGTGACCCAGTGCCGCCGCCGCGCGTTGTGCCGCCACCCAGTGCGATTCCTCGCGGCTCAACCATTCCGCCGCCTCCTCACGGGAGGGGAACGGTCCGGTGGCGGTTTCCTCCGGAAAGAACGCGAGCCCGGCGGCGGTCGCGGTGGCGAGCAGATGATCGAGCACGCCGTGGTATCGCCGGGCCCGCTCGCCGGCCTCTTCCTCCGCCTTCCAGCACTCGACGGCATACAGCTTGATCAGGTCGTGGAACTGGTAGCGCCCCGGCGGCAACGTCACCTGCAGCAGGCCCGCGTCGACAAGCTCGTCGAGGCAGGGCCCCACCTCCTCTTCGGGCAGCCCGCCGGCCACGGCGGCGAGCCCGCTGCCGAAGTCCACCCCTGGCAAGGTGGTCAGCCGCCGGAACAACAGCCGCGCGGACGGCGACAGCCGCCGGTAGGAGACTTCGAACGCCGAGCGCAGCTCGAGATCACCGGCCGACAGCGAGGACAGCCGGGTGCCCTCGTCGCGCATCAGCATCACCAGGTGCGCCAGCGACCAGTGCGAGCGGGTCGCCAGCCGGTTGCCGGCGATGCGCACGGCCAGCGGCAGGTTCCCGCAGAACCGCACGAGTTCGCGGGCGGCCTTCGGCTCGGCGGCCACCCGGTCCGCGCCGATGATCGTGGACAGCAGCTCGACCCCGCCGGACTCGCTGAGGGATTCCAGCGGGATCCAGCGCGCCGACTCCAGACCGGCGAGCGCGCGACGGCAGGTGATCAACGTCAGGCAGCCGGGCGCGATCGCCAGCAGCGGCCGCACCTGTGCCTCGTCGGCCGCGTTGTCCAGCAACAGCAGGGCCCGGCGTTGCTCGAGCAGCATCCGGAACAGGCCCGACTGCTCGGCCTCGGTGGGCGGGATCTGTGCCGGTGGCACGCCGAGCGCGCGCAGCAGCCGGTCGAGCGCGGCGCGCGGGGTGACCGGCTGGTCGTCCATGCCGCGCAGGTCGATCGCGAAGCAGCCGTCCGGAAAGTCCGCCGCCACGGAATGCGCCGCCGCCACCGCCAGTGCCGTCTTGCCGACGCCGGGCTGGCCGATGATCGCGACCGCCTCGCCGCGTGCCCGCGCCCACGCGCGGATGCGCTCCAGCTCCTCGTCTCGCCCGACGAGATTGCGCACGGGCACCGGCAACGCGCACAACGCCCTGGCCGGCGAGGTCCGCGGGCTGCGCCGGCGTCCTTCCTTCGCCACGGCCAGAAACCGGGCCCGTTCGGGGCCGGCCAGGCCCAGTGCCTCGGCGAGGACCTCGGCGGAACGCTGCTGGGCAGCCTGTGCCCGGCCGTGCTCCAGGTCCCGCAGCGCCCGGACGCTGATCCCGGATCGCCGGGACAGCTGGGCCTGCGAAAGTCCGGCCGCGGCGCGGTATTCGAGCAGCAATTCCCCGAAAGTCATCGACTTCCCGTCTGTGCTATCGACATTTGCCCTTTTACACCGGCGGGCCCTCGAAAGTGAAAGCCTGCCGCCCTCCGCATCTTGTCGATTACCGTCTGACAGTGTTCGCTAGGCTCATGTCGTCGCGAATCACCCGGACAGTGGATCATCCCTCCGTCCCACAGGCACGCCGTGTCACGATTCAGGTGGCTGTGCGCGCGACCGATCCCCTCGTTCAGGTGGGGGTGACCGGCGAGCTCTCGAAAGCCGCCGGTCTGCTGCTGGTCGACGACGAAGCCGACGCGGATGTGGTGGTGGCGGTCGCCGAGTCCGGGCTGCGGACGATGCTGAGCGCGCCGACCCGGCTGGTTCTGGTCGCGGACGAACCACGCGAAGGTGAACTCTGGGCGGCGCTCGAATACGGACTCGTGGTCCTGATTCCGCGGGCGGAGGCGACTCCCCAGCGGTTGCTGCGTGCCATCGCCGACGCTCATCACGAGCGCGGGCACCTGCCGGCCGATCAGCTCGGTGATCTGCTTCGCGGGCTGTCGAGGTTGCACGAGAACACCCTTGCCCCGCGGGATCTGACGCTGAGTGTGCTGTCCCGCCGGGAAACCGAGGTGGTGCGGTTGCTGTCGGAGGGGCTCGGCACCGCCGAGATCGCCACGAAACTCAACTATTCCGAACGCACGGTGAAGAACATCCTGCACGATCTGCAGGCCCGGCTCGGTCTGCGCAACCGCGCGCACGCGGTCGCCCACGCCCTTCGCCAAGGGTTGATCTGAACCGGCGGCCGGCTCGTGGCCGGCCGCGCGGCAGATCTTCGAGTCCATTTCGGACAGTGTACAGCGGGGGTTTCCCGCGGGATGGTCAGATGACGCCGGCACGCATCGCGTAGGCCACGGCGTGGGATCGGTTACGCAGCTGCAACCTGTTGGTCACCGCGTAGATCACGTTTTTCACGGTCCGCTCCGAATACCGGAGCCGGTCGGCGATTTCGCTGGTGTCCAAACCATCCGCCATCAGCCGCAGCACCTCGATCTCGCGCGGCGTGAGGTTGGCGTCGTCCAGACCATCCGGCGACATCCGCTCGCGGTGCAGCGCTTCCGCCTGCTCCACCAGCTTGCCGAGCAGGTTGGCCGGCACCCCGCCGGCCGCCGCGGTCTCGGCCGCGCGCACCAGCCGGTCGTCGGTCACCGCGCTGCGCGGCAATAGGGCCACCACGCGGCACTCGACCGCGGTCAGCAGCTCGACTTCCCGGATTTCGCTCAACACCAGCACAATCGGCTTGCCCAGTTCGCCGGCCAGAGTTCTCAACATGTTCACCGCGCGGGCGGAAAGACGTTCGCACGCCGCGACGACGACATCCACGTCGGCCGGCTGCGCACGGGAAACCACGGTGACCCCGGACCGCGATGCCAGGCAATTGGTGAGGCCGGCGACCGCGATGGGATCCAGGGCACTGACGGCTATGCGGAGCTGCTCCATGGTATCTGGCTCCCTTCGATTCCGATTTTCGTTGGCGGAATTCTGCACGGAAATCCTTCACGCCGTCTCTAGGCGGTCTACACGCGGTCTCCATGCGACTACACGCCGGCCGGTGGCCGGATCGGGACCGGCCACCGGCTGACACCCGGCTTGCTACACGGGTTCGGTAAAGCCCGACGCGAGAGCCCGTTCCTCGGCGATCCGGCGGACCCGGCCGCGAACCGCGAGCCAGCCCAGCACCAGAAGCAGTGCGATACCAGGCAAACCGTAAATCAGGATGCGCCCGCTCTCGCCATTGAAGTAACTCAATGCCAGCACGCCGATCAGGAAGACGAGCGTGACGTAGTTGGTGTACGGCGCCCCAGGGAGCCGATAGGACGGCCGCTCCATTTCGCCCTTCTTCGCCTTGCGGTACAAGGCAAGGTTACAGACGACGATCATCGACCACATCGCGATGATGCCCACGGCGGAGAACTCGAGCGCGATCTCGAACGCCTCGTTCGGCACGACCATGTTCATCACGATGCCCATGAGGTAGACCACCGCGGTGAGCAGCACGCCACCGAAGGGAACGCCACGCTTGTTCATCAGCGCGGTGAACTTCGGCGCGGAACCCGCTGCCGCCAACGACTTCAGGATCCGGCCGGTGGAGTACAGACCCGAGTTGACACTGGAAAGCGCGGCGGTCATCACGATCAGGTTCATCACACCGCCGGCCGCGGGCACACCCAGCTTCGACAACACCGTGACGAAGGGGCTTTCCCCGGCCTTGAAGTCGGTCCACGGCAGCAGCATGACCAGCAGCACGACGGAACCGATGTAGAACACGGCGATCCGCCACGCCACCGAGTTGACGGCCTTCGGGATCACCTTCTTCGGGTTGTCGGTCTCGCCCGCGGTCACGCCGACCATCTCGATACCGGCGTAGGCGAACACGACGCCCTGCAGGATCAGCACCGCCGGCAGGACACCGGCCGGGAAGATACCACCGTGGTCGAAGATCAGGCTCGGCCCGGTCACGTTCCCAGCCACTGGATGCCGGGTGACGAGCAGGACGATACCGGCGATCATGAAGCCGACGAGCGCGACGACCTTGATCGCGGCGAACCAGAACTCCAGTTCCCCGAACAGTTTCACCGACACCATGTTCACCGCGAGGATGACGAACAACGCGATGAGAGCCGGGATCCACTGCGGCACATTCGGCCAGAAGAACTGCGTGTACTTCGCGACCGCGGTGACGTCCGCGATACCCGCGGTGGCCCACTGCAGGAAGTACATCCAGCCGGAGAAGAAAGCCGCCTTCTCGCCGAGGAATTCGCGCGAGTACGAGACGAACGAACCCGAGGTGGGGCGGTGCATCACCAGTTCACCCATGGCACGCACGACAAGGAACGCGAACACACCCGACACCGCGTACACAATGGCCAGCGCAGGTCCCGACGAGTGCAGCCGCGAGCCGGCGCCGAGGAACAGACCGGTTCCGATCGCACCACCGATCGCGATCATCTGCACCTGGCGGCTGCTCAGACCCTTGTGATAGCCGGCGTCCTCGTGATCGAACTGGCCGGTACCGGCCGCTCGTGGCCCGCTATCGACAGGCGGGCTCGAAGGTTGGGACATGAAGAGTTCCTCTGCGTATCAGGGACTTCGTCCGTAGCGGGCAGGCGGCGCGGAAAAATTCGGTGCGCCATAGCCGTACATGATGTGAGCGCGATTACCACCACGGCAACGCTGCTTAGGAGAGACTTGATGTCGGCTTGACGGGAATTTAGTCGGGGGACCCGGCACGCCCAAAACGTCAAGTCCTGCTCAAACAGCCTGGCGGAGCGCGGCAGGGGATGGCAGATTTTCCCGGCAGAAACCGGGAAGAGGCGATCAGTGTCATGACCGTGACCGACGAGAAGTCCACTGCGGACTCACGATTCGACGAGCTGGTCCGGCTGTATTACCGCGCGGCCGGCGCGCCGACCGCGGAGGAGACCGAACTCGTCCGCGCGCACCAGACCCTCGCGCGGGTACGGCAAGCCGGCACCACGCGCATCGAGACTACCGATCATCCGGCGGCGCCGACAACGGTGCTCCAGCTGGTCACCGACGACATGCCGGGACTGGTGGACTCGGTGCTCGACGAGCTTGCCCATCAGGGCATCCGGGTACGGCGGGTCGTGCACCCGATCGTCGTGGTGCGGCGCGATTCTTCCGGCGCGCTGACCGAAGTGCTGCCCGACGCCGACCCGGAGCGCCCGGAGGCCGGCACGATCGTCGAGTCGTGGATCAGCGTCGAGGTCGACCGGATCAGCGGTCCAGACCAGCTCGACGAGCTGCGTGACCGGCTGTCCTCGGTGCTGAACGACGTGCGCGAGGTCATCGACGCCGGCGAGGAAATGCGGTCGGTCGCACTGGACCTCGCGGGCGAACTGTCCGATCCGGACACCGCGGCGCTGCTGGGCTGGCTCGCCGACGGTCACTTCATGTTCCTCGGCTACCGGTTCGACGATCTCACCGCGGACTCCGGCAGGCCCGGAATCGGCTTGCTGCGCAAGGAAAGCAGCCTTCTCGCCGGACTGGACGCCGCGGGCGGGGCCGAACTGGAGCTGACCAGAGCGACCGGACGGTCCACAGTGCACGGTCCGGGTACGCCGTTCTCGGTGACCGTCCGGATCTTCGCCGGTGCCGAGGTCACCGGCGCGCACCGGTTCGTCGGCGCCTTCACCACCGCGGCGAAACACGAAGACGTCACGACCATCCCGGTGGTCTCGGACCGCGTCAAGCGCGCCATCCACGAGGCCGGTGTCCCGCTGGACTCCCACTCCGGCCGGGGCATGCTCGCCGTCCTGCAGGACCTGCCGCGCACCGAGTTGTTCTCCGCGGACTGGAAGTTCCTGCACGACACCGCGACCGGTGTGCTGGCCTCGGCCGAGCGGCACCGGCCACGGCTGTTCGTGCGGCGCGATCCCTGGCACCGCTTCTATTCGTGCCTGGTCTACCTCGCCAGGGACCGGTTCACCACCACGTCCCGCACCGCGATGGAGCAGGTCCTGCGCACCCGGCTGGGCGGCACGTCCGTCGAGCACACCCTGCGCGCGGGTGAAGCGGCGCTGACCGCCGTCCAGTTCGTCGTGCACACCGATCCCGGACACCGGACCGAGCCGGATATTCCGCTCATCCACGAGGAAATCTCCGCCGCGGTGCGTACCTGGGAGGACCGGTTCATCGACGCGATCCTCGCCGAGCCCGACCCGGACGGCACGGCCGAATCGCGTCAGCGCTACGCGAGCGCGTTCCCCGAAGCGTACAAAGAGGACTTCGGCGCCGAGGTGGGCCTGGCCGATCTGCGCCGCCTGCAAGCGCTTTCCGGCGACGGGGACCTGTCGCTGTCGGTCTACGTCCCACCGGACGCCGAACCGGGCGAAGCGCGGTTCAAGGTGTACCTGCGAGGCGCGCGGATCACGTTGTCCGCGGTACTTCCGGTGCTGGACCGGATGGGCGTCGAGGTGGTCGATGAGCGACCGTACGAGATCGAGTGGGACAGCGTCCCGCGCTGGATCTTCGATTTCGGCCTGGCACACGAGGAAACCGGTGTCTGGCGGGACGAGGACGTGCGGACGCGGTTCTCCGAGACGTTCGCCGCGGTGTGGCGCGGGGACGCCGAGGCCGACCGGTTCAACGCGCTCGTGGTGCGGACCCCGCTCGGCTGGCGACAGGCCGCGCTGCTGCGCGCCTACGCCAAATACCTGCGCCAGGTCGGCACCACCTACAGCGACAGTTACTTGCAGGACACCGTGCTGTCCCATCCCCAGGTGGCCACCGCGCTGGTCCGGCTCTTCGAGACCCGGTTCGACCCGGAGCTCGACGACCAGGCCCGGGAGCAGCGGACCGAAGAACTCGACACCGAGATCAGCCGCATGGTCGACGAGGTCACCAGCCTCGACGCGGACCGGATCCTGCGTGGCTACCTCGGTCTGGTGCACGCGACGCTGCGCACCAACTACTTTTCCTTCAGCGGCAAGAAGAACGGGCCGTGCGCGGAGCACGTGCTGTCGCTGAAACTGAATTCGCGCGAGGTGCCCGGCCTGCCCGAACCAAGGCCCCACCGCGAGATCTTCGTGTACTCACCGCGGGTGGAAGGCGTGCACCTGCGCTTCGGCCCGGTGGCGCGTGGTGGGCTGCGCTGGTCGGACCGGCCGGAGGACTACCGCACCGAGATCCTCGGTCTGGTCAAGGCACAGGCGGCGAAGAACGCGGTGATCGTGCCCGTCGGCGCCAAGGGCGGGTTCGTCGTCAAGCGCCCGGCCGGGCGCGGGGCGCTGGCGACCGAAGCCGTCGACTGCTACCGGATGTTCATCTCGGGCCTGCTCGACGTCACCGACAATCTTGTCGCCGGGCAGGTCGTGCCGCCGGAGCGGGTGGTCCGCCACGACGGGGACGACGCGTACCTGGTGGTCGCGGCGGACAAGGGAACGGCCACTTTTTCCGACTACGCCAACGAAGTCTCGGCCAAGTACGGGTTCTGGCTCGGCGACGCGTTCGCGTCCGGTGGTTCGGTGGGCTACGACCACAAGGTCATGGGGATCACCGCCCGTGGCGCGTGGGAAAGCGTCAAGCGGCACTTCCGGGAACTGGGGGTGGACACGCAGCGCGAGGACTTCACGGTCGCCGGGGTCGGTGACATGTCCGGCGACGTGTTCGGCAACGGAATGCTGCTCTCCCGCCACATCCGGCTGGTGGCCGCCTTCGATCACCGCCACGTGTTCGTCGATCCCGACCCGGACCCGGCGGTGTCGTTCGCGGAACGGCAACGACTGTTCGCGCTGCCGCGCTCGTCGTGGGCCGACTACGACCAGGCCAAGCTCAGCGCGGGTGGCGGAATCTGGCCGCGTACCGCGAAATCCATCCCGCTCAACCCGCGGCTGCGTGCCGCGCTGGGCATCGACGACGACGTCCCGCACCTGTCCCCCACCGAACTGATCAGGGCCGTCCTGCGTGCGCCGGTGGACCTGCTGTGGAACGGCGGGATCGGCACCTACGTGAAGTCGTCGGCCGAAACCCATGCCGACGCACGGGACAAGGCGAACGACGCGGTCCGGGTCAACGGTGCGGACCTGCGGGCCAAGGTCGTCGGCGAAGGCGGCAACCTCGGCCTCACCCAGCTCGGCCGGATCGAGTTCGCCCGCGCCGGTGGCAAGATCAACACCGACGCGCTGGACAACTCGGCCGGGGTTTCCTGCTCCGACCACGAAGTGAACATCAAGATCCTGCTGGATCAGCTGGTCGCCGGGAAAGCGCTTTCCGTCGAGGAACGCAACAGCAGGCTGGCCGTGCTGACCGATGAGGTCGCGGACACGGTGCTGGACGGCAACACCCGGCAGAACAAGATGCTGGGTGTCAGCCGGTCTCACGCCGCCGCGATGCTGTCGGTGCATGCCCGGCTGATCCGGTACCTAGAAACCCGGCATGGTCTGGACCGCGAGCTGGAAGCGTTGCCCGCCAAGAAGGAACTGGCCGCGCTCGAACGGGCCGGGGAGGGGCTCACGTCTCCCGAGCTGGCGACCGTGCTAGCCCACGTCAAGCTCGCCCTCAAGGCGGACGTTCTGTCCAGCGAGCTGCTCGACGAGGCCGCCTTCACCCGCCGGGTGCCGGAATACTTCCCGCGCCCGCTGCGGGAAGGGCTCACCGCCGAGATCGAGCGGCACCCGCTGCGCCGCGAGATCGGCGCGACGCTGCTGGTCAACGACGTCGTCGACAACGCGGGACTGACCTACGCTTTCCGGCTGGCGGAAGAGATGTCGGTCGACTCGGCCGACGCGGTCCGCGCGTTCGCCGTGGTGACCGAGGTCTACGACCTGCGCGCACTGTGGGAGCGGATCGACGAGGCGGCGGCGTCACTGCCGACCACGGTCACCGACCGGTTGATCCTGGAGACCCGCCGCCTGCTCGATCGCGCGTCGCGCTGGATCCTGTCCAACCGGCCGCAGCCGCTGGACGTCGACGCCGAGATCGCGCGGTTCGCCCCGGTCGTGCGGCCACTGGCCGCCGAGGTCACCGACCTGCTCCGCGGCCACGAACGGGACGCCGTCGAGCAGGAAACCCAGCGTCTGGCCGAAATCGGGGTGCCGGAACCGCTCGCCCGCCAGATCGCCTCGCTGCTGGCCACCTATCCCCTGCTGGACATCGCCGAGGTCGCGAGTGCCGCCGACGGGACGACCCCGCGCACGGCCGCCGAGCTGTACTACACGCTCGCCGACCGGCTCGGCATGGACAAGCTGCAGGACGCGGTGAGCGCATTGGACCGGGACGACCGCTGGCATTCGCTGGCCCGGCTCGTGCTGCGTGACGACCTGTACGCCTCACTGCGTGCGGTCACGCTGGGCGTGGCGGTCGCCGGTGGCGGCGACGAACCGGTCGAAACCCGGATCGAAACGTGGGCGAAGGTCAGCGGCCCCCGCCTCGCCAGGGCGAAGCTCGTGCTCGACGAGCTCGCGGGCTCCGGCAAGGTCGATCTGCCCGCGCTGACCGTGGCGGTCGAGCAGATCCGCAGCCTGGTCGCCTGACGCGGCGCCCTGGCCGGAGGGGCAGCGAATGCCCGCCTGTCGGGGCAAACGACCCCCGGTGGCATTGCCACGCACAGCAAGCACGCAGCAGTATTTCCGTAACCGGAACTGAGGCGGAGGCTTCTGAGTGCGCGCGCTACTGGTCGAAGATGACGCTCGGGTCGCCGCGGCGATCCGGTCCGCACTGGCCAGGCGTGGCATAGTCGTCGACTGGGTCGGCACCGGCCGTGAGGCGCTCGCCAAGGCCGCCGACGCGGACGTCGTCCTGCTGGACCTCGGTCTGCCGGACATGAACGGCTTCGACGTATGCCGGGCCATCCGCGACCGCGGTGACGTGGCGATCATCGTGGTGTCGGCCAAGGGCCAGGTGGACGACCGGATCCTGGGCCTGCGTTCCGGCGCGGACGACTACCTCGTGAAACCGTTCAACGTGGACGAACTGATCGCGCGGGCGGACGCCGTGCTACGGCGGCGCCGGGCGACCGAGGCTGCCCGTTCGGACCGGTTGCGGTTGCAGGACGTGGAAATCGATTTGCCCCGCCATGAGGTTTCGGTGGCTGGCGAGCCGATTGCCCTGTCCCGCAAGGAGTTCCAGTTGCTGGCGATGCTCGCGGCCGCCGACGGCGAGGTCTGCCCCCGTGACCGGCTGATCGCCGAGGTGTGGGGTGAGACCTGGGCCGGCGCGAACCGCACGCTCGACGTCCACGTCGCGACACTGCGCACCAAACTGGGCAGGCCCGGCCTGATCGTGACGGTGCGCGGCGTCGGTTACCGCCTGGTGGGCCGCGTGGTCCGGACCGCACCGGCGGAATGAACACCTCGTGGCAGATGCGGGCAAGGGGTAGCGACTTCCGGGCAGTGTGACGGAGCCCGGCGGAAAGCGCGGGTAGCTTCCCCGGCGACGTATTCCACCTCACGCATGCCGAGGAGATGTTCATGAAAGACAAGGCCTCTTCCCGTCGCACCATCCTGATGCGACGAAGTCTCACGCTGTTCGCCGCGCTGGCTTTCGCGTTCGTGCTGGGCGGCGGTCTCGGCGGCCCGCCGCCCCCGGTCATTTCCGGCTTTGGCGGTGGTCTCGGCGGCCCCCCGCCGCCGGTCCAGTGGTGACACCGGTCGGCTGAATTGCGGCGCCAGTTCGTGGTTACGGGCATCGCGCAGTGACTTCCGGGCACAGTGACGAAACTCAACCGAACAACGCGCGTAATTTCTCCGGCGAGGTATTCCACCTCGCGATTTAAGGAGATGTTGATGAAAGAAAAGCAGTCCCTGGCACGCCGGATCGCTGCACTGTTCGGTGCCCTGGCAGTCGCGTCACTGGCCGCATACGGAGCTTTCGGGGACTCCACTCCGCCGGACCCGACCCAGTTCTCGTTCTGGGGCCACGCCGACGGCGCCCCCCTGGACGCGACCCAGTTCGTCTTCTTCAAAGGCATCAACTGATGACCGGAAGGGGATCTCTGGCGCGCCGGGTCACCGCGCTCTTCGGTGCGCTGGCTGTCGCATCCCTGGCCGCATACGGAATCTTCGCGGCCTCCACTCCCCCCGACCCGACCCAGTTCTCGTTCTTCAGCGTCGCCAGTGATCGGCCGTTCGGGGTCAATTGACCGCTGACCGCGGGCTACATCGAAAAAGGAGATGTTGATGACAGAAAGGCACTCCCTGGCACGCCGGGTCACCGCACTGTTCGGTGCCCTGGCCGTCGCATCCCTGGCCGCATGCGGAATTGCCGCGGCCACCACATCGCCGGACCACTCTTCCGGTTCGACCGTCGCCGAGTGCGGCTGCGTCGTCATGCCAATCGCTCAGTGATCGGCCCTTCGAGGTCAATTGATACGCTGGCCACCGGCTGAATCGGAAAATACGACACGATCGCGCAGACGCGGCAAAGTCCGAGTCTGCGCGATCGTGTCGTGCTGAATTCCTGAGGTGTTCCGGTGCGTTCAAGACTGCTCCCAGTAATGCTGTCCCTCGTGGTGACGGTGCTGCTGGGTCTCGGTATCCCGCTCGCGATCAGCCTGGCGAACAGCGAGCTGCAACGCATGTTCCTCGACCGGCTCACCATCACCGAACGGCTCGCCTCGCTCGCGCAACGCCCCCTCGTGGACGGCCAGGCCACCCGGATCGGGCTGGTGCTGGACCGGTACGACGAGGTCTACGGCATCACCTCGCTCATCGTCGACCGTGACGGCAAGCAGATCGCAGGTACCACCGGCCCGGCGAGCACCGACCCCGCCGTCCGGTCCACGCTCGAAGGCGCGCTGGCCGGCCGCCAGCCGGAGAACACCGGCACGGTCATGCCGTGGGTTTCCCGGCCCATGGTGATGGCCGAGCCGGTCATGGTCGACGGCGAGGTGCGCGGCGCGGTCGTCACCATCTCACCGACGGCGACGTTGCGCGAACGGGTGCTCGTGTGGTGGGCGCTGGTACTGGCGGGGGCGCTCGTCGCACTGGCGGTGGCGATCATGCTGGCTTTGCCGGTGGTGCACTGGATCCTGCGCCCGATCCACCGCCTCGACGAGGCCACCGGCCGGGTCGCGAAGGCCGTCGCCGAGGGCGAGACCTTCGCACCGTCGGCGACCGACACCGGCCCGCCCGAGCTGCGCCAGCTCGCCCGGTCCTTCGACGACATGGCGGCCAGTGTGAGCGATGTCCTTGCCGCGCAACGGGCTTTCGTCGCCGACGCCTCACACCAACTGCGGAACCCGTTGACCGCGTTGAACATCCGGCTGCGCAACCTCGACGAGGCGGTCACCAAGGACGGTATCAGCGAGTACACGGCGGCGGTGAGCGAAGCCCAGCGGCTCAACGAAGTGCTCGACGGCCTGCTGACCCTGGCGAGAACGGAAACCGGCTCCAGCGTCCCCACCGTGACCGACGCCAGTGCCGCACTCGAGGAGCGGGTGCACGCCTGGCGCCCGGTGGCGGCCGCCCGCGATGTCGAGCTGGTTTCCGATATCCCCAAGGGACTGTCCGTCCGCGCCGTGCCCCGTGCCGTCGGCGCGATCCTGGATGCGTTGCTGGACAACGCGGTCAAGTTCAGCGTCGGTCACGAGCCGTCCAAAGTGGAGGTCGTCGCCCGCCGGCTCGGCAGCAGGGTGACGATCTCCGTCCGCGACCACGGACCGGGCCTCGATCCGTCCGAATTGGACAGGGCAACCGACCGGTTCTGGCGCAGCCCCGCGCAACAGAACGTGTCCGGCTCTGGCCTCGGCCTGGCCATCGTGCGGCAGATCGCCGACCGCTCCCACGGAAAGCTCCGCCTCGACCTGCCCGAAGGTGGCGGGTTACGGGTGTCGGTGGAGCTGCCCGCGAGTTGAACGTTGGGAGCCCGCGAGTTGAGCGTTGCGAGCCCGCGAGTTGAACGTTGCGAGCCCGCGAGTTGAGCGTTGCGTGCGGCGGGAACGCGCAACTCGCGCAGCAGGAACGCGCAACTCGCGCACCGGGAAAGGTCAACTCGCGCGGAAAATCTAGTCGCTGACGTAGTGGGCTGCGCGGTAATAGGCACGGGCGCCCGGATGCAGCGGGATCGGCACGGTTTCGATACCGGAGCGGACATCCACCGAGCGGGCGGCGGGGCTGGCGGCGGCGAGCGCCGTCTGGGCGTCGAAGACCCCTTGCGTCAGCGACTGTGCGAGCCGGTCGGGCATCCGGTCGGTGACGAGCAGAAAGTTCGGTACCAGCAACGTGGTCACCGGGGCGGACAGGCCGTACACCGACGCGGGCATGCTCGCCGTCTCGTACACGTCGAAGTTCTTGGCCAGCGCGGGCAGGGTGTCCGCGAGATCGATGAGCCGGATCGGGACCTGTTGGGCCAGCTCCGCCACCTGCTCGGTGGGCAACCCGCCGGACCAGAAGAACGCGTCGATTTGTTCCGTGGCCAAGGCTTTCACCGCGTCGTCGACGCTGAGGCGGCGGCGGTCGAGGTCGCGTTCGCCGGACAGGCCGGCGGCGGCCAGCAGGCGATCGGTGATCAGCAACACCCCCGAGTCCGCGAGCCCCACCGACACCCGCTTGCCACGCAGATCGGCCAGGCTCTTCACGGAAGTCCGCGCGTGGACCACCACTTGTATGTAGTCGTCGTGCAAGCGGGCCAGCGCGCGCAGCCGCCCGCCGTCGGGTGCGGTGGCGCGCAGAGCCGCGGCGTCCGCCGCCGAGATTCCCACATCCGCCTGGCCCGCCAGCAACCGGTCGAGATTCTGCCCAGACCCCGCACTCGTCTCCACCGCGGAACTGACCCCGAGACCCGCAGCCCACGCGGCGGACAGTGCCGCGCCCAGCTGGTTGTAGACGGCGCCGGCGCTGCCGGTCGTGATCGTCACGCGGGCACCGTCGAAACGGGGCGTGCACCCGGCAAGCAAAAGCAGCCCGGCCGCGGTGAGCGCGGCACGCCGGCTCAGCACCGGTGACCGGAACGTCCGCGCATTACCCATGCTGCCCCACCATCGTGCTCGTTCGCGCGGAACCATACGCGCCGGCAAAATGCGTCTCCACCGAGCCCTGCTCCGGGTGACGAAGAGCCAGCACCCGGTGCACGTTCGGCCCGAAACTCGATTTCCGAGAACCGATCCAGCGGCCGTACGTCTCCCTTATCGAGAATCCCGTTGAGGGGACAGGCACAGGGGAAAGGATACGTACCAATGAAATTCACACTGATCCGGGCCGGACTGCTCACGTCGGTCGTCGCCGGCGCCACGCTGCTTTCCGCCTGTGGTGGTGCCACCACCGCGGGCTCCGCGGCACCGGCGCCCACGGCACCGGCCGCCACCTCCGAGGTGGCGCCGTCGTCGGCGGCTCCCGTTGCGTCGAAGACCACCGCGAAGCAGACCTCGAAGGCGGCCGACACCACGGCGAACGCCGCCAGCGACCTCAAAGACGTCGACTGCGGCCCGTTGCCGGCAGAGAGCAATTACGTCTGGCGTGGGGTCGCCACCGCCACCGACGCCGGCATCCCCGGCTGCACCGAAGTGATCGACGTGCTCACGGACTACTTCAAGCGCGCGCCGCAGGAATCCGAGGGCACCTCGCACGCGCTGACCGTCGAGGGCTGGCACTGCCTCGCCGACACCGGCACGAGCGGCAGCGGCGTCGTCGGCTGCGACAAGGACGGCCGCGCGATGCGCGCCGAGCGCTGACCACAGCGCACATCCCCGTGTGGGATAACCTTCCCGCCTCGCGAGTAACGGCTGTACTGGCGGCACGGGCAATTTCCGCGACGGAATGGGCATTCACGTTCCGCCGTTTCACCGTCGCCGGTACGTTCGAGGACCGGACGCATCCGGAAGGTAGGGCGATGACAATCCCCGCAGATCGGTGCCGGGCGGCGACTGGGGACCCGGCGTCGTGCGCGCAACCGTGTCCGGGCAGGCTGCGTGCCGGCCGGAGCGGCCGGTGAACCCGACCGCCACCGCCGCGCCCGCGGACACGACGAGAAACCGCCTGATATTGGCGAAAATGCTGGACGCCGCCCCCGGCCGGCCACCGCTGACCGTGGTGACCGGGCCGGCCGGGGCGGGCCGCAGCACCCTGCTCGACCAGCTCGGCTCCGCACTCGCCGAGGCTGGGATCCGGCCGCTGGTGCTGCGGATCTCCCCGAACCCGGTGCCGACCCCGCTGTATTCGGCGCTGCGGTCGATCAGTGGCCCGGCCCGCGACGGCGCCGAGGCCCCCGCGACCTGGTGGTCACCGGTCGATCCGATGACCGGCACCCACGCGGCCACCACGCCGAAGAACACCGCCGCCGCGATCGCGGAACCCCTTGTGGCAGCGGGAAATGTCGCCGTGCTGATCGACGATGCACAATGGACGGACCCGCATTCCCTTGCGGTGATTGAACAGCTGGCCGGGTTGCTCGCCGGCACCACCGTGCGCTGCGTGTGCGCGGTCCGGGTTCCGGTGCCACCGGCCATGTACGCCGCGGGCTGCGCGGCGCTGGACCGGTTGCGGCACAACCATCTCGTCGACAACATCCACCTGCGCCCGCTGGGCGCCGCCGATATGTCGGCGCTGGCGGCCGCCGAGTTCAAGGCCAAACCGGACGCCGAACTCGTCGCCCATCTGCGACGGTTGACCGGTGGCCTGCCGGCCGCGCTCGTCCCGGTGCTGGAGGAGTACCGGCGCGGCGAGTCGATCCGGATCGTGGACGGCTACGCGCATCTGGCGCCGCGCCATCGCCAGGCCGTCCTGCCCGCCAACCACGGGCTGCTGCTCAACGTCCGGCGCACCGGGTCGCTCCCCTGGTCCGTGGCGAAAGCAGCGGCGGTGCTGTACCCGCTGGGCGAGGCGGCGCCGAAACTGATCGGCGAAGCGGTCGGGGTCGCCGAGACCGGCATCCATGAGGCGCTGGAGAAACTGTGCGAAGCGGGCGTGCTGCGCCGCGGCGCCGGTGGACAGCGCTGGCGTTTCCGGGTCCCGCTACTGGCGACGGCGCTGTCCGCGCAGCTGGGCCCGTACGAACGGCGACACCTGGCGCAGCGGGCGATTACCGCGCTGTGGCACGGGGACGCCAGCTGCGACGATCCCGGTTACCGGGCCGATCAGCTTGCGATCGCGGGAAAACTCGTCGATCCGGAGCGCGCCAGGACCGATCTCGTGCACAGCGCCGTCCGCGCCGGCGCGGACGGCTATGACGACCGGTGGCTGCGTTCGGCGGCCGCCCTCCCGGCCGGGCAACCGGACCGTGCGCGCACGTTGCTGACCCAGGCCACGGTTTCGCTGGAGCATGGTGACTACCGGCAGGCGCTGGCGTCCGCGGACACCGTCCGCCACGAGCTCGCCGGGCAGCTCGCCGACGACCAATTCAGTGAGCTGAACCGGGTGTGCGTGCTGGCTTCGCACGCGCTCGGGGACACGGAATCGCTGGAACTGCTGGCCGCCGACGACGACTCGGGACAGGTCATCGCGCGCGCCACCGCCCTGCTGCTGCTGGGCCGCTGGCGCGAATGCGGCGCGCTGCTGGCGACGTCGCGCAGCACCTGGGAAGCCGATCCGGTGTCCGCGTGCTCCGGTCTTGTCCTTGACGGACAGGTACATTTCGCCGCGGGCAGCCATCTGCTCGCCCTGCGCTCGATCGACGAGGCCTGCCGGGTACTGCCGGAGGATGCGCACCGCCGCCGGCGCGACGTCATCGGCTGCGCGTCGCTGATCCGGCTCGTCACCACCGGTTTCGAAGGACCGCAACCGGTGCCGGCACACAACGAACTTCCGCCGGTGTCGCGGGCGATCATCGCGGCCGCTGAAGGCCGGTTCGACCAGGCGATGGAACTGGCGCGCCGTGCCATCGCGTCGGGTACCGTGCGCGGCCACGACCTGAGCCACACGTTCCTGCACCAGGCGGCGGCGACGATCCAGCTGGCCCGCGGCAGGCTCACCGGAGGCCGCGAACTGCTGGCCGTGGCACGGGAGACCAACCCGCCGCTGCCGTACCTGCTCGACGGTGCCGAAGCGCTGATCGATCGCGCGCTCGGTCAGCCGGTGCAGGCGAGAAAGCGCTTACAGGCCGGGCTCGGGTACGCCGGGGAACGCGGTCTCGTCGTCGAAACCGACCGGCTGTTGCTGCACCTGGCCGAACTGGAAGCCGAGCGCGAAGACCTCGCCGCGGCGCGACGTCAGGTGCGCGAGATCGAGCGGGTGGCCACGGTGTCCGGGACCGCGGGGACGGCGCTGAACCTGGCGCTGGCCCGCGCGATCGTCGAACGAGACACGGCCGCGGCGACCGACGCCATCGCGCTGGCACGGGAATATCGCCGCCCGTACGACTTGGCCACGGTGCTCACGAAACTCGTCCAGCACGGTGCCGGTGACCCGGCGCTGCTGCCGGAGGCCTACGACCTGCTCGGTGAGCTCGGCGCGCTGCTCGACCGCGCCCGGTTGCGGAACCTGATGCAGGAACACGGGGTTCCGGTGCCGGGCCGCAGGCAGACGGTCGCCGAGAACGAGCAGCTGCTGTCGGTGCTGGTCGCGGACGGGTTGACGAACAAGCAGATCGCCACGGTGCTCGGGACGAGTGAGAAGAGCGTCGAATCCCGCCTGGCGCGCCTGTTCTCCCGCACCGGCCTGCGTTCCCGCGTCGAACTGGCGATGTCGGTCCTCACCGGAGTCGGCGGTTAGCCGCGAGTTGAGCGTTGCGTGCGCGCGAGTTGAGCGTTGCGTCCGCGCGAGTTGAGCGGTGCGTCCGCGCGAGTTGAGCGGTGCGTCCGCGCGAGTTGAGCGGTGCGTCCGCGCGAGTTGAGCGGTGCGTCCGCGCGAGTTGAGCGGTGCGTCCGCGCGAGTTGAGCGGTGCGTGCGGTGGGAACGCGCAACTCGCACACCAGCAACGCGCAACTCGCGCAGCGGGAACGCGCAACTCGCGCTTTCGGCTTAGGCCTCTTTGGGTAATGTGGGTTGGCTGAACCCCCCTTTTGCCTATTGTGCCCTCCCGTACCGGGTCGTTGGCATGTTTGACTGCCATGGCACGGTGCATCTGACGGTTACGGAGAAATCGTGAACGAGCTGGCCGAACGCGCGCAAGCCTGGTTGAGCGCGACCTACGGCGACCTGGTGACGCTCGAGAGCACCGAACCGGTTCTCGACGGTCGCCGGCTGGCGCTGTTCAACTGCCGCCACACCGGTTCCGACGAGCCGTTGCTGGCCGCCACCCTTTGTGTGCCCAAGGACGGTGGCCAGCCGTTCCCCGCCGCCAACGCGGACCCGCTCGACGAGGACATCAACCTGTCCACCGCACCGGAATCCGGGCTGTGGCGCTGGCGGCTCAACGCCCGCAACTGCCTCGTCGCGACCGACGCCGCCATCGAGAACCGGCCGGCGACCGCGCTGCCGTGGCAGGCCTCCGACGAGGAACCCGGCTGGTGGGACCGGTTGGTGGCGCGGTATTTCCCCGGCGCCGAGATTTCGGTGCACAGCAGCTGGACCGAGATCAGCCAGGTCTTCCTCGACAGCGGTGAAGGCACCAAAGGCGTGGTCTGGCTGCAACGCAAGCTGAACGACCGCCCGCTGACCGGGCACCTGCTGTACGTGGACTACAACAGCGACGGCGTGATCGTGATCGACGGGCAGCGGGGTTCGCTCGCGGAGCTCAACGACGCCGAGGTCGGCCAGCTCGTGCTCGCCCGCTTCCACCGGGTTCCCGACGCGGCGGCCGAGGAAATCACCGTGCCGTGGGAAAACGCGGCGCCCGACTTCGAAGCCGCGGTGGAAAAAGCCGGCCAGTGGCTCAAGTACAGCTACTCCGACGAGGCGGTGCTGGTCTCCCCCGACCCGGAGGACGAGCTCGAGCGCGGCTGGTTGTTCGCCTGCACCACCAGCCGGTTCGTCGCTTCCGGCGACTGGCGGGACCAGATGCTCGACGCCGCGGTCGTGGTGCCCAAGGAAGCGGGCAAGGCGCCGTTCGGGCTGCCGAACCGCGACCCGTGGGGATACCTGGAGGACTGGGACGACGGCAAGGACCTGCCCGAGCCGCCGCCGTCCGGTGTGGCGGCGTGGTATTCGCCGACGATCGCCGGGATCGGCGAGGTGGCGAGCGTACAGCAGCACCCGCACTGGGGCTCGGCGTTCGAGGAGATCACCGCGTTCCCGACCGGCACACGAGCCCTGGTTTGGGTGCGGCGTAAGGATATCCGCGGCCGTGAGTCCGTCGGCCACCTGCTGTGGGCGATCAACGAGAACAACGGGATCCAGCTGATCGACCCGACCTCGCCCGATGGTCAGGCGCTGATGGACCCGAACCCGTTCGAGCTGCGCGTGATCAGGGTGGCCGGCTGATGGCCGACGAACAGCCCGCCGCCGAGGCGGAAGAAGCCGAAGACCCGGTCGCCAACTTCGTCCTGGTGGTGGACCCGGCGTGGGCACCCGCCGACGAGGAAGAGGAACCGCCGCCGTACGCGGTCGTCGGCGGCTGGTTGTTCGACGAGGAAGGCAACACCCAGCGGTTCGTGGCCAACCCGGACTACGTCCCCTCGCGCCCCGGTTCGCCGACGGACCCGGTCGACGCGGCGATGCAGACCGTCGTGCAGAACGGCGCCGATGGTTCAGACCTGCTCGAAGTGATGCGGGACGCGGAGTTCGGCGTCGCCATCAACGCCGACGGCAGCGCGGTGATCGCGCCCTCGCCCGACGACATCCAGTGCGTGCTCGTGACCACCGCCGAATCGCACCGCAAGCGGGTCGAGGTGGACGGCTGGGTCGAGCTCCATGCGCTCGAACTCGCCGCGGCCCTGCCGGACAGCGGCGTGGATGTGCTGCTCAACCCCGGCGCCCCCGCGTCGATGCGACTGGACGCCCCCATTTTCAAAAACGCCATGCTCGCCGGCGTGGACCTGGATGAAGAGGCCGAGGAGTGATGGGGTAACGCATTGGTTCGCACATCGGTTCGAACCAATGTATGACGGACTGGTTAACAGTCAAGAGCTCAAGGCCCAAGAAGAGGAATTCGGGTAACCAATCTGCCCGAATAATCATTGCTACCCCTGGCGGGGTGATCCGCCAGGGGTAGTGAACCCATACCTACCGATCTTGCGGCCTACCCTCCGCCCGGGTATAGAGTGGCCACACCTTTTGGCGCCTCAGGCATGGCAAACGAGGTAGGCACTTGCGGTGAGCATTGACACAATCAGGCACGCACGTCCGGGCGGACCCTGCCCGGAAACTCCCCATCCAGAGGACGCGAAAGACGTTCACGTTCTTCTCTGAATATCGATTCGGAACAGACCTTGGGAAGGTCTGCCGGTCCTGGTAGTACCGTAACGCGGAACCGCCGCACCGGAAAAGACGTCTCCTTATTGTCCGAGAATATTGCCCTTCCTACGCCGGAGAGTTCGATGACCGGAGACAATCACCCGGGGCTGTGGTTCCAGGTTCTCGGTTCCGTGCGTGGCTGGCATGGCGAAAATGAGATCGATCTGGGTTCCGCGCACCGGCGTGCTGTTCTCGCCGTACTCGCGATTTCCGCTGGTCACACCGTTTCCCGGCACGAACTGATCGACGCGCTCTGGGGCGAGCAGCCACCATCGAGCGCGGCAGGCAGCATCTACACCTATATTTCCGGGCTCCGCCGCGCGCTGGAGCCCGACCGCGCGCCCCGGTCCAGCGGGCACCTGCTGGCCTCGGTCGGCTCCGGCTACTCGCTGCAGATCGACCGGGAAAGGCTTGACCTGCACCGGTTTCACGAGCTGCGCACCAGCGGGGCACAGCAGCGCAAGGCGGGACGGCCGCAGGACGCGCTCGCCGAACTGGACGCGGCGCTGGAGTTGTGGCACGGCGACGCGCTCGCCGGACTGCCCGGCCCGTTCGCCGCCACGCAGCGCGCCAAGCTCGGCGAACTCCGGCTCACCACCGTGGAAACCCGGGCGGAGGTCCTGCTGGATCTCGGCCGTCACAACGAAGTCATCGCGGAACTGTCCGCGCTGGCACAGGAACACCCGCTGCGCGAACGGCTCCGGGCGCTGCTGATGCGCGCGCTGCACGAGGACGGCCGGACCGCCGAGGCGCTGGAAGTGTTCACCGAAGCGCGCGAGACCCTCATCGAGACGTCGGGCATCGAACCGGGACCGGAATTGCGACGGCTGCATGAACAGCTGCTTTCCGGCACCACGCCCGGCAGGCCCGCACCCGCGGCCACGGTCGCGCCGGCCCCGCCGACGCTGCCGGCGCGCGCGGACTGGCGGCCCGAGCGGACGGATGTCTTTGTGGGCCGCTCAGATGAGCGTCAGCTGTTGCACGACACGGTTTCCGCGGTGCTCGACGGGCGCGGCGGCGTGGTGTGGGTCGAAGGCGAAGCGGGCATTGGGAAAACCGCCCTGTTCGCCGAGGTGCTGAGCGAGGTACTGGCCAGCACCGACGTCGGCGAAACCCGGCTCAGATGGGCCACCGCACAGGAAATCGACAGCGGCATGCCGGCCCAGCTGATCCGTGACTACTTCGGCTTCGAAACCGTGCAGGCCGGGGTCGAGCATGTGCTGGAGAACGTCGCGGGGCTGCTCGCGCAGGGCCCGTTGATCCTGGTCGCGGACCAGTTCCAATGGGCCGACGCGGCGAGTCTGAGCGTGTGGTCGCGGCTGGCGGAACTCACCGAGCGGCTCCCGCTGTTGCTGGTCAGCGCGGCCCGTCCCACGCCGGGACGCGCCGGTCTGGTCCATTTGCGGCAACGCCTGGCGCGCACGGCGGAGCTGATCACCCTCGGCCCGCTCGAGCACCCGGAGGTCGTCGAACTCGCCGAGCGGCTCGTGGGCGTCGGGCTGTCGGCGCGGATCCGCTCGCAGATCGATCTCGCCGCCGGAAACCCGCACTACCTCAGGGAAATCATCGCGGCCGCGGCGGAGCAATCGCAGCACGGCGACCGCATGGGCGCCGCTCCCGGCGCGCTCCCGGCGCGCCTGGTCGCGCGTATCAACGACCACGTCAGCTTCCTGCCCGGCCCGGCGCTGTCGATGTTGCAGTGGGCGACGCTGCTCGGGGATAGCTTCACCTACGCCGATCTCACCGCGACCGTGGGCCGGGACCTCGCCGATCTGGCGGGCGACGTCGAAGAAGCGCTCGCCGCCGGGTTCCTCGTCGCCGACGGCGAGTCGCTGCGCTTCCGGCACAAGATCGTCCAGCTGGCGTTGCACGAGAAGACGCCGGCCCCGATGCGCGCGGCGCTGCACCGCCAGTTCGCGGAAACCCTCGCCGCCAACGGCGCCCCCGCGGTGCGGGTGGCCGAGCATCTGGCGGCGACCTCGACCGCGACCGATTCCTGGGTCAGCGGCTGGCTCGCCGACAACGTCGGCATGATCGCGGCCGAAAAACCTTATGTCGCCATTGGTCTGCTCCGCCAGGTGATCGGCTCGACCGCGCGTGGACCGCAGGGCGACGGCATGCTCGCGGTGCTGGCCCGGCTCTTGTTCTGGCTGGGCACCGAACCCGAGTCCGAAGCCCGGTCGCTCATCGCACGAAGCGGGGATCCGGACCGCGCGGCGGAAATGCGCTGGATCCTCGCCTACGGCTACTACCGCAGCGGGCGCACCGCCGAAGCCCTGTCCGAAGTGGACACGGCGCTGGCCGACGCGCGGGTGACCGGCCGCTGGCGGGAACGCCACGAACTGCTGCGCGCCGAGCTGTCCGGGAACCCGCACGAGGAAAACCTGTCCGCGCCGATCGCGGAACTCGCTCAGCTGCCGTTGCTGGACGCCGACACGCGCGCGATGCTCGGCGGCGACCGGTCCGGTGCGCCGTACGTGGCCGCGACGTGGGAGCTGGCCCCGGACCGGGCGCTACCCGCCGAGATCCACCTCGCCAACGCGATCAGCCACTACTGGATGTGCGAGTGGGCCGGGGCGCAGGCTGAACTGGACGCGCTCACCGGTGACGACCAGGTGTACAAGTCCTACCTGCTGCGCCATGCCGGCGTGACGGTCTACGCTCTCGCCGCGCTGATCGCGATCATGCGGGACGAAGCCGAAACCGCGGCACGGCATGTCTGGACCGCGGTGTCACACGCCGATTCGGTCAGCCTGCGCTCCCCCGCCTCCGATTTCCTGTTCAGCGCCAAGTCCGAGCTCGCACTGATGAACGGCCACCCGGAAGAAGCCATCTCCGCGCTCGCCCCGCTGGTGAACGCGCCCGTACGCCCGCTGGCGGGATACCTGTGGCTGCCCCGCCTTGCCCGCCTCGCGGTCACCGTCGGCGATACCGCCTCGCTGGAGCGGATCCGGCAGGCGCTCGCCGAATGGTCGCCGGTACAGCGCGCCACGAACGCGTTCGAGGTGGTGGGCAGGCACTGCCGGGCGATCATCGACGACGATCCCGACGAACTCCTGCGGCTGGCCACCATCGCGGCCACCCGGATCGGGACGAACCTGATCTCCGTCCGCACCGTCGACGACGCCGCCTGGTTGCTGGCCAGGCACGGTCGCAAGAGCGAGGCGCGCGACCAGCTGGTCCAGGCCAGCACGATTTACCGCAGACTCGGAGCACGATATGACCTCCGCCGGATGTTCGACGCGATGAGGGCGCTCGGCTATCCGGCAACGGCTCCGGTGTAGACGCAGACAGGAAGTGAAAGGTTGAGCGGGGGCACATGGCAGACATGGACGACGACACGCTCCGGATCGAGCTGCTCGGGCCGATCCGGGCCTGGCGCGGGCCGACCGAGCTCAAGCTGGGGCCGGCGCGCCAGCGCGCGGTACTCGCCGTGCTCGCGGTCCGGGCCGGACTCACCGTCAGCCGCGCGGACCTGATTTCGGCGGTGTGGGGCCATTCCGCTCCGGCGAGCGTGGACGGCAGCATCCACACCTACGTCTCCGGGCTGCGGCGGGCTCTGGAACCCGACCGCGAACGGTGGGCCGCCAGCACCGTGCTGGTCAGCAGCCCGGCCGGGTACACGCTGCGGATCAAACCCGAGGATGTTGACGCGGTCGCGTTCGAGCGGCTGGTCGCGCAGGCACGCCAGCAGCAGCCGGCCACGCTCGGCGCGCTCGACGAGGCGCTCGGGCTGTGGGGCGGCGACCCGTTGTCGGGGGTGCCCGGCCCGTTCGCCGAACGGGAACACGCCCGGCTCACCGAACTCCGGTTGACCGCGCTGGAATTGCGTGCCGAAGCGGTGCTCGCGCTCGGCGAGCACCATGAGATCGCCGCCGAGCTCACCGCGCTCGCCCAGGAATTCCCGCTGCGCGAACGGATCCGCGAGCTGCTGATGCTCGCCATGTACCGCAGCGGGCAGCCGACCGAGGCACTGGAAGTCTTCCGTGACACGCGCACGACGCTCGTCGACGAGCTCGGCATCGAACCCGGTGCGGCGCTGCAACGGCTGCACGCGCAGATCCTCGCGCAGGATCCCAGCCTCGACGCGCCGGCTTCGGAAAGCGCTTTCGGAGGCTCGGCCGGACCGAAGAAAGGCGTGCCCGACCGGCTTTTCGTGCTGCCCACGTCGGTTTCGCGCCGGCTCGCCTCGGGCGTGCGGTCCGCGTTCATCGGCCGCGCCGCCGAACTGGAGACCCTGCGTGGTCTGGTCGACGACGTGTGCGACGGGCGTGGCGGCACTGCCTGGGTCGAAGGGGATTTCGGCATCGGCAAATCGGAACTGCTCACCAACGCGCTGTTCGACGTGCGCGGTCGCGGCTGCCAGATCGGCTGGGCGCTCGCGGACGAGTTGTCCACCCGCATCCCGCTGCAGGTGATGTCCGCCTGCCTCGGTGTGGAGAAAACGCCGGACCTCTACGAGTACCGGCCGACGTCGAACGTCTGGGGTGAGCAGGATCCGGCGCTGGCGGCGGTCGGCCGGATGCTGGCGCTGGTGGACGAACTGTGCGCGCAGGCCCCGTTGATCCTGGTGATCGACGACATCCAGTGGGCCGACGAAGCGAGCGTGCTGCTGTGGCACCGGCTGGTCGCCGCGACCCGGCAGTTGCCGCTGCTGCTCATCGCCGCCGCGCGGCCGGTGCCGCGCAGCGCCCAGCTGGTCCGGCTGCGCCAGGCGATCGACGACCGCAGCGGAGCGGTGCTGAGCCTGCGCCCGCTCAGCAGCGCGCAAGCGCTCGAACTGCACGAGTCCCTGATCGGCGCGCAGGCAGGCCCGGATCTGCGGAACCTGGTGGACCGGACCACCGGAAACCCGCTCTACGTCACGGAACTCACCGAGGCACTGCTGCGGGAGAACGCCGTTGTCACCACGGTCGGCGTCGCCGATCTCGCCGACGCGGGCTACACCGCACCACGGTCCCTTGTGGACACCATCCGCCGGCATCTCGATGTGCTGCCCGCCGGGGTCCACGAAGTGCTGCGGTGGGCCGCGTTGCTGGGCACCCAGTTCACCGTCACCGATATCGCCGCGGTGGCCGGAAAACGGCCGTCGGAACTGCTCACGGTTTTCGAGCAGGCGGTGGCCGCCAACGTGATCGTCGACTCCGACACCCACCTCGCCTTCCGGCATCCGTTGCTGCGGCAGGCTTACTACGACGGCATTCCCGCCGGTGCGCGGGCCGGTCTGCACCGGCAGGCCGCGGAAGCGCTGGCCGGGGTCGGGGCGCCGGTGAGCCGGGTCGCCGAACAGATCGCGGCGATCCACGTCACCGACCCGTGGGTGCTGCAATGGCTGGTCGACAACCACGAAGCGGTGTCGAACCGGGCGCCGCTGATCGCGGCGGACCTGCTCAAGCACGCCCTGGAAACCTGCCCCGACACCGATCCGCGGCGGGAAGTACTGGCGGCCGCGCTGGTCAAGGTGGTGTTCCGGCTCGACCAGGAACCGGTGAAGGAAGCGGAAACCGCGCTCGCGATTTCCACGGATCCCTGCCGCAAGGCCGAAATGCGGCAACTGCTGGCAGCCATCCGCTACCGCCGGGGGGAAGCCGAGCAGGCGGTCGACGTGCTGGCCGGCGCGGTCGACGACCCGGCGGTGCCCGAACTGTGGCGGCGGCGGCACAAGCACCTGCTCGCCAACTTCCGGCGCGGTGGTCTGGACGACCTCGACGCCGCCGAAAGTGCCGGGCACAAGGCACTGAACATGGCGGGCGGTGACGACTACCTGACCGCGCACGCGCTACAGACCCTGTGGCTGGTGGCGTCTGTGCGCCGTGATCACGAGGCGGCGCTGGAACATATCGACAAGGCGATCGCGGTCGTCGACAACACCGACAAGCTCGCCGATCTCAAGATGGACCTGCTCGACAACCGGGTGTTCACGCTGCAGAACCTCGACCGGCTCGACGAGGCCGGGGAATCGCTGCGCACCGCGCGGCGGATCGCCAGCGAGCACTCGTTCGTCAACACGCTCCAGGTGCCGGCGGCCGTGCACAATTACTGGACGGGCAACTGGAACGAGGCGCTCGTCGAGCTGGACTCGGTGACCGAGGACGGGCCCGCCATCACGTTCTTCGGCCTGCGGGAACCGCCGGCGACGGCGTTGCTGCTACACGGGGTCTCGGCGCTGATCGCCGGGCAGCGCGGGGACACCGTCCGTGCGGCGGCCGATCTCGACGCCGTCAACGAGTACGCGCCGGTCACCAGCTCGGAACGGGAGAATGTCGACTTCCTGCTGTTCGCGCAGTCGCTGGCGCTGACCCAGCGCGGGGACGCGGAAAGCGCGCTGCGGGTGCTGGAACCGATGCTCAACCCCGAGTTCTCCCCCATGATGCTGCGGCACCAGTGGTTACCGTGGATCGTGCGGACCGCGCTGGACGCCGGGGACCGGGACAGGGCGTTGCGCGCGGTGCGGATTTGTGAGGCGGAGGCGGAAAAGGAACGCGTCGTCGCGCGCGCGAGCGTGGCGGCCAAGTGGTGCCGGGGAATGGTCGAACGCGACGCGGCGCAGGTCCTGGCCGCCGCCGCACACTACCGGCAGGTCGGCCGGATCGTCGAACTCGCCAACGCGCAAGAAGATGCGGCCGCGCTACTCGCCGCGCAGGGCGACCTCGCCGCCGCGCAGACGTCGTTCGACGAAGCGACCGACGTGTATGCCGATTTGTCGGCACGGTGGAACCTCGAACGCGCGCAGGCCCGGCTGTCCCGCTTCGGCATCCGGCGCCGGGCGATGGCGGCGCCGCCACGATCACAGCAAGGGTGGGATTCGCTGTCACCCGTGGAGGTCGACATCGCCCGGCTGGTGGCCACCGGCTATCCGAACCCGGCGATCGCCGCACAGTTGGGATTGCCGCGGCGGACAGTGCAGGCCCATGTCGCGCGGTTGCTGGCGAAGCTTGATACCGCGTCGCGGGACCTTTTGGGGCGGGGGATCGGCGATGTTCGGTGAGGGGACCCACCCGCCCCACTTCGCTGATCGTTTAACGGTCGGCTCACCCCGTCAAGGGCGCCTTCGGCGTCGCTTCGCGATGGACTTCGTCCACCCTTGACCCGGCATGCCGACCGCTAAGGAGGCTTCGTGTTGGTTCGGGGGTGGGAGTGGGCGGTGGGTCCCTCGGCCGGCTTTTCGTTGCACGGCGGCGGCTTGTTCGTGGTGTGTGGCTACTGGTCCGTCGCGGCTGTTGCCAAGGGTTCCGCTGGGCCGGCTGCTGACAGGGCGTTGTGGGTGATCACGTTCTGATAGAACCTGGCGCTGTCCTTGACCGTGCGGCGTTGTGTTTCGAAGTCGACGTGCACGATGCCGAAACGTTGCGAATATCCCATCGACCACTCGAAATTGTCCAGCAACGCCCACAGGAGATATCCCCGCACATCGGCACCGCCCTCGATGGCGGCGTGTACTGCTCGCAGGTGGTCGGCGATGTAGTTCGTGCGTGCGGTGTCGCGGATCCGGCCGTCCTCGCCGATCACGTCCTCGAAAGCCGCACCGTTCTCCGCGATCACCAACGGAAGCCCGCCCGTGTGCCAGTTCAGCCAGCGCAACAACTCCGTCAGCGACGAAGGTGTCTGCTCCCACCCGAAGCCTGTCAGCGGCGGGCGGGGGGCCACGACATCCACGCCGCGCAAGCCTGGCAGTGGACAGTTGCTCTGCTGGTACGGATCCTCCAGCGGCTTCACCCGGGTCGGCGCATAGTAATTCACGCCGAGCCAGTCGATCGGGCCCGCGATCGTTTCGAGGTCCCCGTCCTTGATGGCGTCGGCGAGACCGCCGACATGGGCGAGGTCGGCGAGCACGTCTTCCGGATATCCCTTACCCAGCAAGGGATCCAGGAAGAACCGGTTGTGCATGCCATCGAACTTCCGTGCGGCATCGACATGTTCGGGGCCGTAGCCTTCAGCGAGCGCGGGCGAGAAGTTCAGCGCCACCGAGAAACTGTGTTCCGGCCGCGCCTGCGCGCGCAACGCCTGCAACGCGGTGCCGTGCGCGAGCAGCAAATGGTGCGCCGCGACCAGTGCGGCGGCCGGGTCCGTGTCCCCCGGGGCGTGAATTCCCGCGAAGTATCCCAGAAAGGCCGAACAGAACGGCTCGTTGATGGTGGTCCACTGACGCACCCGGTCACCGAGTGCACTGTGGACGGTCTGCGCGTATTCGGCGAAATGGCCGGCGAGCTCACGGTTACGCCAGCCGCCCTCGTCTTCCAGCGCCTGCGGCAGATCCCAGTGGTACAGCGTGACCACGGGTTCGACACCCTTGGCGGTCAGCTCGTCCACCAGCCTGCGGTAGAAATCCAGGCCCTCCTGGGAAACCCGCTTGCCGTCGGGCATCACCCGCGACCACGAAACGGAAAACCGGTAGGCGGGCAGCCCGAGGTCGGCCATCAGCGCGACGTCCTCGGGGTAGCGGTTGAAATGGTCACAGGCGACGTCCCCGTTCGCGCCGCCGTGGATCTTGCCCGGTTCGGCACAGAAAGTGTCCCAAATGGACGGACCGCGGCCGCCGTCCTTGGCGCCGCCTTCGATCTGGTATGAGGCGGTCGCGGCGCCCCACAGAAAACCGGGTGGAAAACGCAGCAGGTCATGGTCCCCAGAGTTGTCAAACACGCAACTTTCCTTCCATGATTCCGGTTACGACCTGCCGGGACAGCAGCAAGAACAACGCGATCACCGGAACAGCGCCGAGAGTGGCGCCGGTGAGCATCAGCGAATAGTCGGTGTAGTACCCACTTGCCAGATGAGACAAGGCCACCTGCACGGTGGGTGTCTCGTTCGGATCCAGCACAACGAGCGGCCAGAAGAAATCATTCCAAGCCGTCATGAACGATAGCATCCCCAGCACCGCCGCCTGCGGCCGTAACGCCGGCACCGCGACATGCCAGAACACCTGCAGCAGCGAACAACCGTCGGCACGGGCGGCGTCGATCAGCTCGACCGCAACCGCTTCCTCACACGACTGTCGCATCCAGAACACGCTGAACGCGCTCACCAGCCCCGGCACAATGACCGCCTGCAACCGGCCCGTCCAGCCGAGATCCCCGACGAGAATGTAGAGCGGGATCACCCCGAGCTGCGCCGGAACCATCATCGAGCCGATCACGATCAGGAACAGCGTGTTGCGGCCACGGAATCTCAAGCGGGCGAAGGCAAACCCGGCCAGGCTCGCGAGCACGACGTTGGCCACCATGACGGTGCACGAGACGATCAGCGAGTTCTGTAGCGCCAGCCAGAAATCGACGCGATCGAACACGGTGCCGATGTTCTCCAGCAGGTGCCCGCCCGGCACCAGCACCGGTGTCGTCTCGCCGATCGCCGAATTGTCCCTTGTGGACATGACGAACGACCAGTACAGCGGGAACACCGAGACGATCACGAAAGCCAGCAGCGCACCGGTGGCGGCCACACCGCGCCGCGGGGAGGCGGTCCATGCCATCGACCTCACGCCCCCCTGACCAACCGCCGGACCAGGCGGACGTTGATCAGCGAGAACACGACGCACAACACGAACAGCACCCACGAAATGGCGGCCGCATATCCGGCGTCGAGGCTGCCCATTCCCTTCTCGTACAAGTACATCAGCACGGTCTGGAACTGCCGGTCGTCACCGCCGGTGCCGCTCGTGCCCGAGGGGTCGAACAACTGCGGCTCGGCGAACAACTGCAGCCCGCCGACCGTCGCGGCGATCACCGTGAACAGCAGCGTCGGCCGGATGGCGGGCAGGGTGATCGAGAAGAACATCCGCACCCGCGAGGCACCATCGAGCGCCGCGGCCTCGTACAGTTCTTTGGGCACCGCCTGCATCGCGGCCAGATAGATCAGCGCGTTGTACCCGGTCCAGCGCCAGAGCACCATCACCGCGACCGCGAGGTGCGAGGACCACACCGACGACTGCCACGAGATCGGGGAAACCCCGAACAGCCCCAGAACCCAGTTCACGATGCCGTAGTCGCGGCCGAACAGCTGGCCGAAAACAAGGGCGACGGCGACCACGGACACCACATTGGGCAACAGGACACTGGTGCGCCAGAACCCTTCGCCGCGGCCGGGCCGGTTGAGCAGCGCGGCGATGCCGAACGCCAGCAGGGTCTGCGGGATCGCGGATTCGACGAAAATCGAGACCGTGTTCGCCAGCGCGTTGTAAAAGTTCGGATCGGTGAACAGCGTGACGTAGTTGCCGAGGCCGACGAAACCGCCGTCCCCGTTGATCAGCTGCCAGTCATGCAGGGAGATCCAGGCGAGATAACCCAGCGGTACCAGCCCGAACAACCCGAACACCAGGAAGAACGGCGAGACGAACAACGCCGGAGTGACGCGGTCCAGCCACCCGGTCCGCACCCGGGGCGGGCCCCGCCTGCCGACGGGACGGTCGCCGACAGGCGCCCTTACGCGCTCGCCGGCGACCGTTCGCTCCCGCATCGCGGCGGGTACCTCCTGCGTGTTCATCCCAGGCCGGCTACTTGATGGCAGCCAGCGCTGATTGCACGGCCTGGCTCCAGGCCTGGTCGGTGTTCTGCTTGCCACTCTCGACCCGGCCCAGTGCGCGGCCGAATTCCGGACGGACGTCCGCGTCCCGCGTGCCACGGTAGTTCGGGGTCAGATTGTCCGCCGAACGCGCGAAGATCTGCCCGATCGGGGCGTCATGGAAATAGGCGTCGGTTTTCCCCAGCACCTGCGGATCGTGATACGCCGCCGGCTCGCTCGGCAGGATGCCCGCCGACAGGAACAGCTGCTTCTGCTGCTGCGGCGCGGTCAGCCAGGCGGCCAGCTCGTAGGCTTCCTTCGGGTGGCTACTCTGCTTCGGCACGGTGAGGAACGACCCGCCGTTGTTCCCGCTGTTGCCGGGCACCGCCGTGATATCCCATTTTCCGGCGTTCGCGTCGCCGCCCGCCTCACGGATCTGCTGCAGCAGCCAGGCCGGGCAGGCGATGGTGGCGAACGTGCCCTGCTTGATCGCCACGTTCCATTCCTGGGTGTACGTGGTCACCTGCGCGGTCTGCCCCTTGGCGCCGATCGAGGCGGCGATGTCGAAGGCACGCCGCAGCGCCGGGTTGCGGTCGGCGATGAAGGAATCATCCTTCTGGGAGAAGTAGTTTTCCGGCGCCTGGTTGAGGATCGCGGTGTAGATGGTGCCGGCCGAGTCCGCGAACTTGGCCCCGGGGTTGGCCTTGGTGAACCGGTCCGCGACGTTCGCGAACTGCTCCCACGTCGGCCACAGTGCGGCGACCTGGTCCCGGTCGGTCGGCAGCCCCGCCTTGGCGAACAGCTCGGGCCGGTAGCACATGGCGAGCCCGCCCATGTCGGTGCCCAGCCCCAGCACCTGCTTGCCGCCGTCAAGCACGCCCTGCTGCCACTTCCAGTCGACCCACTGCGACTTGAGGTTCAGCGCGCCGTAGTCGGCGAGGTTGACGAACTTGTCGGCGGACTGGCGGAACTGCGGGATGTACTGTTCGTCGATCGCCTCGACATCGGCCGCACCGTGACCACTGGCCAGCTCGGTGACCAGCTGCTTGTTGTGCGTGTCGAAATCGGCGACCTTGTTTTCGATGTGGATGTTCGGATGGTCGCGTTCGTACTGCGCGATAAGCGGTTCATAACCGAAATCGCCGAATGTCGCGACGGTCAGGTTGATCTGACCATCGGCATTCGTCGCCGACGAGGTGCATCCGCTGATCGTGAGCGCGACCGTGGCCGCGAGCAGGACCGGGAGGGATAGACCGCGGGCACGCTTCATTCAGGCTCCTCGCTTGATGGACGTGGTGCGCATTCTGGTCCATGCGCTATTCGCGGTCGCAGGTGCTTGCCCGAAGCGCTACCACCGGTTGCCCGGATGACCATCCCCCGGCTTGCTCAACTTTCTGAAACACCGAACTTCACCGACGCGATCCGGTCGTCGAAACCGATCGCCGACAGGTCGGACGCCTCACCGTCGACCCTCGTATGGTCGCCCGTGCAGTCCGCACCGGACCAGACCTCCACCTCGCCACCCTTGACCCGCATCGACGACCCGGCGCCGGGCCGCGGCAGATCCTGGCAGCCGGGACCGGACGTGCCCTGCATGTCGCCGTCGAAATTCTTGTCGTCGTACACGATCACCGAGTCCCCGCGGCCCGCCTGGGTGGCGGGATCGGCGAACCGGATCGACGCGACCCGGCCGGCGAACTTGATCTCCGACAGGTCCGTCGCGTTCCCCTCGATCCCGGCCGAGTCACCGGTGCACCCGCGCCCCGACCAGATCCGGATCGGCACCCCCAGCACCCGGATCGACGCGCCCGTGCCCGGCCGCGGCAGATCCCGGCAGCCGGGGCCGTACACACCCTGCGCCTGACCGTAGAGGGATTTGCCGTCGTAGACGATGGCGACCCCGGGTTGCTTCTTGGCGTCCTGCGCCTTCTTGCCGTCCGGGCCGATGCCGAACCAGGTACCCCCGGAGCCCTGGCCGTTCGTGTCGCCGTCGCGTTTGTCCTTGCTGTAGCGGTAAACCGGCCAGCCCCCGATGGTCACCTGCAGCATCCCGTCGGGACGCTGCACCAGACCTACCGTCGAGCGGTCCAGACCATCGAGGAAGATGCGCCCGCCGGGCGCGACCAGCACCGGCGGCCAGGTCTCGGCGCACGTGCCGGTGCAGGAGGACTTCGACGGCGACGAGCCGTCCTTGTCGAACCGGTACAACGTCAGGCCGGCGCCGTTGGCGACGACCGGGGCGAGCGAGCCCGCCTCCCGCACGGACAGCTGCACCCACTTCGTCGACTCCCGATCGGACGAGCCCGCGGCGGCGGCGAGATCCCCCGTGCCCGGTTCCGCGCCGTTGCCCTCCGCGTTGCCCGACACCCACTGCACGGAATCACCGGGCGGCACCGGCTGCCCCGCCCCGCCGATGGCGGGCGAACATCCGGCCAGCGCCACGGCCGCGAGCACGAGCGCCGCCCCGGTCAAGCGCCTGCGAATCGTCATGTCCTGAAAGCCTTCTGCTCAGGCGAGCGCGCCGCTGCGGATCGCGTAGGCGACGGCGTGCGTGCGGTTGGCCAGGCCGAGCCGCTTGATGGCGCCGTAGAGCAGGTTCTTGACCGTGCCTTCGGAGCAGACCATCTTCGAGGCGATCTCGTCGGTCCGGAAGCCCTCGGAAACCAGGCGCAGCGCGTCGATCTCGCGCAGCCCGAGACCGGACAGCGTCAGCCCGTTGGGCTCGAGCACCTCGCGGCGCAGATCGTGCAGCTGACGCAACAGCGCGGTCTGCAGCGGGCGGGGCAGCAACGCGGACCCGTTGGCCGCCATCATCACCGCGGTGGTCAGGCCCTTCTGGGTCGCGTACACACTGGGCAGCACCCCCACCACGCCCGACTGCACGGCGGAGAGGATGTCGTTCTCGTCGAACTGGTCGGTCACCAGCAGGCACGGCAGCGGCGCCTCGCGCTCGAACTCGGCGCGCATCTTCCGGATCACGTTCAACTGCGCTTCGGTGACCACACTTTCGGCCAGTACCAGGACATCGGCGTCCGCCCGGTCGGCGTCCTCGAGGAGCGTGACCTCCCGGGAAGCGCCCAGCAGCGCGATGATCCCGGCACGCTTGATCGGATCCGAGGAGTGAACGAAGACTCGAGGCTGCACGGCTTCCCCCTTGGGGCCACTGACGATGTTCACCTCATCAGAATGTCGGCCCGGCCTTCATGCCTTCTTCATCGCCTCTCTAGGCGGATAGAGAATCACCGGCATGGTGACCCCGCTGGACCAGCCACGATGTCCTGGCGGGCAATACTGCCTCTAGGAGACCGGGCCTGGGCCGTCCGGGCGCGGTGCTGACGGCCCGGCTTCCGGGAACTCTCGGCCCTCGGTCTCCCCCAGGAGGCCATCGCCGAACATGTCCCACGCGGCCGGGTCGGCCGACGGGTCGAACGGCTCCGCCCACGCCGTCTCCCAGTCGATGACAGCACCGAACTCGTCGAGTCCGCCCGCGACCGGCGCCAGCACATCGGAGCCGAGCGCGTCCTGGATCATCGCGTCGAGCGTGGCATCGTCCATAAAGGACTCGGCGGTGCCGGTGTCCTCCGACCAGGGCCACGGCAGCTCCAGCGGGGCCTCCGCCACGTGGGCGTCCAGGTCGTGTGCCGGACCCGTGATGTCCAGGACCACCCCGATGGAATCGCCGTGGTGTTGGGTGAACGTCACATACCGCCGGATGAAGTCGCCGGCCTCCACCGCGCCGTCCGTGCCCAGCACCGTGCGAATCACCGCGTTCAACAGCTTGACGACCGGCTGCTGGCGATGGTCCGACCGGGTTGTACTACCTCGCAGCAGGACCACGCGCAGCTGAGGCGCATCAGTCTCATGGCCCTGATCCCGGTGATCCCGGACCCGCTGCACGAAGCCCTCCGTCAACCACCGCCACCGGCGCAGGTACGCCACCGGGAATCTCGTGGCGAAGCGATGGGAATCCAGGTACGGCAACGCCAGCGTCCGGGCCGCCCGATAGTCCTCCGGCCGCAGATGCGGCGAGTCGTGCACCGACAGGCCGACACCGGCCTGGCCGTCCACGATCTGGGTGGTGGTGTGGTCGAAACGCAATCGCAGCCAACGCGGATCCAACCCCACGGCCACGACGGCGGACAGCAGCTCTTGTTCCATCCGGCGGAAAACCTGGCCGCTCAAAAGATACTCGGTGTTGGTGCCCCAGTAGTAGTCCAGACGGACATCCGGTAGCTCCCGGCCCGCTAGGTACAGCTGCCGGACCTTCGCCGCATAAGCCCGCGCGAACCTTCCCGCTTCCACTGCCGCGTAGTCCGGCAGCTTCAGCACGCCGCCGGCGGTCTCGAACGAAAACCTCAGTTCCCCGACCACGGCGTCAGCCGGTCGCGATCCGAGAGCCGCCGGACGCACCTGCTGCCCCAGCGGAGGAACCACCACCTCCGAGTCGGACACCTCCCGCAGCGACGCCTGACTGGTCACCGAGCGTGTGTCAGCATCCTCATCATCCGATGCCTCGGACGACTCCGACGCCGCGTCGCGGTCTTCATCGGCCTGGCTCCAGGCCCACGGCAGCTCCAGCGGAGCCGCCGCCACATGGGCGTCCAGCCGGTGTTCGGGCCCGGTGATGTCCACGACCACGCACCCGTGACCCGCCTTCAGGGTGAATGTGGTCAACGACACGTACCGCCGGATGAAGTCGCCGGCCTCCGCCGCGTCGTCCGTGTCCAGCGCCGTGCGGACCACCGCGTTCACCAGCTTGATGACCGCCTGCCGGCGAAGGGCCGACGCTCGCTGGAGGGCTACCCGCAGCCGGGGCTCCTCAGCCCCATCGCCCCGATGCTCCCGGACCCGTTGCAGGAAGCCTTCCATCAACCACAGCCACCGCCGCAAGGACGCATAGGGGACTCTGGTGACGTGGTTCTGGTCATGGAGGAAGGGCAACGCCAGCGTCCGGGCCGCCTGATAGTCCTCCGGCCGCCGATACGGCGAGTCGCGCACCGACAGCGCGATACCGGCCTGGCCGTCGACCACCTGCCTGGTGGTGTGGTCGAAATGCAACCGCAGCGCTTGCGGATCCAAACCCACGGCCGCGACCGCGGACAGCAACTCCTTCTCTGTCCGGCCGAAAATCCGGTCACGTTCGGCGTACTCGGCGTTGGTCTGCCAAGCGAAGTGCAGACGGACATCCGGGAGCTCCCGGCCCGCCAGGTACAGCTGCCGGACGTTCGCCGCGTAGGCCTTGGAAAAGCGCCGGGCGTCCCGCAGCGCATCGGCCGACAGCTGCAGCACGCCGTCGCGGAGCTCGCCCGGCAGCTTCAGTTCCGTGGCCGAGCCATCCGACGGTAGCGATCCGAGATCCCGCGGAGACACGCGCTGTCCCTCAGGAGGTTCCACCAGCTCCGAATCAGGCACGTTCCGCAGCAACACCCCGCTGGTCCCCGGACGCGTATCGGCGGCATGGATCACCCATCCCGCACCTGGCCCGGACGACCCGGCCGTCCGCGTGGTCGCCGGCTCCGTCCGCGGCGGCACAGGCTGCGACTGCGGCGAGTCGCCCTGCCACATGAGGTCCGGCTGCGACTGCGGCGAGTCGCCCTGCCACATGAGGTCCGGCTGCGACGGCTGATCTGCCCACACGGGGTTCAGCGGCGGCAACGGGTTCTCCAGATTCGTGAACGTCTCCGGACCGAACAACCCCACCTCGGGACGCTGCCCCGCCACGCCGATCCGGACGAGGCCGTCCGCCTCGAACCCGCCGTTCTCGTCGAGGCGCAAGGTCACCGAGCCCGACGCCACGGCCAGCATCTGCTCCAGCGGCAAAGGCAGGGCGTACGCCGGATACTCACCGAGCCGCCGCGACACCACGGAATCCACCAGCTGCCGCAGAGGCGTGAGCGCGTCATCCGACGAGATTCCGGCGATCGGCACCATGTGCACCACACCCGAGAACCGGGGCAGGCCTGGTTGACCGGCTGCGAGCACCAGTACATCGACGAAACCCTCGATCATCCAGCCGATGCGAGCGAGGTCGGCCCCGGAGAGCTCCCGTGTGCTGCTGAGCCATGTGTCGTAGGCATCCCGCGAACGATAGGACGAGATCGTCTCCCGCGGCCCCTCCCGAACGGCCAGCGCCCAATTCCCGTGGCTCGTGCTGTCACCCAGCTCCGGGGTGACCGTCACCAACCACTGGGGCCGATGCAGCGTTGCCGGATACAACGTGTCCAACGCCGCGTCCAGCAGGACGGGAAGCTGCCGCTGGAACGCCGTCTTCAACGCGGTGAACAGGCCGCCGGACCATTGGGCCAGGTCCATCTTGACCGTGACCCGCAGATCCAGTCCTTCGTAAAGGTGGTACCCACCCTCCATCGCACGGTGCACGATGTCCGCCGCCGCCCGCTCCACCTCGGCACGGTCCACATTGGACAAGCCCAGCGCATTGGGTTCGGTGCCGTTCCCCTGCGCATACACCGTCTCGGGCGGATCAACCGGCACTCGCGGCAGGGCGGCATGCTGCTGCGGCGCGAGTCCTCCCGCATCGGGGCCACCGAACGACTCCGGGCCGAACGGGCCCACTTCGGGGCGCTGACCCACCACAGTGACCCGCACCTGACTATGCAGGCTATGGTCTTCGGTCTCGTCCCCGACCACGTTCACCTGCTCGAGCACCTGTTCCGCGGGGACCACGCCCGCCGGGTACTGCTCGAGCCGGCGCACCACCGCCGCCGCCAGCAGTCTCTTGAGCGGCTCCAGCCGCCGCAGGTTCGAATCCGTGCCGAGCGCGTCGAACAGCGACACCGTGACCTCGAAGCGGGGCAGCCGGGTCACCGGCGCGCGCACCGCGGCATCCACGAAGCCTTCGGCCATCCACTCGATCCGGCGACGGTCGATCTCCGGAACCCCGTCCGCGAGCAGCTGGCTCTGGAACGCGCTTTTCGCCCGGTACGACGCGATCGTTTCCCGCGGCGAGTCCTGGACCGCCAGCTCCCAATTGCCGCTCGTATCCCCGGAACCGCGCTGGGACTGGTACGTCACAGGCCATTCCGAGACGCGATCCGGGTAGCGCTCCTTGGGGTAGAGCACATCCAGCGCCTCGTTCAGATAATGAGGCAACATCGTGCGGAACAGGTTTTCCAGAGCGCGGTACCGTTCCTTCGCGCCACTGCTCGGAGCCACCCAGGTCCGGAGCCAGATGTTCAGGCCCTCACGGCCCTCGTAAGGGCCCGACATCGCGCGCTGCACGATCTCCTGCGCCCCCCGCAGCAGCTCGGCCTCTTCGTTCTGCGACAACGCCGCCTGAAGCACCAGCGCGTTCCGAGCGGCGGCATACGGCGTCGATTGTGCGGAAGCAACCGGCCCATCCGGTCGCGCCGCGATCGGACCCTCGTCCCGGGCCTGCTCCTGCGCCGCGCGCTGCTGCCGCAACTGGGCCTGTTCCTGCCGCCGGGCCTGTTCCTGCAATCGAGCCTGCTCCTGCGCCACACGCGCCTGCTGCACCCAGAACTGCTCCTGGGCCGCCCACGAACGCCGCGGCCACATCACCTCATCGACAAGCTCTTCCGACAACGCCGTCGCACCGTCCACACCAGACTCATGCAACGCCCACGCCACCAAATCCACCGCAGCCCGATACCGCGACCGATGCGCCCGCACCACCCACGAATCACCCAACCCCGGAAACTGATGCCGCCCATTCACAATCCCCCGAGCAGCAGCCAACAAC
>NZ_WMBA01000027.1 GCF_009707865.1 Amycolatopsis pithecellobii
GTGCAAACCCGTGAGAAGGCTCGTCAACCAGGAGTCCTACTGTTGTCAGTTGTGAGTAACCCTGCGGTCGAGATCACCGGGCTGGTGAAGCGTTACGGCGCGACGACCGCGGTCGACGGCCTCGATCTCAAGATGCACCGCGGCCGGCTGCTGGCCTTGCTCGGGCCGAACGGGGCCGGGAAGACGACCACGGTCGAGATCTGCGAGGGCTTTCTGCGCGCGGATGCCGGCCGGGTGCGCGTGCTCGGGCTCGACCCGGCGCGGGACGGCGCCGCGCTGCGGCCGCGGATCGGCGTGATGCCGCAAGGCGGTGGCGCGTATCCCGGCGTGCGGGCGGGCGAAATGCTCGGGCTCGTCGCCGCGTGCGCCGCCGAACCCCTGAATCCGGCTTGGCTGCTGGACATCCTCGGACTGGACGGCGCCCGCCGCACCCCGTTCAAGCGGCTCTCCGGCGGTCAGCAGCAACGCCTGTCACTGGCCTGCGCGCTCGTCGACAGGCCCGAACTGGTGTTCCTCGACGAACCGACCGCCGGCATGGACCCGCAGGCGCGGCGTCTGGTGTGGGATCTGCTGGGCGCACTGCGCGCGGACGGCGTGAGCGTGCTGCTGACGACGCACCTGATGGAAGAGGCGGAAGCACTGGCCGACGACGTGGTGATCGTCGACCACGGCAAAGTCATCGCCGAAGGCACGCCCGCCGCGCTCACCGCCGAGGAAGGCGACGCGGCCCAACTGCGGTTCAAGGCCCGGCCCGGGCTCGACACCGAACTACTGGCGGCCGCACTGCCCGAGGGCTACCGGGTGCACGAACCCGCCCCCGGCACCTACCAGGTGCTCGGCCGCGTCGATCCGCAGGTGGTGTCGACCGTGACGTCGTGGTGCGCGCAGCAGGGCGTGCTCGCCGAGGAACTACACGTGGGCAGGCGGGACCTGGAAGAAGTGTTCCTCGAGCTGACCGGGCGGGAGCTGCGCTCATGAGCACCTTCGCCCCCGGCACGTTCACCCCGAAGCCCGGCGCCGGGCGCCGCAGCCGGATGCTGCTGCGGCACGCCAAGGTCGAGGCGAGCCTGACGCTGCGCAACGGCGAGCAGATCCTGCTGACCCTGTTCATCCCGCTGGCCCTGCTGATCGGCCTGACCCTGCTGAACATCGTGCCCTCCGGCGACCTCGGCCCGGTGTCCAAAGTGGACTGGGTGACGCCGCGGATCTTCGCGCTCGCGGTGATGTCCTCGGCGTTCACCGGGCAGGCCATCGCCCTGGGCTTCGATCGCCGCTACGGCGTGGTCAAGCGGTTGTCCGCGACGGCGCTGCCGCGCTGGCTGCTGGTGGCCGGGCGGATCGTGGCGGCGCTGGTCGTGGTGGTGCTGCAGGTCGTCGTGCTCGGGGTGGTCGCCGCGGTCATGGGCTGGTCCCCGTCCGCCGCCGGGGTCGCCGAGGCGGTGCTGCTGCTGGTGCTCGGCACGCTGAGTTTCGGCGCGCTCGGGGTGCTGCTCGGCGGCTCCCTGCGGGCCGAGGCGGTGCTGGCGCTGGCGAACATCGTCTGGTTCGCGCTGCTGCTCGGCGGCGGCATCCTGCTCGCCCCGTCCGCACTGCCGGCGGGCGCGGCGGCGGTCGTGGAGCTGCTGCCGTCCGGGGCGCTGGCCGAAGGGCTGCGCGAGGCGCTGGTGAACGGAACCCTGGCGTGGCAACCGGTTCTCGTGCTGATCGGCTGGGGTGTGCTCGCCGGCGGCCTCGCCACCCGGACGACGAAGCTGACCTGAGCGACCCGTCTCCGCGGGACCAAAGTCCCGGCGCTTATTCTCGGTTCGTGGCTTTGAACTCGCTCGTCGCCCGGTTGCCCTATCCCTCGCGCGGCGTGCAGAAAGGCGTCGGCCTCGCCGCGATCGTGGCGCAGGCCGGCATCGGCGTGACCGGGTCGGTCGTCCGGGTCACCGGCTCCGGCCTCGGCTGCCGGACCTGGCCGCAGTGCCAGCCCGGCAGCATGGTGCCGGTGCGCCACGACGAGCTGCACGCGGTCACGCAGTGGATCGAGTTCAGTAACCGGCTGCTCACCGGGCTCGTCATCGCCGTCGCCGCGATCGCGGTGCTCACGGCCTGGCGGGTGCACGCCGACCATCCCCGCAAGCGGCTGCTCGCGCTGGCATGGACGATGCCGGGCGGGGTGGTCCTGCAGGCCGTCGTCGGCGGCATGACCGTGCTGGCGAAACTGGAATGGTGGACCGTCGCGATCCACTTCCTCGCCTCCACTCCCCTGATCTGGTGCGCGGTCCTGCTGCTGCACGGGTTCCTCGAAGGCGACGAACCACCGCGTCCGCTCGTGCCGCCCGCCGCCCGCACATTGCTGGTGGTGCTCACTGTCGCGATGTGGGCGGTCCTGGTCGCCGGCACGACGGTCACCGGTGCGGGCCCGCACGGTGGCGACCCCGACACCCACCGGCTGGACGCGCCCATCGAAACCCTCGCCAGGGTCCACAGTGGACTTCTCGTCGGGTACCTGCTCGTCCTCGCCGTGTTCGGGCTGATGCTGCTGCGCGCGGGTGCGCCGAAACGGCTGTGGCAGCGTTACGCCGCGGTGTGGCTGGTCGCCGTCGCACAAGGCATCCTCGGCTTCGTGCAGTACGCCCTGGGGGTGCCGGAAGCCCTGGTTTCCTTGCACGTGCTGGGTTCCGCGCTCGTCATCATCACCACGGCCGCGCTGTGGTGCGCCGCCCGTGACCGGGGTGCTCCCGCGCCGCGGGCGAACTTCCCGGAACCGGCAGGCGAACTGACGGCAGCCGGCTGAAATGTCCCGACCACCAGAAATCATCCTGCCGTAATGCCATCGCGGCCCGATCGCCAGAACCGGGTACTAGGCTCGGCAGTACCAGGCGCGGATTGTCCGTTTTCCGCGCAGGAACCGGAGTGAGGTCAGAAGCCCGCATGAGTGCCACCGACATCCGCCCCGGCGCGAAGCCGCTGATTTCGCACCGCCGGGGCACCGGCCAGATGCTCGTGCTCAAGGCGTTCCTACTGGTCCCCTTCGTGGCTTTGATCGCCGCGCTGCCACTGGCCTGGGGCTGGGGACTGAACTGGGTCGACCTGGCGCTCGCCGCGGTGTTCTACGTCCTGGGAACGCTCGGCGTGACCGTCGGGTACCACCGCTATTTCACGCACGGTGCGTTCAAGGCGGCCCGGCCGCTGCGGGTCGCGCTGGCGATCGCGGGCAGCATGGCGGTGCAGGGGTCGGTGATCTTCTGGGTGGCCAGCCACCGCCGGCACCACGCGTTCGCCGACCGGGAGGGCGATCCGCACTCGCCGTGGCTGTTCGGCACCTCACCGGTGGCGCTCGTGCGCGGGTTCTGGCACGCGCACATGGGCTGGATGTTCCAGCGGGAGGTCACCAACTACGACCGGTTCGCCCCGGATCTCGTGGCCGATCGCGACCTGCGGGTGGTGAACCGGTACTTCTGGCTGTGGATCACGTTGAGCCTGGCGCTGCCCGCGGTGCTGGGCGGCCTGCTGAGCTGGTCGTGGTGGGGCGCGGTGACCGGGTTCTTCTGGGCTGGGCTGGTGCGGATCGCGTTCCTGCACCACGTGACCTGGTCGGTGAACTCGATCTGCCACATGATCGGTGACCGCCCGTTCGCCAGCCGGGACAAGGCGGCCAACTTCTGGCCGCTGGCGATCCTGTCGATGGGCGAGTCCTGGCACAACTCGCACCACGCCGACCCGACCTGCGCCCGGCACGGCGTGCTGCGCGGCCAGGTCGACGTGTCGGCGCGGGTGATCTGGTTCTTCGAGAAGGTGCGCTGGGCCTGGGATGTCCGGTGGCCCAAGGCGGAACGCCTCGCCGCGAAGCGCGCCAAGGCGGCCTAGCCGCTGGTCTGCCGCCCGGCCGGCGCCAGGTGCCGTGCTTCCGGCAGGGCACCGGTCGTGGCCCAGGCCAGCAGCAGCACCGTCGCACCACAGCCGGCGATCACCCACCATGCCGTGGTGGTGCGGCCCGCGGCGATCAGCGCACCGGCCGTCGCGACGCCGAGCGCCGAGCCGACCTGCCGGCCGGCCGCGACGATCGCGGCCGCGACCCCGGCCTGGTCGCGGGGAAGCCCGGAAACGGCGGTGTTGGTGATCGGGGCGTTCACGAAGCCGAAACCGATGCCGAACAGCACGAAGGCGGGATAAATCAGCACGTCGCTGCTCTCGGCGTGCGCGGCGGCCAGCAGGATTCCGGCCGCGGTCAGCCCGGCGCCCGCGACCAGCAGCGGCAGGCGGGGACCGTAGCCGGCGAGCAGCCGGCCGGACAGCGGCGAACTCACCAGGCCCATGGCGGCCATCGGCACCATGTGCACGCCCGCTTCGAGCGCGGAAAACCCACGCTCGCCCTGGAAATACAGGGTGGTGGCGAAGAGGAACCCGCCGAGTGCGGCGAAGGCGCACACCGCGGTGATCATCGCGCCGGTGAACGAGGCCCGGCGGAACAACCGCAGTTCGATCAACGGCTCGGCGCGGCGGGGTTCGTAGATCAGCAGGCCGACGAGCGCGACCACGGCGACGGCCGCCCCGGCCAGCGGCGCCCGGCCCCCGGACGGTGCTTCGATGACGGCGTAGGTCACCGACCCCAGCAGTGTGATGACCAGCAACTGGCCCACCGGATCCACCCGGCGGGGGCGCGCCGCCCTGGACTCGGGCACGAACCGCGTCGCCAGCACCAGCGCGGCGAGTCCGATCGGGACGTTGACCCAGAAGATCGCCCGCCAGCCGATGGTCTCGACCAGCGCCCCGCCGAGGATCGGCCCGGTCGTCATGCTGATCCCCGCCACGCCGCCCCACCAGCCGATCGCCCGCGCCCGCTCGCGCGGGTCGACGAAAGTATTGGTGACGATGGCCATCGCGACCGGGTTCAACATGGCGCCGCCGACGGCTTGCAGCACCCGGAACACCACCAGCCACGGCAGACTCGGCGCGAGAGCGCACAACGCCGAGCCGAAGGCGAACGAGGCCAGCCCGATGCGGAACACCCGGCGCCGGCCGATCCGGTCCGCGGTCGACCCGCCGAGCATGAGCAGCGAAGCCAGCACCACGAGATAGGCATCGATCGTCCATTGCAGACCCGCAACCGACGCGTGCAGTTCCCGTCGCAGCGAGGGCAACGCCACGTTGAGCACTGTGTTGTCGAGGCTGACGACGAACAATCCCGCGCAGCAGATCGCGAGGATGACCCACCGCTGCCGTGCGCCGGGCTCGGTCATACGTCCGCGAGATTCGTCCGCAGCAGGCCGAGGAACTCCTCGCGCAGCTGATGTAGTTGGGCCTCGTCCATGAGCGCGTACCGGGTGTGCAGGTCGAAGGCGGCCGACTCCCCCGCTCGGCGCAGATAGCCCAGCAGGTCGAACTTCACCCCGCAGCCCAGATCCCGGTAGCTGGGCCGCCGCAACGTCGCCGCCTGGTCGGGTGGGACGTCCATCAGCGAGATGGCCACCGTGGTCAGCGGAAAGCGGTCGTCGTCGGGCTCGGCGCCGACGTCGGCCATCACCTGGTCGTATTGGTAGTCCTGGTTTTCCATCGCACGGACGGTGCGTTCCTGCAGCCGCTGTACGAGGTCGGTGAAGGAGTTTTCCTCGCCCGAGCGGTGCCGGATGCCGACCAGGGAAATGAAATTTCCGATGAGATGCTGGAACTCGGGACGGGTCCGGCCGGCCGCCGGGGTGGCGACCACCAGGTCCGCCCGGCCGTACAGCTCGTGGACCAGCAGGAAATACGCGGCGAAGTAGACGGAGAAAGCGGTTACACCTTGCGCGCGGGCGAACCGGTCCACCTGTGCGGTCAGGTCGTCGTCGATCGGGAACTGGTAGGCCACCCCCCTGGCCGGATCCTCGACCGCGTGCCGGACCGGCAGCAACGGCCGTTCGTATCGGTCCGCGAAGACCTCTCGCCAGTATTCGCGCGGCGCCGGGTCGTCGCCTCGTTCCGCCCGCCATGCGATGTAGTCGCGGTAGGAGATGGGCAGCGGCGGCAGCTTTTCCGGCGGAGTCCCGCCGAGCACTGCGGTCAGCTCCCGCCGGAACAGCTGCTGGCTGAACCCGTCGGAGACGAGGTGATGGACGTTCCACAGCAGGGTGGCGCGGTCGTGAAACCGCACCAGGGTCGCCCGGAACAACGGCGGCGCGGCTGTCGGCAGCAGCGTGTAGGACTCCGCGATCCGGAGGCGGTCGACATTCGCGGTGTACTGCTCCTCGGACAGGTGCGACAGATCGACGGTCTCAACGGTGAAATCCACGCTGTCGGCGAAGTGCTGGACGTCTCCGTCGAACCAGGCACGGAGGCTGTCGTGGCGGTCCACCACCACACCGAGCGCCCTGTGCACCGCGGCCGCGTCCGTGCCGTCAGGCAACGTGAACAAGGCAGGCATGTTGGCCCAGGTGCGGTTGCCCTCGGGCAGGAAAACGTTGCGGTAGCGGCGTTGTTGCGGAGACAGTCCAGTGGTCGCCACCGGCTCCCGCCGGGGAATCGGCGCCTGCTCGTCGGCGGCCCGCGCGCGGACCGCGGCCAGCAGGTTGGCCGGCGTGCGCAGCTGGTAGATCTCCCGCATCTCGATCCGGCGTCCGGTGGCATTGAGCAGCCGGGTGCTCAATTCGGCGGAGTCGAGCGAAGTACCACCGAGAACGAAGAAGTCGGCGTCGGCGGACACGGAACCGAGCACTGCCTCGAAGGCGTCGAACACCGCCCTGCCCACGGAATCGAGGCTCTCGCGGTCGTGCGACTCGGGACCGGTGGCGAGCGGGTCCGGGAGCGCAGACCGGTCGATCTTGCCGTTGGCCGCGAGCGGAAGTTGGGGCAGGCTCAGGAAAACCGACGGTACCTGGGCTGCGGGAAGCCGCTCCCCCAGCCACGTGCGCAGGTCCTCTCCGGCGGCGGCACCGACGTAGTAGGCCGCCAGGTAGGTGGCGCCGTCGGGCCGGGTCCGCGCGGTCACCACGGCGTCGCGGACTTCGCGGTGGCCGCGGAGCAACGCGGTGAGCCCTTCCAGCTCGACCCGGTTGCCGTTGATCTTCACCTGGAAGTCCGCCCGCCCACGCAGGTGCAGCAGGCCGTCCCCGTCCACCACACCGAGATCACCGGTGCGATACCAGACTTCCCCGCTTTCGGAGACGAATCGCCGGGCTGTCTCGTCCGGGTCGTCGAGGTACCCGCCGGTGCGGTGCGGAGTGCTGATCCACACCTCCTCGTCGACGAGGCGGAAGTCCGTTTCGGGAAGCGGGCGGCCCACCGGCTGGATGCCAGGAACCGGTTCCCCGATCTCGTGGCTGAACTTGGCGAGGGTGGTTTCGGTGGGACCGTAGAGATTCACCACGCGAGTGTGTGGAAACTGCTGTCGCCAGGCCGTGACGGTGGTGTCGGGCAGTGGTTCGCCCGCGAGGAATGACAGCCTCAGCGCGGCCTGCTCCCTCGCCGGGGCCGCCGTCGCGAGCCAGCGCGCGGCGAGGCTCGGCACGGTGTGCACGACGGTGATCCCGGCCTCGCGCAGCCAGCCGATTATCCCTCCATTGTGGACAGCGACGTTGTCCGGTGGGACGCAGATGGTGGCGCCGGCGGCCAAGGGGGTGAACACATCCCGGAGGACGACGTCGAAGGAGAGCGCGGTGAGCTGGGCGAATCGGTCGCCGGGACCGATGGCGAACCGATCCCGTTGCCAGCGCACGAAGTGGGCGATCGCCGACTGCCGCCCCACGACCGCCTTCGGGGTCCCGGTCGTGCCCGAGGTGAAGAAGATGTACGAGCCCACACCCGGTTCGCCGGCGTGGACGGGCAGGGCGTCGAGGACTTCGCCGGTGCTCGTGATCCGGTGCACCGGCAACTCGGCCGGAAGACCGGTCGCGGAGGTTTCGTCGGTCACGAGGACGAGATCGGCCGCAGCACGTTCGGTCATGAACACACGGCGAGCCGCGGGCAGTTCGGGATCCACGGTGACCAACCGCACCGGTGCGGTCATCGCGGCCAGCACCGCGACCACGAAACCCGTGCCCCGCCGTCCGGTGACGGCCACCGTGGCGGCACCGGCGTCGCGCAGCCCTGAGGCGAGCGCGTCGGCTGCGTCGACCAGCTCCCGGTAAGTGAGGCTAGCCTCGGGGGCCTCCACCGCGACCGCCTCCGGGTGGCCTGCCGCGACTTCCCGCACGAGATCGGCAAGCGGGGCAAGGGATTCCAGCGATACCACGACGTTCTCCTGTTCTACCCGCGCGGTAGTTCGGCCAGCATTTCGTCGACGGTCACCACGCGGGCGCAGCGCCCGGCCGCGTAGCGAAGCGCAAGGTCGTGCTCTTCACGGGAGAAATCCGCGGTCGCGTCCGCCACCAGAAACGCCTCGATGTCACGCATGAACGCGTCGGTCGCGGTCATCAGGCAACCGATGTGCGCGTAGATTCCGGTCACCACAAGCTGATCCCGGCCCCAAGCGTCGAGCAGCCCGGCCAACTCGGTGCGGTGAAAGGCGTTGTAGCGCCATTTGGTCAGTTTCGTGTCGCCCGGCAATGGAGCGAGGTCGTCCACGATCGCGGCGTCACCCTCCGCCGAACCGACCCCGGCACCCCACATGTCCAGCTGCAACCCCCGCTGCTGGGGAGTCTGACCACCTGGCTGCGCCGAGTACACGACCGGCACGCCGAGCTCACGACACCGCGCGATGAGCGACCGGATGCCCTCGATCAGCTCCGTCAACGGGCTGGCTCCGGCGGGAAAGGCCCGGACGAAGTGGTTTTGCATGTCATGGACCAGCAGCACGGCACGGTCCGGGTCACACTTCCAGCCGACCCGGTTGGCCGGCAGCTCCGCCGCGGTAGGCATCCGGTACGGCGCGATCGAAGGCAGACCACTCACCGTGCCACCCCCAGCGCACGCAGCAGGGTACCGAATTTGGCCTCGGTCTCGGCCAGCTCACCGTCCGCAGTGGACTCCGCCACCACGCCCGCGCCCGCGAACAGCCGCAGGGCATCGCCCTTGACCTCGGCACAACGGATCGCGAGCGCCCACTCCCCGTCACCGCGCGTGTCGGTCCAGCCGACCATTCCCGAATAGAACCCCCGGTCGACCGTCTCGAGCTCCCCGATCACCGCCCGGGCGAGCGTGGTCGGGTGGCCGCAGACGGCCGGTGTCGGATGCAGTGCCTGCGCGAGGTCGAGCGCCGTCAACCCGTCCCGCGGAGTGCCGGTGATCCGGGTGGACAGATGCCACATCGCGCCCGTCCGCATCAGCTCGGGCTCGGCCGGGACGTCCAGGCTCCGGCACAGCGGGCCGAGCACGTCGGCGACCGCGTCGACGACCACCTTGTGCTCACGCCGGTCCTTGGCCGAGCGCAGCAGCTCGGTGGCGTTTCGCCCGTCGCGCCCGGGATGGGGATCGCGAGGCGCCGATCCCGCGAGCGGGTTGGCCACCATCGTCCCGTTTCGCTGCGACACGAGTAGCTCCGGGCTGGCTCCGACCATCGTCCGGTCACCGAGGTCGGCGGCGTAGATGTAGGCGTACGGGTCGCCTGCGGCCAGCGCGGCGAGCAACCCGGCGACCGGAATCACCCGGTCCGCGGTCAGATCGGCGGAGCGGGCGAGCACCACCTTGTCCAGCTCGCCCTCCGCCATCCGCCGGAGCGCGCTGGAGACGGCGGCCCGGTACCCGTCCGCATTGTCCTCGCCACGAGACCACCGGATCCCGTCCAGCGCGGCCGGCCGGGGGAATCCGGCCGCGCCGGCGGGTTCGGCGCGGCGGACGGCGGCGGACACGCCCAGCCGCGCCGGACCGGTGCGGTCGAAGGGAAGTACGCCCACGAGCACCGCGTCGGGGCCGGCGACGGCGAGTGCGGCCAGCGCCGCGTCCGCGGAGGCCAGCTCGTAGCCGGGATCGTCCGCCAGCAGCACGCCGCGCGGCGACGACAGGAAGAAGGATTCCGGCCGGTAGTCCCGCAACAGCGTCGTCGCGAGGTCCAGCCGCGGTGTTCGTGCACCCAGCAAAATTCGTTCCTTTTCGTTGCGCGAGGCGGAAAGCGGTCAGGCGCGCAGGGTCGCCCCGCCGTCGACGTAGAGGTCATGCATGGTGATGTGCCTGGCGCGATCGGACACGAGGAAGAGCACCGCCTCGGCGATGTCCACGGGCTCGGCGAGCCGGCCGAGCGGGATGCCCACCCGGTACTCCTCGGGAACCCCTTCGATGACCCGCCGGGCACCGTCCTCGTCCCACAGCGCGCGTTGCATGTCGGTGTCGGTCGAGCCGGGAGAGACGATGTTGCAGCGGACACCGTGCTCGGCCAGCTCCAGTCCCAGGCACCGGACGAACATCGTCGAAGCCGCCTTGGCCGCGGCGTAGGCCGCCATACCCCGGCGGGGTACCCCCGCGGCGTTCGACCCGATCAGCACGATGTTGCCCTTGCCCCGGGCCGACATCCGCCCGGCGACGGCGCGGCAGAGCCGGAACACAGCGGTCGTGTTGACCGCGAAGGTCGCCGTCCAGTCCTCATCGGAAATGTCGGTCACCAGCCCCGGCCGGAGAATTCCCGCGACATTTACCAGAGTGTTCACCGGCCCCAGTTCCCGTTCCACCCGCGCGACCAGATCATCGGCCGCGTCTGCCGCCGCGACGTCCGCCGGATACGCGTGCACGTGCGGACCGGCCGTGTCCGCGAGCTCCTCCGCCCGCATATCGACGGCGGCAACCACGACGCCGTTTTCGGCCAGGACACGGGAAACCGCGGCACCGATACCGCGAGCCGCACCCGTGACCAGCGCCACACCGGCATTGTCGAGATCAGTTCCCATACCAGGCCCCGGTTTAAGACATATGAACGAATAACCCCTGTTGTTGGAAAATCTTATCCGGGACGGGTAATCGCACTCCACCGAAACGACAGGTGCTTGATGATGATTTGAGATTTGCCCGCGGTGGCACCGGACTCGAGGCGGGGCTTGCCCCGTGCGAGAGTGCGCCGGGGTGCTCAGGAACCGGGTTTCCGGGCTAGCGGCCGGCCATCCGGTGCCGGTGCGCGGGACCGATCTTGACCGCGCCGACCGTCCTCGCGTCCCACTCGGCCGGTTCCAGGTCCTCGACCGCCTCGATGAGGGCCGCGCCGGTGTCCGCACCGGGCACGATCACGTCGCCCAGTGCGCCGTCCGCACCGATGAGCACGACCCGTGCCCCCGCCCGGCCGATGGTCTCCACCACGCCCTTGGCCGGCTTGCCGTGCTCGGCAACGAACCTGCGCGCCGCCGCCAGCTGGCGGGCGGTCGGAGCCGGAGTCTTCTCATCCTGTTCGGCCACACCAGGAATGTACAACGGCACGAATCATCTCCGCAGGGCCGGTGTGCGGTGCCTAAGGTAAGGGCACCAGCACTGACCAGCAGGAGGACCTCATGCCCAGCGCAGTACAGATCCGGCGGACCGGCGGCCCCGAGGTACTGGAACTCACCGGGGTCACCATCGGCGATCCCGGACCCGGCCAGCTGCTCGTGGACGTCGCGGCGGCCGGGGTGAACTACCTGGACACCTACCAGCGCAGCGGCCTCTACTCCATCGAGCTGCCGGCGGTGCTGGGCCTGGAAGGCGCCGGCAGGGTCGTGTCGGTCGGCAAGGGCGTGACACAGTTCAGGCCGGGCGACCGGGTCGCCTGGCAAAACGCGTTCGGCAGCTACGCCACCCAGGCCCTGGTGCCCGAGCGGGTCGCGGTAGCCGTGCCGGACGCGGTGTCCGACGAGATCGCGGCCGCCTTGCTGCTGCAGGGCATCACCGCGCACTACCTCGCGCGCTCCCTGTACCCGGTCGCCGAGGGCGACAACGTGCTGGTGCACGCGGCAGCGGGCGGAACCGGCCTGCTGCTGACCCAGCTGGTGAAGGCGCGCGGCGGCCGCGTGCTCGCCACCGTGTCGTCCGAGGAGAAGGCGAAGCTCGCCCGTGAAGCCGGGGCCGACGAGGTGATCCGCTACGACGAGGTGGATTTCGCCAAGCAGGCGCGCGAACTCACCGGCGGCGAGGGCGTGGCCGTGGTGTACGACGGGGTCGGCAAGAACACGTTCGACGGCAGCCTCGCGAGCCTGCGGGTGCGGGGCACGCTCGCCCTGTTCGGGGCGGCGAGTGGTCCGGTCCCGCCATTCGACCCGCAGCGCCTCTCCGCGGGAGGCTCGCTGTTCCTGACGCGGCCGACGGCCTACGACTACATCCGCACCCGCGAAGAACTCACCTGGCGCGCCGACGAGCTGTTCCAGTCCGTTGTGGACGGTAAGCTGACCGTCCGCATCGGACACCGCTACCCGCTGGCCGAAGCCCGCCAGGCCCATGAGGACCTGCAGGCCCGCCGCACCACCGGCAAGCTTCTCCTGCTGCCCTGATAGAAAGCCGGGTGGCCGCCGGACGGCCACCCGGCTTCCCGTCAGTCGTGTTACACGCCGACGGCGGCCCGCAGGGTCTCCTTCAGCGAGCTGGTGGTCGCGATGACCGCCGTGGGCTCGTAACCGCAGTGTGCCATGCAGTTCGCGCAGCGCGGATCCTTGCCACGGCCGAACTTGTCCCAGTCCGTGTCCTCGATGAGCTCACGCCAGGTCTTGGCGTAGCCGTCGTCGAGCAGGTAGCACGGGCGCTGCCAGCCCAGCAGCGAGTACGACGGGATGCCCCACGGCGTGCACTCGAAGTCCCGCTTGCCCTCGATGAAATCGAGGAAGAGCGGCGAGTGGTTCAGCCGCCACTTCTTGCGGCGCCCGTCGGCGAACGCCTTCGAGAACAGCTCGCGCGTCTGCTGCACACCGAGGAAGTGCTCCTGGTCGGGCGCCTTCTCGTAGGCGTAGCCCGGCGAGAGCTGCATGTTGTCGACGCCGACCTCGTCGTTGAGGTAGTCGAGCACGTCGATGACGTCCTGCGGGGTGTCGGTGTTGAAGAACGTGGTGTTCGTCATCACCCGGAAACCCTTTTCCTTGGCCAGTTTGATCGCGTCGACCGCGGCCTGGAAACCACCCTCCTTGCGCACCGAGGCGTCGTGCTTGTCCTCGAGGCCGTCGATGTGCACCATCCACGCGAAGTTACGGTGCGGCTTGAACTTGTGGATGTGCTTGGGCAGCAGCAACGCGTTCGTGCACAGGAACACGATCTTGTTGCGCTCCAGCAGGATCCGCGTGATCTCGTCGATCTGCGGGTGCATCAGCGGCTCGCCACCGGCGATGGACACCATCGGCGCGCCGCTCTCCTCCACCGCGCCGACCGCCTGCTGCACTGGCATCCGCTGCTTGAGCAGATGGGCGGGCTGCTGGATCTTGCCGCAGCCACCACACTTGAGGTTGCACGCGAACAGCGGTTCCAATTCCACCAGAACCGCGTACTTGTCCTTGCGCTGCAACTTCTGCTTCGCCAGGTACGCGCCGAGCCGGATGGACTGGCGCAACGGCATTGCCATGATCTACCCCACCTCTCGAGGTAATGTGAATCGGACGTCTTCGTCGGCCACCTGGCTGTCCCGCACCGAAGTGCGGCCGAGCCCCGCCAGGCACTGGGTCAGCTCCTCCACCAGATGCGGCGGCGCGGAAGCACCCGCGGTGATCCCGATCCGCCGCGCGCCGGCAAGCCAGCGCATGTCCACTTCGGACACATCATCGATCAGGTGCGCCCGCGCCCCGCACCGTCGTGACACCTCCACCAGCCGTTTCGAGTTCGACGAGTTCGCCGACCCGAGCACGAGCACCACGTCGGCGTGTTCGGCGACCGCTCGTACGGCACGCTGCCGGTTCGTGGTGGCGTAACAGATATCGTCGCGCCGCGGCGCGGCCATCCCCGGAAAACGCGCCCGCAGCACGGAAGCGATCTCCTCGGCCTCGTCGACGGCCAGTGTCGTCTGCATCGCGTACGCGACCTTGCCCGCGTCGGGCACCCGCACCTGCGCGGCCACCGACGCGTCCTCCACCACGATCACCTGCCCCGGGGCCTCCCCGACGGTCCCTTCGACCTCTTCGTGCTCGGCGTGCCCGATCAGCAGCACCGTGTCCCCGCGCGAGGAGTACCGGCGGACCTCGTTGTGCACCTTCGTGACCAGCGGACAGGTCGCGTCGATCAGCCGCAGGTCCTTCGCCGCCGCGGCCTCGCGGACGGCCGGTGCGACGCCGTGCGCCGCGAGCACCGTGGTGGCGCCCGGCGGCACCTCGTCGACCTCCTGCACGAACACCGCACCCAGCTGTTCGAGCCGGCGCACGACGTGTGCATTGTGGACGATCTGCCGCCGGACGTACACCGGGGCGCCGTACCGTTCCAATGCCCGCTCGACGATCTCGATCGCCCGGTCCACGCCCGCACAGAACGACCGCGGGCTGGCGAGCAGGATCTCGCCCGGCCCCGCGGCCGCGCACCATTCCCGCAACACCGGCGCCGCCGTGTGCAGCGAGCGCAGGCCGGTGATCCCGCGGCGCACCGTGCCCGGCCGCAGGAGTGGATGGTCCGGAGTGTCCACAATGGCCCGGACCACGGCCAGCGGCCCTGGCACCGCGGCGAACTGGGCAGACTCCATGTCCACCGCCAGCGCCCCCCGCTCGGCGAACCGGTCGCGGTCGGCGCCGTCCACCAGCGCGTCGGACGAGGCGATCGGTCCGGTGTGGACGGTCAGGCCGGCCCGCCGCAACGCGCCCGCGAGCAACGGCGCCGATTTCAACGGCACGGGGCCGTCCGGACCATCGATCCGCGTGGCCACCACGACATCCCCGGGACGCACCCCTTCGGCGACCGCTCCCCCGATCCCGGCCACGACAACCGGGGTGCCCTCGCCGAGCCGCTCGACCGAATCCGCGGTGCGGCGCGGACCGATTCCCGTGTGCAGCACCCGGACGCCCGGCACGCGCAGCGCGGCGGCCTCCAGGTGCATGGGAGCGCAGACGACCCCGGTCATGCCGGGCTCTCCGGTGCCAGGTACCGCCCGAGCGCCGAGATCGGGAAGACCAGCCGGTACAGGTGGTAGTTGATGTAGAAGTCGCCGGGGAAACCGGTGCCGGTGAACTGCGGCTCGTCCCAGGTACCGTCGGCACGCTGGGTCCGCGCGAGCCAGTCCACCCCGCGCTCCACAGTGGACGATTCACGCTCGCCGGCCGCGAGCAGCGCCAGCAGCGCCCACGCGGTCTGTGACGCGGTCGAGTCGCCCTTGCCGACCCAGGCCGGGTCCCGGTAGGAGCGCAGGTCCTCACCCCAGCCACCGTCCGCGTTCTGCACCTGTTCGAGCCACGCCACCGCCCGCCGGATCACCGGATCGGCGGGGGAAACCCCGGCCGCGACGAGCGCGGGCACAGCCGCCCCGGTGCCGTACAGGTGGTTGGCGCCCCAGCGGCCGAACCAGGATCCGTTGTCCTCCTGGGCATCCAGCAGCCAGCGCACCCCACGGCGGCACTCAGTGGTGCCCGCAAGCCCTTCCGCCGCCAGCATTTCCACCACATGCGCGGTAACGTCCGCCGAGGGCGGATCGATCACGGCACCGAAGTCGCAGAACGGCAGTTTGGTGGTGAGCTCACGCGTGTTGTCCGCGTCGAACGCGGCCCACCCACCGTCGGAGGACTGCATGCCCTGCACCCACGTGATCGCCCGCTCGACAGCGCCCTTGAGCCGTGGCCGGTCCGGGAACGCCGTGCGGCGCAAGGCAAGCACGATCTCGGCGGTGTCATCAGTGTCGGGATAGATGTCGTTGGCGAACTCGAACGCCCAGCCGCCGGGCGGGGTGGCCGGGCGCTTCACGGCCCAGTCACCCGTGACCCGGATTTCCTCGCCCAGCAACCAGTCCGCGGCCTGCACCAGTGCCGGATCGTCGGCGGGCACGTGTGCGTCGTGCAGCGCGGTCATCGCGAGCGCGGTGTCCCACACCGGGGACTGGCAGGCTTCCAGCCGCCGCACCCAGCCGTCCGGCGTCTGCTCGCGGACGATGAACCCGTCGAGGCCCTTCAACCCGGCCTTCATCGCCGGATGCTCGAAGGAGTAGCCCAGCAAATGCAGTGCCAGCAACGAATACACCCATGGCGGCTGGATACCGCCCCACGAGCCGTCCGCCTCCTGGCGGGCGAGGATCCATTCCGCGGCCTGGCGCATCGCCCACCCGCGCATCGGTTTCACCGGCAGCTTCGCGTAGGTGTGCAGCGCCTTGTCCAGGTACTCGAACGCGCCGGACCACGTCCACGGCTTGAGGTTCTTGCGCGGCCGTTTGCCGGTGCGCAGCTCGTCCACGCCGAAAGCCAAGGGACGCACCGGTTTCAGCGTGGCCACTACGGTCAACGGCACCACCGTCTGCCGGGCCCAGCAACCCCAGTCGTAGACGTTGAGCGGGAACCACGAGGGCAGGAAGATCAGCTCCGGCGGCATGTTCGGCAGCTCGTCCCACGACCACAGGCCGAACAGCGCGAGCCAGACCCGGGTGAACACCCGGCTGTTCTCCAGACCCCCGTTGGCCAGTACGAATTCCTGCGCGGCACGCATGTGCGGTGCGGCGACCGCGTCACCGGCCAGCCGCAGCGCGACCCATGCCTCGATCGTGGTGGACAGCTCACCCGGCCCGCCGTAGAACGTCGCCCAGGTGCCGTCTTCCCTTTGCTGCGAACGAATCCAGCGCGCGGCCTCGTCGGTTTCGGTCGCTGTGCGGATACCGAGGAATTCCCGCAGCAGCAGATCCTCGGCGTCCATCGTGACGTTCGTTTCGAGCTCGCCCTTCCACCACCCGGCGCTTTCCTGCAGCCCCTTGAGGTGCGCGACCGCGCGCGCCAGCGTGCCGGCTGCGTCGGTCGCCTCCGCGGTCGCCGCGGGCAGTGCCGTGACGGTCATCAGGCCTCCCTCGTGACGATGAATTCGGCCAGCGACAGCAATTCCTCGCGCGGGCGCTCGGGAACGCCGACCGCTTCGAGCTTGTGGCGGCCATCGGCCATCCGGCGGTAGGCCTCGTCGAGCGCCCACTTGCGCCCGCCTGCCTGCTCGATCAGCCCGGCGGCATGCCGCACGGACTCCTCCCCCGGCGTGTCCGGGCGCGCGAGCCAGTCCGCCAGCTCGCGCCCCAGCGCCCCGCCGTGCGTGATCGCGTACGTCACCGGCAGGCTCTTCTTGCGCGCGTGCAGATCGGAGAACACCGGCTTGCCGGTCACCGCGGTCTCGCCCCAGATCCCGAGCACGTCGTCGACCAGCTGGAAGGCGAGGCCGAGATCGGCGCCGAAGCCCGCCAGCGCTTCGATCACCGGCTGGGGCGCACCGGCGAGCACCGCCCCGATCGCCGTGCTCGCGGACAGCAGCGCGCCGGTCTTCCCGGCGGCCATGTCGAGACATTCGTCGAGACCGACGTCGTTGCGCTGTTCGAACGAGACGTCCAGCACCTGACCGCGGATGAGTTCGTTGGTGGCGTCGGCGAGCAGCCGCGCCGCGGCGAACGAGCACGGCGCGTCGCCGTCGAGCAGGATCTCCTGTGCGAGCGAAAGCATCGCGTCGCCGGTGAGGATCGCACTCGCCGCGCCGCGCACCGTCCATACCGTCGGCCGGTGGCGGCGCTCGGTGTCGCCGTCCATCAGATCGTCGTGCAGCAAGGAAAAGTTGTGCACCAGCTCCACCGCGACCGCACCGGGAAGGCCCACCTCGGCCTCGGCACCGGCGGCCTCCGCGGACAGCAACGCCAGCGCGGGCCGCACAGCTTTGCCGCCACCCTCGGTCGGGTTGCCGTCGAGATCGGTCCAGCCCAGGTGATAGTGGGCGGTCGAGCGGCTGATGGGGTCGAGCCGGTCGAGCGCCGCACGCATCGCGGGCAGGATGGTTTTCCGGCCCTGTTGCAGAGAATCGAGCACCGCGGTCATCAGCTGTCCTTCCTCCTGGAAAGGAAACGAGTCCGGTCGGGACGGGCATCGAGGAGGGCGGCCGCGGCCGCGTCACCGCTGCGCACGGCACCCTCCATCGTCGCGGGCCAGCCGGTGGCGGTCCACGCACCGGCGAGCACGAGCCCCTCGGCCGCCGTGACGGCTTGCGGGCGCAACCCGGCGGTACCGGGCGAGGGCCGGAACGTGGCGTGGCGCTCGCGGGTGACGAAGAAATCGCGCACCTCCACGCCCTCGGACCGGGGCAGAACCTGCCGCAGCGCGGGAAGAATCCGCTCACGGATTTCCCGCACCGGGACGTCGATGAGATCGTCGGCGGCCGACAGCGACACGGCCACGTACTGTCCACTGTCCACACCGGACTGACGAGTGCGGTCGAAAACCCACTGCACGGGGGAATCGACCGCCGCGAAGAACGGCTCGGTCAGCACCGTGCGGTCGAAAACCACGTGCACGTTGACGATCGGGGAGCTGCCGAGTTCCCGCGCCCAGCCGGCGGGAAGGTCGACGGCACCAGGCGGCAGCAGCCGGTGCGCGACATCCGGCGGCACCGCCAGCACCACCTGGTCGGCGAGCACCACCGAATCGCCGGCGACGACCCGCCATCCACCGTCCACACTGGACAGTTCGGTGACCTTGGTGCCCAGCAGCACCTGGGCACCTGCCTCGGTCAGCCGTGCCTTGGCCGGTTCGCCGTGCAGTTCGCGCAGCGGAACTTCCGACCAGCCGATGTCGGCCGCGGCGGCGTCGGTGAGCAGGCCCAGCTGGAACACCGTGGCGGCAAGGGAAAGTGATGCCGCCGTGGCGGGAGCGTTGAGCGTCGCGATGCCGACCAGGTCCCACAACTTCGTGATCGCCTGCTCGCTCTGGCCGTGCCGGCCCAGCCAGTCCCCAAAGGACTGCGCGTCGGTCGCCGGTGCCGCCGGGTCCACCCCGCGCAGCGCGAGCGCGGCCGTCGCGAACTTGAGCCGGTCCCCCAGCGGCAGCGGCCGGTACTTGAGCACCGAGTCCGCCAGGTGCAGCGGCGCGGGCAACCCGTTGCGCCGCAACCACACCGGCCGTGGCTGCCGGGGTGAGCGGACCTGGATCGCGAGCTTCGGCTGCAGGTGCACCTTGCCCGTCACCCGCAACCGGTCGAGCAGGTCCAAATAGGACGTGCAGCAACGGAGGAACACATGCTGCCCGTTGTCCACGTCGAGCTCGCCACGGCGGAAGGAATGCGTGAGCCCGCCGAGATGTCCTTTGGCTTCCAGCAATGTCACGTCGAGACCCGCGTCCGCGCAGCGAAGTGCGGCGGTGATGCCGGCGAGCCCTCCGCCGACGACCACAGTCCGTGCGCTCACGCCGGCCGTCCGGACAGCGCACGCGCCGCCACTGTCAGCTTTTCGCGGCCGGACAAGGAAAGCCGGCGGTCGAACACGAGCGAAGGCTGGTCGTTGATGCGCTCCAGCAGCTGCCGGTAGATGCCGGCCATGGCAAGGCAGGACGCCTTGCTGCGCCAGTCGAGCAGCGGCGCGAGTCGCAGCCCGTCGGCATACCATTCGCGGGCGCGATCGGCACTGTGCCGGATGAGCGCGGTGAGCCCGCGGCCGGTGTCGGTCAGCCTGCCCTGCTCGTCGACGGAAAGCTCCACCCCGAACGCGTCGAGATCCTCCTGCGGCAGATACACCCGGCCGTTGAGGAGATCCTCGCGGATGTCGCGCAGGATATTGGTCTGCTGCAAGGCGATGCCGAGCGCGTCGGCGTACCGCGAAGCGTCGGGATGCGGCTTGCTGCCGAACACGCCGAGGCACAACCGCCCGATGGAACCGGCCACGCAGCGGCAGTACGTGGTCAGCTCCTCGAAAGTCTGGTACCTGCGGCCCTCGATGTCCATCCACACCCCGTCGAGCAACTCGTCGAAGGCGTTCAGCGGGATCGGGTAGTGCTTGGCCGCGTCGGCGACGGCGACCAGCACCGGGTCGGTCGTGGTGTCCAATTCGGCCAGTGACTTCCGGACGGTGTCGAGCTGGTCGGCCTTCTGCTCGATCGGCAGCTCCCCGTCACCGATGTCGTCGACCCGGCGTGCGAGCGCATACACCGCGCACAGTGCGGCGCGCCGGCCCGTCGTCAACAGCCGGATACCGTAGTAGAAATTCCGTGCCTCGGTCTTGGTGATCCGTTCACACTCGGCATACGCGGCTTCGATATCGGTCAACGACGGCCTCCCCGCACCAGCAGCTTCACCAGATGTATCAGCACGTCCCGCTTGCGGGGCCGGGGTGTCACGGAAAGCACGTCCCAGTCCGCGCGCCGGAGTGCGTCGACGGTTGCCAGGCCGCCGGCGAGGTAACCGGCGATGGCCAGGCGCGCCCAACCCTGCAGCAGTCCGACGAGTGGCGCACCTGCGGTCAGCTGATCGAGTGCTTTGCCTGCCTGCGCGGCGACGGCCCGCCGTACCGCCGCATTCGCCGTGCCCGCGTCCAGGTCGGACTCGGTCACCCCGAACCCGTCGAGATCCTCCCGCGGCAGGTAGATCCGGCCGGCGCGCTTGTCCTCCGCCACGTCCTGGCAGTGCTCGATGAGCTGCAGGGCGGTGCAGACCAGATCCGAGAGGCGTTCGGCCTCGGGTGAGCGGACCCCGAAGATCCGCAGCACGATGCGGCCGACGGGATCGGCGGACAATGTGCAGTACTGGGCGAGCTCGGCCTGCGTGGCGTACCGGGTGACCTTCTGGTCCTGCAGGTTGGCACGGACCAGCCGGTCGAAGGGCTCCCGCTCCAGTTCACGCGCGTGGATGGCCGGCACCAGGCGGCGCAGCACCGGGGTCGTGGGCTTCCCTTCCCACGCCCGGGAAAGATCCTCGCGAAAGCGGAGCAAAGCGGCGGTCCGGTCGCCTTCCGACTCATCACCGATATCGTCGATGGCACGTGCGACGTCGTACACCGCGCCGAGGTCACGGCGGAGCGCACTCGGCAGTATCCGCAGTGCTACCGGGAAGTTTTCCGCTTGTTTCTTTTCGGCCAGTATCTCGTCGGTTGGCGTGACAATGGCCGCGCCGACCGTGTCGGAGCCTGTCGATACCGGCTTCATCGGCCCATAATCCATCGGAGCGGAGCCGGAATTCTTCGCACGGGAAACAAATTCCGGGAACGTCGGGTTATCACGAGCTGACAGTCTTAACCCGAACGAAGTACGGCCTACGACGTAAGGGGTGGCGGTATCCAGTGGACGGTGGCAGACGAGTGGATCCCGCGGAGTCGAAGCTGGAGGAACTCGCCGCCGCGACCGCCGACCGGCTGCCGAAGATGCTCGACGACGTCACCCGGCTGCTGAGCCGGGACTGGCCGGACTACGCCGAATTCATCGTGACCGAACGCGAGGAAGTGCTGGTTTCGGCGTCCATGTTCCTGCACCGGCTCATCACGATGGCCCAGTGGGACATCACGGAGCTGCCCGGGGTGTCCGACGAGCAGCCCGAACCGCTGGGCGAGCAGCTGCTGTTCGAGGAGATCGGCCGCGCCCAGTGGCAGCAGGGCCGGGACCTGACGAGCCTGCTGTCGGCCTACCAGCTCGGCGCCAGGGTCGCCTGGCACCACGTGGCCGAGGCCGCGCTCCAGGTCGGCGTGCCATCCGATGTGTTCGCCTCGCTCGCCGAAGGGGTGTTCATCTTCATCGACCGACTCTCGTCGGCGTCGGCCCGGGGTTACGTGCTCGAACAGTCCGAGGCGGCTGCAGCCCGGGAGCGGCTGCGTGACGAGCTGGGGAACATGCTGCTGTCGGACCGGTCGGACACGGGTGCCATCCGCGCCGCCGCCGCGCGCATCGACTGGCCGGTGCCGCGGGAGGCCTCCGTGGTCCTCGTCGAACCGGACAATCCCGTCGGGGTCGCGCTGCTGTCCCGGCTCGATCAGTCGTGCCTGCACGTCCGGCGCCAGCGCATGCTGTGCGCGATCGTGCCCGACCCCGGTGGCCCAGGACGGCGGGACCGGCTCGCCACCACACTGGCCGGCGCGGGCGCGGTGATCGGGCACGCGGTACCGCTGGAGAACCTGCCCGCGAGCATGCGGGTCGCGGAGGCCGCCGCCCAGCTGCGGCGGACCCAGGTGCTGGTGGACGATCCGGTGTTCGTCGACGAGCATCTTGACTCGATCATCGTGCACCGCGACCCGCGGCTGCTGGACGCGTTCCGCGCGAAAGCCCTTGCCCCGCTGGACGAACTGGGCCCGGTGACCCGGCAACGGCTGTGCGAAACGCTGGCGTCGTGGCTCCGTCACCTCGGCGACCGGCGGGCCGTGGCCGAGGAGCTGCACATCCACCCGCAGACCGTCCGGTACCGGCTGACCCAGCTGCGCGAACTGTTCGGCGACAGCCTCGACGACCCGGACAACCGCCGCCGCCTCACGCTCGCGCTCGCCTGGGGCCTGCCCGAGGGAAACTAGGCGGTCAGTGCGCGAACGCCTCGGTGCCGAGCACGCGGAGGAGGTCGAGGCGGCCGGCGTCTTCGCTGTCCGGTTCGGCGGAGTAGGCGATGATGTGCAGGGCACTGCCCGGTGTCTGCAGGACGTCGCTGTCGAGAGTGAGCCGGCCGACCCGGGGGTGCTCGACGCGTTTGCGGGCCGTCCGGTGCCGGGCCGGGCGCCCGGCGGTCCACCTGGCGGCGAAATCCGTGCTGCGGGTGCGAAGTTCGGCGACCAGCCGGCGCAGGCCAGGGTCGTCGGGATGTTCGATGGATGCCACGCGCAGGTCGGCGACAAGCGCGTCGCGGAAGGCAGCGCGTTCCGCCGGAGTGAGGACGACACGGGCCGGGGTGTCGGTGAACTCGTGCCAGATCAGGTTGCGTGCCCGGCCGAGCAGGGCGGCCGGGTCACCGAGCAGGGCGGCCCACAGGGCGTTCCAGCGCAGGAGCCACCAATCGGCGGAGTAGACGGCGACCGGCCAGTCGTCGAGACGCCGCAGGAGGCGCTCGACCCCAGGCGGCATGTCGGTGGTCACGGCTCCCGCGGGCACGGCGAGGCCCGCGGCCTGATGCAGCAGCGCGGCGTCGTCGCCGGACAGGCGTAGCGCCCGGCACAGCGCCGAGACGACGTGCGCCGAGGGCCGGACCGCCCGGCCCTGCTCCAGCTGGACGAGATAGTCCACGGAGAGACCGGCCAGCCCGGCGAGCTCCTCGCGGCGCAGCCCTGGCGAGCGCCGGGCCGTTTCGATCGCGCCGACCGACGCCGGGCTGGTGCTGTCCCGCCAGCCTCGCAGCAGCGCTCCGAACTCACTGGTCACGACCCCAGTATGGCTTCGCGGCGGGCTGGGGTGGGTGGTGCTGCCAGTCCCACCGACAGGCGCTACCTTCTCCGGCTCTGGCCATCGCGGCACGCTGACCGGCATGGACACGATCACCTTGATCACCGGGGCCAACAAGGGCCTCGGGTACGAAACCGCCCGCCGCCTGCGCGAGGCGGGGCACACCGTGCTGCTCGCCGCCCGCGATCCCGAACGCGGTCAGGCCGCCGCGGACAGCCTGGGGGTGCCGTTCGTCCGGCTCGACGTCACCGACGAGGACATCGTGACGAACGCCGCGTCGTGGGTGCGTGCGCAATACGGGCGGCTCGACGTGCTGGTGAACAACGCCGGCATCAACGGGCCGGTGATCCCGGTCGACCAGGCCACCGCCGCTGACGTCGCCGCCGTCTTCGACACGAACCTGCTGGGCGTCGTGCGCGTGACGGCCGCCTTCCTGCCGCTGCTGCGCACCAGCGCCAACCCGCGCATCGTCAACGTCTCCAGCGGGACGGGCTCGTTCACGCTGACCGAACAGAACGGCTGGTGGGAACCCGAGCACGTGCCGCCGGTCTACGCGACGAGCAAGGCCGCGCTGACCAAGCTGACGATCTTCTACGCGCACGCCCTACCGGACATGCGGGTCAACGCCGCCGACCCGGGCTGGACGGCCACCGATCTCAACAACTTCCAGGGCGTCCAGACCGTGCACGAGGGCACCGACGCCATCGTCGAACTGGCGACGCTGCCCAAGGACGGCCCGACCGGGACTTATCTCAACCGGCACGGCGCCGTCCCGTGGTGACCCGCGGCTAGGCCAGCTCGTCGAGGATTTTGCGGAACTCCTTGAGAAACAGCTCGGCGTCGTCGACGAAGGCCGGGTCCGTGGCGACGCTCATCGAGAACGCGCCGTACCAGCCGAGCACGCCGACGACGAACGGGGTGCCCGGCGCGATCGGGATGATCGGGTACGCGGTGTCCAGCGGGAAATCGCCGAACGCGACCTGCCAGGACGCGCCCGGCATGTTCGACACGGTGCCGTTGAAGAACCGTCCACCGTAGACGGTGCGGGCGAACCACGCGTGAAACCACGGAGGCATCAGGTTCGCCACCGTGTGCTGCACGAACCGGGACGCGATCGCGCGGGTGCCGGTGCGCAGCCTGGCAGTCGCCTTCGCGATGTCCGCCAGCCGGTCGGCCTCGGCCATCTCCCCCGTCGGCACCTCGACCATCACCGCCGCGGTCACGTTGCCCGCCATGCCCGCCCGCGCCTCGGCGGCCATCAGCGGCACCGACAGGAGCAGCTTCTCCGGCAGCGGCGCCTTCGTGATCCGGCGGAACGCGGCCGTGCTCGCCGACAGCAGCACGTCGGTGACCCGCACCGCGCGCCGCCGCGCCAGCTCCCGCACCCACTCCAGGTCCAGCTTGAGCGTGGCGAACTCGCGGGCCGCCCCGTCTTGCGACACCGGCAGCCGTCCCTTCGGGCGCGAGTCGGTCGCCAGCTGCGCGATCCCGATGACACCACCGGCCAGCTGCGTGAGCGTGCCCGGCCGCCGCACCTCGCCCAGCGCCGACGTCAGATCCGGCGAATCGAACAGCGTCAGCATGAGGTTGATCATGCCGATCCCGTCGGCGACCGAGTGGTGCGCCAGCGACACGACCGCGGCGAGGTTTTCCTCCACCCCGGTCACGACGCAGAACCGCCACAGCGGCCGGTCACGCGGCAGCTGCTGGGCAGCGAGGTCGGCGACGAGCCGGTGCAGCGCGCCCATCCCGCCGGGCCTGCCGTCGCGCGCGAGATCGAACACCGGCACATGCCAGTCCCAGTCGATGCCGGTGTGCTCGACCCAGCGCCAGCGCCGCCACCGGGTCCGCGGCCCGAGGCGTTTGCGGAATTCCGGCCGCTCGGCGAGCTTCGCGGTGATCACCGCCTTCGCCAGCTCGTGGGTGGGCAGCCCGTCCGCGCGCGAGGTGTCCAGCATGATCAGGCCGCCGACATGTTGCGGCGCCTGGGAAGTTTCGACGTGCAGGAAGAACGCGTCCGACGCGGGGATGCGGTCCGGGTTTCGTCTCGCCACATCCGCGATCATGACATCAGCCCCCGCCACGGCGACAGCACCGCGCCGCGTTCGTTCAGCTCGAGCCGCCGAACCGGGCGGCGAGCGTCCGGTACATGCCCGGCAGCACCCCACGGATCACCACGGGCAGCCGCAGCCAGGCGGGAACGTACACCTCGGCGCGATCGTCGCGGATCGCACGCAGCACCGCCGCCGCGATCCGGTCCGCCCCAACGGGTTTCGGTGAGCTGCGCTCGTACGGCCGGCCGCGCCGCGCGAAGAACTCGGTGTCCACCACACCCGGCACCACGACGCCGATCTTCACCGTCGTGCCGGACAGCTCGAAGCGGAGGCTGTCGGCGAACACATCCAGCCCGGCTTTCACCGCCGAGTAAACCGATTCCCCCGCCACCGCGGTCCGGCCGGCGATCGAAGTGACGAAAACCACGCGTGCGGCCGGGCGGGTGCGCAACGCGGGCAGCAGCGCCCGGGTCAGCTCGACCGGGGCGGTGAGGTTCACGTCGATCACGCGCCGCACGTCGGCGGCCGTCATCTCACCGAACGGCCCGGCCCAGCCGACCCCGGCGTTGTTGACCAGGATGTCGACCTCGCCGAACCGGCCGAGAATGTCTTGCGCCAGCGCGGGAATCGCCGCAGTGTCGGCAAGATCACCGGTCACCACCTGCCCACCGGTGCGCCCGGCGAGCGCGGCGAGCCGCTCGGTGTCCCGGCCGTGCAGGACGAGCCGGGCACCTGCCTCGTGCAGTGCCAGCGCGGTGGCGGCGCCGATCCCGGACGACGCGCCGGTCACCACCGCCACGGTCCCCCGCGGCCGCATCGTCAGCCGGCGACGCTGACCGCGTCCACGACGAACACGAGCGTCTCGTTGGGCTTGATCGTCTGGTTGCCCTGCGCGCCGTAACCCTTGTCCGGCGGGATGATCAGCAGCCTGCGGCCACCCTGCTTGATCCCGGCGAGGCCCTCGTCCCAGCCCTGGATGACGCTGCCGCCGCCGAGTGTCAGCGGGAACGCGCCGGAGGCGAACGAGTTCTGCTGGTCGACCTTGTCCGACCAGGTGTACAGGTCGTAGTTGACCTGCAGCTGGCTGCCGTTCTTGGCGGCCGCGCCGGTGCCCGGCTCGAGGTCCTTGGTCAGCAGCGTCGCCGGGGCCGAGCAGGTGTCCGGGATGGTCACGGTCGGCTTGCTGCCGAACTTCCCGGTCACCTTGACGTCGTCGGCCGTGCACGGCTTGAGCTGCTGCGTCGTCGGCGACGCGGCGGCCGATGCCGAGACACCCGCCGGGTTGGGCGCGGGATAGGTCGGGCCATCACCGGGCGGGAACGACGACGGGCTCTGGCCGTTGTCGCAGGCGGCGAGACTGAGCGCGGCGGCCACCGCGAGGGCGAAGATGCCAGCTATACCAATCCGACCTAAAGCAGGCCGAGCCTGATCAACCGGAAGCCGGCCTACGCCACGCGGATCGCCGTGACTGCCGGTCGGATTGGTATCGGACGACACAGTACGCATGGCGCACACCATATCCGGGGCTGACCAGTCCTTATCCGGCACCCACGAGTGGTTCCAGGCGCCGCTCGGTGTAGACGACGCCGAGCCGGCGGGTCGCACGGGTGAGCGCCACGTAGAGATCGTTCCAGCCGCGGGGCGAACCGGCCGCGATCTCCTCCGGCGCGATCACCAGCACACCGTCGAATTCCAGGCCCTTGGCCTCGTCCACGGTCAGCAGCGAAAGCCGTTCATCCTCCGGGAGTTCCGCGCGCAGCACGGAAAGTCGTTCCGGCGGGCACAGTACCGCGACGGTGCCACCGTCGGCCGCGCGCAGCTCTTCGTCCACTGTGGACGGAAGAGAGCACTCGCCGATCGGCCGCTGCCACGGCTGGGTTCCGCTCTCCCGTACCGAGTCCGGCGCGCGCAACGCCGGGTCGACCTTCGCCAGCGCACCCGCGGCGAGGTCCATGATCTCGGCGGGGGTGCGATAGTTCACAGTCAGCTCACGCAGCCGCCACCGGTCTTCCACGTACGGGCTCAGCATTTCGTGCCACGACGACGCTCCCGCCGGCGCGCCGGTCTGCGCGACATCGCCGACCAGGGTCATCGACCGGCTCGGGCAACGGCGCATCAGCAACTGCCAGTCCATGGGGGACAGTTCCTGCGCCTCGTCGACGATCACGTGCCCGAAGGTCCAGCGGCGGTCGGCGGCGGCGCGCTCGGCCGCGGTCAGCTCGCCGCGCCGCTGCTGGCGCTCAGCGAACAGCTCGGCGTCGAGGATGTCGCTGACCCGCAGGACCTCCTCGTCGACGATTTCTTCGTCCTGGTCGAGGATGTCGAGCACGCCCTCGGCGTACGCGCGCTCCTCGCGTTCGGCGCGCTCACGTGCCGCGCGCTGCTCGCTGTCGTCCTCGCCGAGCAGCTCGGCCAGCTCGTCGAGCAGCGGCACGTCGGCCGGAGTCCAGCGGGATTTCGCCGGCCGCACCAGGAAAGCGCGCTCGCCCTCGGTCAGCCGCTGCCCCGCCGCGGTGGCCAGGCGCTCCGGGGATGACAGCAGATCGCGCAGCAGCCGTTGCGGGGTCAGCCTGGGCCACAACGAGTTCAGCGCGTCCCGGACCTTGTCCGACTCCGCGAGCTCCGCGCGGATATCGGCGCGATCGCCCGCGTCGAGGACCTCGGCGTCGCCGGTTTCCCCTTCCTCCAAGGCGATTTCCGGCACGCCTTCGAACAGGTCCACCTCGAACCGCTCGGTGGCCTGTTCCGCGAGCGAGTCGAGCAACTCGGCGACGAACACGCGGCGGGCGACGTTGTGCGGGCGCTGCGTGCCGCGTGCCTTGGCGCGGGCACGCTCGCAGGTGTCGCGGTCCAGGGTCAGCACGCTGCCATCGAACTCGACGTTCAGCTCGTTTTCGGGAATCTGCTGGCGATCCGCGACGGCGTCGGCCAGCATGGCGGTCATGATCCGGCGACCCTTGATCTCCGCGGCTTCGCGAGTGTCCTCGCCGGTGGCACGGATGCCGGGAAACAGCTGCCCCACTGTCGACAACAGCACGCCGGTCTCGCCGAGCGACGGGAGCACCTGGCCGATATAGCGCAGAAACGTGCTGTTCGGGCCGACGACAAGCACACCGCGCGTCGCGAGCTGCTGACGGTAGGTGTAGAGCAGGTACGCGGCGCGGTGCAGTGCGACGGCGGTCTTGCCGGTGCCGGGGCCGCCCTGCACGACGAGCACCCCACTCAGCTCGTCGCGGATGATGCGGTCCTGCTCGGCCTGGATGGTGGCGACGATGTCGCTCATCTCGCCGGTGCGACGGCGTTCCAGGGCCGCCAGCAACGCCGCCTCACCCGCCAGCCCGAGGTCATGACCCTGGTCGGCGGCGTGCAGATCGAGGATCTCGTCGTCGAGCGCGACGACGCGGCGGCTCAACGTCCGGATGTGCCTGCGGCGGCGCACGCCCTCCGGCGAGGCCGCGGTCGCGAGGTAGAACGGCCGCGCCGCCGGGGCGCGCCAGTCCAGCAGCAGCGGCTCGTACTCGCCGTCTTCGTCGAACAGGCCGAGCCTGCCGACGTAGGCGGTTTCGCCGTCGTGGAAATCGAGGCGGCCGAAACACAGCCCCTGCTCGACGGAGGCCAGCTGCGCGAGGCGATCGGAGTAGGTGGTGGTCGCGACGTCCCGCTCGGTGCGCGCCTGCGGGGTGCCGCCGGTCTGGGTGAGCGCCCCGGTCAGACGCCGCTGCGCGGACTCACGTTCGGCATCCAGCCTGCGGTAGAGCATCGACACATAGTCCTGCTCGGCCGCGAGGTCTCCTGTGCTGTCGGGTTCCCGTTCTGGGGCCACGGACAAGAAAAACCCGCCTTCATTCGGTGGTCGATGGTCGGACTGGCAGACCAACGACACTACCCGCCGCGGAATTCCCGCCACGGCCGATTCGGGAGCGGCTCAGAGACCGAGCACGCGCCGCAAGCCTTGATCGACGTCGTGCATCAGGTTGCCGGGGACGGAACCTACCGGACCTTCCAGTTCGTCCTTGTTCAAGGTGACCAGAGCTGTCACGTCGACCACCGAATCCCGAGGCAACCCCGTCGCGACCGAGGGCAGGAACACATTGCCCGGCATCGCCGCCAGCCCCGTGTTGGACGTGATCACGACCGCCAGTACGGTCGCGAGCCGGCTGCTGTTGTAGGGCCCCGCTTGGACGACAAGTACCGGTCGTCGCTTCGCCGGCCGGTTGCCTACCGCTGGTCCGGGATCGACCCAGTAGACATCGCCCCTTGCAATCACCAGTCGTCGTCACCGGCCGCGAGCCGGACGTGGCCGGCCGACGCCGCCGCCGCATTCGAGTCGTCGCTTCCGGCCAGCGCCAAGGCTTCGTCGATCACAGCTGTCGCCGACTCCGCGGCAAGCTGATCAAGATAGCGGCGCACGGCTCGCGTGAAGAATTCCGACCGGCTCAACCCCAGCGATGCGGCTTGCCGGGTCGCCGCCTCGAATGTCTCGTCCGGCATCGAGATCGCAGTCTTCATACGGCGAGTATAACCGGGTATGACCGGTCGCCGCCGCTAGAACGGCAGGCCGAGGGTGGGCAGGCCGATCGCGGAGTCCACGGCCAGTGCGACGAACACGATCATCAGGTACGTGTTCGAGCGGTGGAACAACGCCATCGGCTTGGTCTCGACACCACGCGCGACCTGACGCTGCAGGCGATGTGCGTAGAACAGGAACCACGCGCCGGCCAGTACCGCGAAACCCGCGTACAGCCAGCTGGTCACCGGCAGCAGCAGCAGCGTCCAGGCGACCATCACCCACGAGTAGATGACGATCTGGCGCGCCACGTGCTCCGCGGTCGCGACCACCGGCAGCATCGGCACGCCCGCGCGCTCGTAGTCCTCGCGGTACTTCATGCCCAGCGCCCAGGTGTGCGGCGGGGTCCAGAAGAAGATCACACCGAACATCACGAACGCGGGCCACTGCACGGTGCCGGTCACCGCGGCCCAGCCGATCACCACCGGCATGCAGCCCGCGGCCCCGCCCCACACCACGTTCTGCGCGGTGCGCCGCTTGAGGCCGAGGGTGTACACGAAGATGTAGAACAGGATCGTCGCGATCGCGAGCACGGCGGCGAGCAGGTTCACCGTGAAGAACAGCATCACGAACGAAGCGGCACCGAGGACGAGGCCGAACACCAGGGCGTTGCGCCGCGGCACCGAGTCACGCACGAGCGGGCGCCGCTTCGTGCGGTTCATCACCTTGTCGATATCCGCGTCGATCACGCAGTTGAGGGCATTGGCGCTGCCGGCCGCCATCGCCCCGCCGGTCAGCGTGGCCAGGATCAGCCACGGCGACGGGATGGTCCGGGCCGCGAGGAACATCGCGGGGATGGTCGTGACCAGCAGCAGCTCGATAACCTGCGGCTTGGTCAGCGCGACATACGCGACCACGCGGGCACGAAGCCCTCGCAGGCCACGGCCGGGCGGTTGCCCCCCGGGGTGGTCGGCGCTGGTGCCGGCACTGCGCCCGTGCGCAGCGTTCACCAACGACATTTCGCTCCCTGGTTCAGTTTCGGGCGGCGTCGGCGCTGGGCGGGACACCACAACAGATCGTAACCACGGGTTGCCGGGTAATGGCTTCTGGGGTGCCACCCGATGTCCCGCGGTGGCCGGGAGTGTCGGGGCCGGGGCGCCTGGGTAATCGACCTACTAGGCTGCCCTCGGAGGGCTTGCCGGTAGCTCGTGCGCATGCCCCTCAACCAGGAATATCGACCCTTCGGGATCGATTGAGATATGTGGGGCCCGCGCGGGTGCGCGGGAGGCAGAAACAGACCAACGACGAGCGTCGGGAGTTCGAGTTCAGTGTCCGAAACCGCCTCTATCAGCGAGAACAACCCCCTGCTCCGGCGGAACGTGCCGGCCGAATGGACCGATCTCGACACCCGCGCCGTGGACACGGTCCGCGTGCTCGCCGCGGACGCCGTCGAGAACTGTGGCAGCGGACACCCCGGCACCGCCATGAGCCTCGCCCCACTGGCCTACACGCTGTTCCAGCGTGAGATGCGGCACGACCCGGCCGACCCGGAATGGCCGGCGCGCGACCGGTTCGTGCTTTCGGCCGGGCACTCCAGCCTGACCCTGTACATCCAGCTGTTCCTCGCCGGGTACGGCCTCGAGATGGAGGACCTGGAGCAGCTGCGCAAGTGGGGCTCCAAGACCCCTGGTCACCCGGAGTACCGGCACACCGCGGGTGTCGAGACCACCACCGGCCCGCTCGGCCAGGGCCTGGCCAACGCGGTGGGCATGGCGATGGCCGCCCGCCGCGAGCGTGGCCTGCTCGACCCCGAGCCGGCCCCCGGCGAAAGCATCTTCGACCACCACATCTACGTGATCGCCTCCGACGGGGACATCGAGGAGGGCGTCACCTCCGAGGCCTCGTCGATCGCCGGGCGCCAGGAACTGGGGAACCTGATCGTCTTCTACGACGACAACAAGATCTCCATCGAGGACGACACGAACATCGCGCTGTCCGAGGACACCGCGAAGCGCTACGAGGCCTACGGCTGGCACGTGCAGGTCGTCGAGGGTGGCGAGGACGTCGTCGCCATCTCCGACGCCATCAAGAACGCGAAGGCCGACCCGCGCCCGTCGTTCATCCTGCTGCGCACGATCATCGGCTATCCCGCGCCGACCAAGATGAACACCGGCAAGGCGCACGGTGCCGCACTCGGCGCCGAGGAGGTCGCCGGGGTCAAGAAGATCCTCGGTTTCGACCCGGAGAAGAACTTCCAGATCGACGACGAGGTGCTGGCCAACACCCGTAAGGCGATCGACCGCGGCAAGAAGTGGCGCGCCGAGTGGCAGGAACGCTACGACGCGTGGGGTGCGGCGAACCCGGAGCGCAAGGCGCTGGCCGACCGGCTGGCCACCCGCAGCCTGCCCGAGGGCTGGGCGGAGAACCTGCCGTCGTGGGAGCCCGACGAGAAGGGCATCGCGACCCGCAAGGCCTCCGGTGAGGTGCTCTCCGCGATCGCCGACGCGCTGCCGGAACTGTGGGGTGGCTCGGCCGACCTGGCGGAGAGCAACAACACGACCATGAAGGGCGCCGACTCGTTCGGGCCGGAGAAGGCCTCCACCGGCATGTGGAACGCCAACCCGTACGGCCGGACACTGCACTTCGGGGTCCGCGAGCACGCGATGGGCTCGATCCTCAATGGCATCGCGCTGCACGGCGGCACCCGCCCCTACGGCGCGACGTTCCTGATCTTCAGCGACTACATGCGCCCGCCGGTGCGGCTGGCCGCGCTGATGAAGGCGCCGGTCACCTACGTGTGGACGCACGACTCGATCGGCCTTGGCGAGGACGGCCCGACGCACCAGCCGATCGAGCAGCTGGCCGCGCTGCGCGCCATCCCGGGTCTCAACGTGGTCCGCCCCGCGGACGCCAACGAGACCGCCGCCGCCTGGAAGGCCGTGCTGGAGGACAAGCACCACCCGTCCGGTCTGGCGCTGACCCGGCAGAACGTGCCGGTGCTCGAAGGCACTTCGAGCGAGGGTGTCGCCAAGGGAGGGTACGTGCTGGCCGAGGCGACCGGTGGTACGCCGGACGTGATCCTGATCGGCACCGGCTCCGAGGTCCAGCTGGCGGTCGAGGCGCGCAAGGCGCTGGAGGCCGACGGGGTGCGGACCCGAGTCGTCTCGATGCCGTGTGTCGAGTGGTTCGAGGCGCAGGACGAGTCCTATCGGGAGTCGGTGCTGCCGGCCGCGGTGAAGGCCAGGGTGTCGGTCGAGGCCGGGATCGCCCAGCCCTGGTACCGCTGGGTCGGGGACGCCGGCGAGATCGTGTCGATCGAGCACTTCGGTGCCTCGGCCGACTTCAAGACCCTGTTCCGCGAGTTCGGGTTCACCGCCGACGCCGTGACCGACGCCGCGCGCCGCTCGCTCGCCAAGACCAAGCAGTCCTGAGCATCCGAAGGGGATGAACGTCATGAGCGAAAGCAACAAGGATCAACTGGCTCTGCTTTCTCAAGCCGGGGTGTCCATCTGGCTCGACGACCTTTCGCGCGAGCGGCTGGACTCCGGCAACCTCGCCGGGCTGATCCGCGACCAGCACGTCGTCGGTGTCACCACGAACCCGACCATCTTCGCCAACGCGCTGTCCGCCGGCGAGGCCTACGACGAGCAGGTCCGTGAGCTCGCCGCGCGCGGCGCGGACCTGGCCCAGACCGTGCGTGAGCTGACCACGACCGACGTGCGCAACGCCGCGGACCTGTTCCGCCACGTCTACCGCGCCAGCAACGGGGTGGACGGCCGCGTCTCGATCGAGGTCGACCCGCGCCTCGCCAAGGACGCGGAGCGCACCGCCGCCGAGGCCAAGGACCTGTGGAAGACGGTGGACCGGCCGAACATCTTCATCAAGATCCCGGCCACCGAAGAGGGCCTGCCCGCCATCACCGCCACCCTCGCCGAGGGCATCAGCGTCAACGTCACGCTGATCTTCTCCGTCGAGCGCTACCGCAAGGTGATCGAGGCGTTCTTCGCGGGGCTGGAGCAGGCCAAGGCCAACGGCCACGACCTGCGCACGATCGAGTCGGTGGCGTCGTTCTTCGTGTCCCGCGTGGACACCGAGGTCGACAAGCGTCTCGACGCGCTCGGCACCGACGAGGCCAAGGCGCTGCGCGGTGAGGCCGCCATCGCCAACGCGCGGCTCGCCTACGCCGCCTACGAGGAACTGTTCGCCTCCGACCGGTGGGCCGCGCTCAAAGCCGAGGGGGCGAACTCGCAGCGCCCGCTGTGGGCCTCCACCGGCGTGAAGGACCCGTCCTACTCCGACACCCGCTACGTCGACCAGCTCGTCGTCGCCAACACGGTGAACACCATGCCGGAAAAGACGCTGTTCGCGGTCGGCGACCACGCCGAAATCGACGGTGACAAGGTGACCGGCACGGGCGCCAAGGCGCAGGCGGTGTTCGACCAGCTCTCGAACGTCGGCATCGACGTGCCGGACGTGTTCCGCACGCTCGAGGACGAGGGCGTGGAGAAGTTCGAGAAGTCGTGGCAGGAGCTGCTCGACACCGTCGAAGGGCAGCTCGGGAAGGCGAAGAACTGACCATGGCGGGGGAAGAGACCACTGTCCGCATCGCCGACGAAAACCTCGCGGCCAAGGCGGCGCCGCTGATCGGCAAGCTGGTCGCCGACCAGGTCGCTTCGAAGCTCACGGCCCAGGACCCGACGCTGTGGGGCCCGGACGCCGAATCCGAGTCCTCGATCCGGCTGTCCTGGACCACGCTGCACAAGACGTCGCGGCCGTTGATCGGCGAGATCGAGGCGTTGCGCGAGGAGCTTCGGGGCGAGGGCGTCGACCGGGTCGTGCTCGCCGGGATGGGCGGCTCGTCGCTGGCGCCGGAGGTCATCACCGGTACCGAGGGTGTGCCGCTGACCGTGCTGGACACCACCGATCCGGGCCAGCTCGCCGACGCGCTCGCCGGTGACCTGCAGCGCACGGTGCTCGTGGTGTCGTCGAAGTCCGGCGGCACGGTCGAGACCGACAGCCACCGCCGCATCTTCGCGGAGGCGTTCGCCGAAGCCGGAATCGACGCGGCGCGGCGCATCGTCGTCGTCACCGACCCCGGCTCGCCGCTGGCGCAGCTGGCCGAGACCGAGGGCTACCGCAAGGTGTTCCTCGCCGACCCGCACGTCGGCGGGCGCTACTCGGCACTGACCGCGTTCGGGCTCGTCCCGGCCGGTCTCGCCGGCGCCGATGTCGCGCGGCTGCTCGACCAGGCGGCCGCCGCGGCGCAGGTGCTCGGCGACGACAACGCCGAGAACCCTGGGGTGGTGCTGGGCGCGGCCTGGGCCGCGGCGCACGCCGAGGGCGCCGAGAAGGTCGTGCTGGCCGATTCCGGCTCAGGTATCAAGGGATTCCCGGACTGGGCCGAGCAGCTCATCGCCGAGTCCACCGGCAAGCTCGGCACCGGGCTGCTGCCGGTCGCGGTCGACGGGCCGGACGCGCCCGGTTTCGCCGACGCCGGGTCCGACGCCACCCCGATCGCGATCGGGCCGGGCATCCCGGCCGCGAAGATCGCCACCGGGGGGACGCTGGGCGCGCAGTTCCTGCTGTGGGAGTTCGCCACCGCGATCGCGGGCCGCCTCCTGGAGATCAACCCGTTCGACCAGCCCGATGTGGAAGCCGCGAAGGCCGCCACGCGCGCGTTGCTGGACAACCCCGCTTCGCTCGAAGACGGCGGCTCACCATCCACTGTGGACGGTTCGGTCGAGGTGTTCGCACCGGAAGGCGTTGACACCACGGGAACTCTGGCCGACGTGTTGCGCTCGTTCCTCGCGACGGCGCCGGAGCACGGCTATCTCGCGGTGCAGGCCTACCTCGACCGGCTCGACGACGCCTCGGCCGAGCTGCTGCGCCCCGAACTCGCCAAGCGCACCGGCCTGCAGACGACGTTCGGCTGGGGCCCGCGGTTCCTGCATTCCACCGGGCAGTACCACAAGGGCGGCCACCAGAACGGCATCTTCCTGCAGGTCACCGGCAACGCCGAAACCGACCTGGAGGTGCCGGACCGCCCGTACACGCTGGGCAAGCTGCAGCACGCCCAGGCCCTGGGCGACGGCCAGGTGCTCACCGAGCACGGGCGCCCGGTGCTGCGGCTGCACCTCACCGACCGTGCCGCCGGACTCGCCCAGCTTGTCCGTGCTGTACAGGAGGTTGCCCGGTGACGGAGCAGTGGACCAACCCGCTGCGGGACCCGCGCGACAAGCGGCTGCCGCGGATCGCGGGCCCGTCGAGCATGGTGATCTTCGGGGTCACGGGCGACCTGTCGCGCAAGAAGCTCATGCCCGCGATCTACGACCTCGCCAACCGGGGCCTGCTGCCCGCGGGTTTCTCGCTCGTCGGGTTCGCCCGGCGGGACTGGGAGCACGAGGACTTTTCGCAGCTGGTGCACGACGCCGTGGCCGAGCACGCGCGGACACCGTTCCGTGAGTCGGTGTGGCACCGCCTCGCCGAAGGCATCCGGTTCGTCCAGGGCAGCTTCGACGACGACGACGCGTTCGACCGGCTCGCCGACACCGTCCGCGAGCTCGACGCCGAACGCGGCACCGGTGGCAACACCGCGTTCTACCTGTCGATCCCGCCGGGCGCCTTCCCCGTCGTGACCAAACAGCTGGCGCGCTCCGGCCTGGCTCAGGGGGACGCGCAGTCCTGGCGCCGCGTCGTCATCGAGAAGCCGTTCGGGCACGACCTGGCCAGCGCCAAGGAACTCAACGCGATCGTCAACGACGTGTTCCCCGAGGAGTCGGTGTTCCGCATCGACCACTACCTCGGCAAGGAGACGGTGCAGAACATCCTGGCGCTGCGGTTCGCCAACCAGCTGTTCGAGCCGATCTGGAACGCCAACTACGTCGACCACGTGCAGATCACCATGGCCGAGGACATCGGCCTCGGCGGTCGCGCGGGCTATTACGACGGCATCGGCGCGGCGCGGGACGTGATCCAGAACCACCTGCTGCAGCTGCTCGCCTTCACCGCGATGGAGGAGCCGCTGTCGTTCGAGCCGCGGGCCCTGCGCGCGGAGAAGATCAAGGTGCTGTCGGCGATCACCGCGCCGCAGCCGTTCGACGAGACGACCGCGCGCGGCCAGTACTCGGGTGGCTGGCAGGGCGGCAAGAAGGTGCCCGGCCTGCTGCAGGAGGCCGGATTCGCGAAGGACTCGACGACCGAGACCTATGCCGCGGTGACGCTGGAGGTGCAGAACCGCCGCTGGGCGGGCGTGCCGTTCTACCTGCGCACCGGCAAGCGGCTGGGCCGCCGCGTCACCGAGATCGCGGTGATGTTCAAGCGTGCCCCGCACCTGCCGTTCGACCGCACTTCGACCGAGGAGCTGGGGCAGAACGCGCTGGTGATCCGGGTGCAGCCGGACGAGGGCGTGACGATGCGGTTCGGTTCGAAGGTGCCGGGCACGACGATGGAGGTCCGCGACGTCACGATGGACTTCGGGTACGGGCACGCGTTCACCGAGTCCTCCCCCGAGGCCTACGAGCGGCTCATCCTGGACGTGCTGCTCGGTGAGCCATCGCTGTTCCCGGTGAACGCCGAGGTCGAGCTGTCCTGGCAGATCCTCGACCCGATCCTGGACCACTGGGCCAAGAACGGCACACCCGAGCCGTACCCGCCGGGGAGCTGGGGTCCCGCTTCGGCGGATGAAGTGCTGGAACGTTCCGGCCGGAACTGGAGGCGCCCGTGATCATCGACCTGCCTTCGACCACGACCTCGCAGGTCAACCGCAAGCTCGTCGAGCTCAGGGAACGCGGCGGTGCCGTGGCGCTGGGCCGGGTGCTGACCCTGGTGATCGTCGACGACGACGGCGAGCACCTGGAGGAGCACATCGACGCGGCGAACGAGGCCAGCCGCGAGCACCCGTGCCGGGTCATCGTGATCGCCCGCGGTTCCCGCACGGCGGCGGCCCGCATCGACGGCCAGATCCGCATCGGCGGGGACGCCGGGGCGAGCGAGGTCATCGTGCTGCGGCTGTACGGGCCACTCGCGGCGCAGGGCCAGAGCGCGGTCGTGCCGTTGCTGCTGCCGGACGCACCGATCGTGACGTGGTGGCCCAGCGCCGGCCCGAAGGCCCCGGCCGAGGACCCGATCGGTCAGCTCGCACAGCGCCGCATCACCGACTCGGCGGCCGAGCGGAACCCGATCCGCGCGCTGACCACCCGCCGGAAGGCCTACACCCCCGGTGACACGGACCTGGCGTGGACTCGGCTGACGAACTGGCGCGCCCAGCTGGTCGCCGCGCTCGACCTGCCGCCGTACGAGGCGATCACCGGCGCCACCGTCACCGGTGAGGCGGACTCGCCGTCCACCGAGCTGCTGGCCGGCTGGCTCGCCGAGTACCTCAAGATCCCGGTGAAGCGGATCAAGGTGGCCGGCGCGCAGGGCATGGTGTCGGTGTCGCTGGAACGGCGTTCGGGCGTGGTGGAGCTGCACCGGCCGGACGGCAAGGTGGGCACGCTGAGCCAGCCTGGCCAGCCGACGCGGCGGATCGCGCTGCATCGCCGCAACACCAAGGACTGCCTGATCGAGGAGCTGCGGCGGCTCGACTTCGACGAGGTCTACGAGGCCTCGTTGCACGGGCTCGACAAGCTCGCCCCGGGTTCGGCGAAAAGCGAGAGCAAGGCCAAGAACGGGGCCAAGAACGGCAAGAAGGCCAAGGCGAGCGCATGAGTGAGCCCGAGGTCGTCGTCTACGCCAACCCGGATCTGCTCGCCGCGGCGGTGGCCGCCCGCCTGGTGACCAGGCTGGTGGACCTGCAGGCGGCCAAGGGCTCGGCCTCGTTGGCGCTGACCGGTGGCAGCACCGGGATCGCCGTGCTGGAGCAGCTGCACCAGTCCCCCGCGCGCGACGCGGTGGACTGGTCGCGGCTGGATCTGTACTGGGGCGACGAGCGGTTCGTACCCGCGGACGACGACGAGCGCAACGAGAAGCAGGCCCGTGAGGCGCTGCTCGACCACGTGCCCATCGATCCGAAACGGGTGCACGCGATGGCCGCCTCGGACGGCGAGTTCGGTGACGACCCGGACACCGCCGCCGAGGCCTACGCGCGGGTGCTCGCCGCGCATGCGTTGCCGGAGAACCACGGCACCGTGCCAGGCTTCGACATCACGCTGCTCGGTCTCGGCGGCGAGGGGCACACCGCGTCGGTGTTCCCCGAATCGCCCGCAGTGTATGAGACCGAACGTTCCGTGGTCGCGGTCCGCAACTGCCCGAAGCCGCCGCCGACCCGGATTTCGCTGACGCTGCCCGCGATCCGCCGCTCGCACGACGTGTGGTTGCTGACCACGGGCGAGGCGAAGGCGGACGCGGTGGCGCTGGCGTTGTCCGGCGCCGGTGAGGTCCAGTTGCCCGTCGCGGGTGCGCGCGGCCAACGCCGGACGCTGTGGCTGATCGACCGGGCCGCGGCGGGGAAACTTTCCCATCTGTACCAGCCGCCCACGGCGTGACTTCGCAGGCCGACTCACCCACAGGCATTAGCATCCGCACATTAATTTCCATCCTTGCGTCCCAGCGGGCTCCGGATGGCGTCTCACCGTCAAGTTCATGAGACGAGTGAGGGCCGATCACATGAGCACTGAGGGACTTCCCATCGGCATTTCCGTTGGTGGCGCAGGCGTACCGGGGCGATATGGCGCGCGATGGGAATTGCTGACCAGACGCCGGACCTGGATACCACTCGCGATCGACGGTGCCGCCATGCTGCTGGCCGCACTCGACGTCTGGCTGGTCATCCCCGACAAGGCACCGCCGTATTCGATCTACCTTTCCGCGCTCGCGTGTCTGGTACTCCCGGCGCGTCGCCGGCTGCCGTTCGTCACGGTGCTGGGCACGATCCCGGGTTTCCTGACCGGCTGGTCGCAGCTGGCCGCGATGATCGCGCTCGGCATGCTGGCGACCCGCAAGCAGACGCACTGGCAGGTGTGGGTCGGCGCGGCGCTGGTCTGGGCGTGCCGGTTCGTGCAGTGGCCGCCGGCGGATTTCGCGCAGCTGAGCTGGCGCGAGCATGTGCTGGACGGCATCTACGGGATCCTGGTCGCCGGGATGCCGATCGCGATCGGGCTGCTCATCGGGGCGCGGGCGCAGCTGTCGCAGAAACTGGCCGAGCTGGCGGCGAGCCGTGACCGCGAGCAGCAGCTGCACGCTGATGCGGTGCGGGCGGAGGAACGGGCCCGGCTGGCGCGGGAGATGCACGACGTCGTCTCGCATGACATCACGTTGATCGCGATGCAGGCTGGGGTGCTCGCCGCGGGCGACGGGGCGAACGCGCAGCAGACGGCGAAGGTGATCCGCGAGCTGTCGACCCGCACGCTGGAGGAGCTCAGGTCACTGGTCGGGGTGCTGCGTTCCGGCTCGGGTGATGACGACGGCCCGCGGCCCGGGATCGGTGAGCTGGGCCAGCTCGTGCGCGACAGCGAGGTGCCGGTGCGGCTGACCATCGACAGCGTGCCCGAGCAGCTGCCGTCGAAGGTGTCCGCGGCGGCCTACCGGACGGTGCAGGAGTGCCTGACCAATGTCCGCAAACACGCCCCGGGTGCGGCCGCGACGGTCGTGATCCTCGGGGACGGGGACACCCTGAACATCGAGGTCCGCAACGACAGCCCGAACCTGCCCGTGACCCCGCTGCCCTCGGGCGGACACGGCCTGACCGGACTCGCCGAGCGGGCCCGCCTGCTGGGCGGCAGCTTCGAAACGAACCCGACCCCCGACGGCGGCTTCGAAGTCCACGCCACCTACCCCGTGGGGTCCTGACAACGCCATCGGGGCCGGTGTCAACCAACACCGGCCCCCGCGCGAGTTGAGCGTTGCGTGCGCGCGAGTTGAGCGTTGCGTGCGCGCGAGTTGAGCGTTGCGTGCGCGCGAGTTGAGCGTTGCGTGCGCGCGAGTTGAGCGTCGGGAGCGCGCGAGTTGAGCGTCGGGAGCGCGCGAGTTGAGCGTCGGGAGCGCGCGAGTTGAGCGTCGGGAGCGCGCGAGTTGAGCGTCGGGAGCGCGCGAGTTGAGCGTTGCGTGCGGCGGGAACGCGCAACTCGCGCAGCGGGAACGCTCAACTCGCGCGGACCCGGGAACTAGATGATCTGGCGGCGTTGGCGGAGGCGCTCCAGTGCCTCGGCGAGAATGGCCTCACCGTCGGCGTCGCTACGGCGCTCCTTCACGTACGCCAGGTGGGTCTTGTACGGCTCGGTCCTTGGTGCCGCCGGCGGGTTCTTGGCGTCCTGCCCGCCGGGCAGCCCGCACCTCGGGCAATCCCATTCGTCCGGGATTTCGGCGTCCATCGAAAACGACGGAACCGACTCGTGCCCGTTGGCACACCAGTAGGAAACCCGGCGCCGTGGCGCGGACTCGCCGCGCTCGGACTCACCGGATGGACCGGCACCGACCCTGGTGCCTCGAATCGCGTTACCGCCAACCATGAATCCTCACAGAGTGATAGGCGGCGCGCCCCCCATAGGCACGCCCGTGCACTCAGACCTTCAGCAGCAGACCGAGGCCCACGATGCTGATCAACCAGATCGCGCCGAGCAACAGGGTGATGCGGTCGAGGTTCTTCTCGGCCACGCTCGACCCGGACAGACTCGACTGCATCCCACCGCCGAACAACGAGGACAAGCCGCCACCACGCCCACGGTGCAGCAATACCGCGATGACCAGCAGCACGCTGGATGCGATCAGCAGGATTTGCAGGAACAGCTTCATGTCGTCCTCTGAGTCTCCCGGGTGAAAAGTGTTCCCTGGTCGTGTGACGGTCTGAGGTTGCCAGACTACTCGGCGGGCGCAAGCCTCACGGCAGCGGACCCCCGGCGGCCAGCGCGCACAGCTTCGTGAACTCGTCGGCCTGCAGGCTCGCCCCGCCGACCAGTGCGCCGTCGATGTTGTCGCAGGCGACCAGCTCCGAGATGTTCGCCGACTTCACCGAGCCGCCGTAGAGCACCCGGACCTCGTCGGCGACCTCGGCGCCGTACTTGTCGGCCAGTGCCCCGCGCAGCGCCTTGCACACCTCCTCGGCGTCAGCCGGGGTGGCGACGCGCCCGGTGCCGATCGCCCACACCGGCTCGTACGCGATCACCACCTGCTCTTTGACCTGCTCGGTCTTGAGCCCCTTGAGCCCGGCGATCAGCTGCTGGGTGCAGTGCTCGACGTGACCGCCGCTCTCGCGCACGTCGAGCTGCTCGCCGACGCACAGGATCGGGCGGATGCCGTGCTTGATCGCCGCGCGGACCTTCTTGTTGACGACCTCGTCATCCTCGTGGTGGTACTCGCGCCGCTCCGAGTGACCCACGGTGACGTAGGCACAGCCGAGCTTGGCGAGCATCGGCCCGGACACGTCCCCGGTGTAGGCACCGGAGTCGTGCGGCGAAAGGTCCTGCGCGCCGTAGCTCATCAGCAGCTTGTCGCCGTCGACGAGGGTCTGGATGCTGCGGATGTCGGTGAACGGGGGCAGGACCGTGACGTCCACCTTCGCGTAGTACTTCTCCGGCAAGGCGAACGCGATCTTCTGCACCAGGGCAATGGCCTCGAGGTGGTTGAGGTTCATCTTCCAGTTGCCGGCGATGAAGGTTTTGCGCGCCATCAGGCCTCCTCCTCCAGCACCGCCACGCCCGGAAGTTCCTTACCCTCCAAGTACTCCAGTGACGCGCCGCCACCGGTGGAGATGTGCGAGAACTTCTCCTCGGGCAGGCCGAGCACCCGCACCGCGGCGGCCGAGTCGCCACCACCGACGACGCTGAACGCGGCGCTGTCCGCGATGGCCTGCGCGACCCCGCGCGTGCCGGCCGCGAACGGTGCGAGCTCGAACACCCCGGCCGGGCCGTTCCAGAACACCGTCTTCGCGCCGGCGATCTTGCCCGCGAACGCTTCGACGGTGCGCGGGCCGATGTCCAGGCCCATCCAGCCGGCCGGGATCGCGTCCGCGGAGACCGTGTCGGTGGCGGCGTCGGCGGAGAACGCCTCCGCCACGACGACGTCCTCCGGCACCACGATCCGGTCGGAGTGCTCGTCGAGCAGCTTGCGCGCGGTGTCGATGAAATCCTTCTCCAGCAAGGACTTTCCGACATCGTGGCCCCGCGCGGCGAGGAACGTGAAGGCCATCCCGCCGCCGATGAGCAGCGTGTCGACCTTCGGCAGCAGCGCCTCGATGACAGCGAGCTTGTCGGAGACCTTCGACCCGCCGAGCACCACGACGTACGGCCGGGCCGGCTCGCCGGTCAGCTTGCTCAGCACGTCGAGCTCGGCCAGCACCAGGCCACCGGCGTAGGCCGGCAGCACGCGGGCCACGTCGTAGACCGAGGCCTGCTTGCGATGCACGACCCCGAACCCGTCGGAGACGAACGCGTCCGCGAACTGCGCCAGTTCGGCGGCCAGTTCGGCGCGCTCGGCGTCGGACTTGCTGGTCTCGCGCGGATCGAACCGCACGTTCTCCAGTAGCACCACCGAACCGCCGGCCTGCTCGCTGGTGAGCGCTTTCGCTTGCGCACCAACGACATCCCCGGCGAGTTGCACATCCGCGCCAAGGAGCTCACCGAGCCGGCCGGCGACCGGCCGCAGCGAGTACTTCTCGTCGGACTCGCCCTTGGGGCGGCCGAGGTGTGCCGCGACGACCACCTTCGCGCCCGCGTCCGCGAGGCGCTTGATGGTCGGCAGCGCGGCGCGCACCCGGCCATCATCGGTGATGACCGAACCGTCGAGCGGGACGTTCAGATCCGACCGGACCAGCACCCGGCGACCCGAAACGCCTTCGGCCAGCAGATCTTCCAGAGTTTTGACAGCCATGGCCTCTACAGCTTCGAGCCGACGAGCTTGACCAGGTCCGCGAGGCGGTTGGAGTAGCCCCACTCGTTGTCGTACCAGCCGAACACCTTGACCTGGTCGTCGATGACCTTCGTCAGCGGCGCGTCGAAGATGCACGAGGCCGGGTCGTTGACGATGTCACTGGAGACGATCGGGTCGGTGCTGTAGCGCAGGATCCCGTTGAGCGCGCCCTCGGCCGCGGCCTGGTAGGCGGCGTTGATCTCCTCGACGGTCGCCTTCTTCGTGAGGTTGACCGTCAGGTCGGTGATCGAGCCGGTCGGCACGGGCACCCGCAGCGAGTAGCCGTCGAGCTTGCCGTTGAGCTCCGGCAGCACGAGGCCGATGGCCTTGGCGGCGCCGGTGGAGGTGGGCACGACGTTCAGCGCGGCGGCGCGGGCGCGGCGCGGGTCCTTGTGCGGCCCATCCTGCAGGTTCTGGTCCTGCGTGTAGGCGTGCACGGTGGTCATCAGGCCCTTTTCGATGCCGAACGACTCGTGCAGGACCTTGGCCAGCGGGCCGAGGCAGTTGGTGGTGCAGGAGGCGTTCGAGATGATCGTCTGCGAGCCGTCGTAGAGGTTGTCGTTGACGCCCAGCACGACGGTCAGGTCCTCACCCTTGGCGGGGGCGGAGATGATCACCTTCTTGGCGCCGCCCGCGATGTGCGCCTTCGCGGCGTCGGCGTTGGTGAAGAAGCCGGTGGACTCGACGACGACGTCGACACCGAGGTCACCCCAGGGCAGGTTGGCCGGGTCACGCTCGGCCAGCGCCTTGATGGTCTTGCCGCCCACGACGATGCCCTCGTCGCTGACGGTGACCTCCTCGGGGTAGCGGCCAAGAACACTGTCGTACTTGAGCAGCTGCGCCATCGTCGAGACGTCGCCGAGGTCGTTGAACGCCACCACCTCGATGTCATGGCCCGCGGCCTGCACCGCGCGGAAGAAGTTACGACCGATCCGGCCGAAGCCGTTCACGCCTACGCGAACAGTCACTGCTCGTCTCTCCTCGGTTCCGACCCGGCCCCGCGACCGGGCAATACATCTTCGGGCTCGACAGCCACCCTAGCGTGCTGGCCTGCGCGGACCGACATGGACCGGCGAGACACACGCCACCCGGGTAAATCGATCAAGAAACCAGCTCTCTCTCCAGTGGGATGCGGAATTTCGGGGTCACCCTGACCGCGCCGAGCCAGTCGTGCAACCGCCCCGCCGCGCGCTCGATCTCAGCGGCCGCGTCGGCACCCACGTCCTCCAGCAGCCGCCAGACGATCTCACCGGAGGGCCGCTGGGCCCAGCCACCCACGATCCGGCCCGCCCACCACACGGTCGGCCCGATGTTGCCGGTCCGGTCGAACAACGCGGCCTGATGCTCGCCCAGGTACCAGTCGCGGCGTACCCAGCCCATCGGCGTCGGATCAAGCGCGGGCAGGAGCGCCGCGACGGGCTCGGGCGGAGGCACCGGCTCCAGGTCGTCCGGCAGCGCGATGCCGGGGGCGCCGTCGAGGTCCACCTCGGCCGGGCCGATCTCGGCGAGCGCCTTTTTCGTCTGCCCCGCGGTCCAGCCCGCCCACCATTTGAGGTCCTCGACGGGCGCCGGCCCGAAGGCACGCAGCCACCGGCGCGCCAGCTCCACCCGCGCCGCATCGGGCTCGAGCGCGGGAATCTTCTCGCCCAGCCAGGATTCCGCGGTCGCCCACGAATACTGCGTGGACAGCCACGAGCCGCGCGGGCGACCCCGGACGATGCGTCCCTGTGCGGCCAGCAGAAACAGCACCCGGTTGGTGATATAACCCCGCGTTTCGTACGGCTTTCCTTGTGCCACCACGATTTCCGTGCGCAGCCGGGGCTCGTCGTCGGCGATCTGCTGTGCGTGCGCCGCGCCGCGGGCGGCGAGTGCGGCATACGCGCCCTCCTCGACGTCGGCCAGCCACGGCTCCAGGTCCTCGTCGAGCGCGGCGGTGGCGAGGTGCTGGATGAGCAGTTTCCGTTGTTTGCGCTCGATGTCGTCGGCGCATGCGGCCTGCACGACGGGCGCGAGCGCGACCGGGACGACGAACACCGTGCGGCGCATGCCCAGCATCCGCAGCACCGTGCGGTCCTCGTACAGCGCTTGCTCGGCGGTGCCGGGCTCGCGCAGCCGTGCGGCGGTGGACAGGTGCACCGTCGCCGGATCGGTGGCGTGCAAGGCCACCAGGCTGTCCGCGACCTGTTCCACGCTGTCCGCGGGTGCGCTGAGGTGGTGGCGGGTCATCAGCCGGGCCCGCCGTTCGTTCACACCGATCCGTTTCGCCACACCTGATGTCCTAGCACGGGGGTCCGACAAAATCGGTTTCCCGCACTCCGGGCGAGTTGAGCTTTCCCGCTGCGCGAGTTGCGCGTTCCCGTCGAACGCAACGCTCAACTCGCGCGCTCCCAACGCTCAACTCGCGCGTCTACTCGCTCGATTTCGTGAACAGGCGGGTGGCCGACAGGTGTGACGTGCCGTCCGGGTCGGCAAGTTCGTCGAGGTGGTTGCGGATCGTCGCGTCGACCGACAGGTACTTGCGACCCGCCCGCAGGTCCGCGTCGTTGCGCAGCCGCACGATCAGCGGGAACTCCGACAGGGCGCCCGCGTCGAACAGGCCGGTGGTATAGACCAGCTGCACGCCGAGCGCCTCGGCGACGACCCGTTGCAGCTCCAGCAGATACCCGGCCGAAGCCCGTCCGATCGGGTTGTCCAGGAACAGCACCCCGGAATGCCGGTTGCGCAGCTTGCCGCGGTTGTTGGCCCGCAGCGCGGCGAGCGTGCAGTACAGGATGATCGCGGCGGTCAGCTGCTGCCCGCCGGAGAACACGTCGCGGATCTCCGACACGCGCTGCCGTTCGGTCCGCAGCACCGAGTCCGGTTTGAGCATGTCCACCCGGAACCCCTTGGGCACCGCGGCCCGCACACCGCGCAGCACGAGCGTCATCCCGTCACGCTTGACATCGCGGCCGTCGCTCGTCTTCCCGGCGGCGGCCTCGTCGACGACTTGGCCGAGTGCTTCGCTCAGCTCGGGTTCTTCCGGGTCGGCGAACCGGATCCGCAGGAACTCCTGCCCTGACCAGTCGCCGAGCCCTTCGGGCAGCCGGGAAAGCCGTTGCGCGGACCGCAGCAGCCGCAGCGCGCCTTCGACCATGCCCTGCAGGCGCGCGACGATTCCCGAGCGGTGCCGGTCGATCTGGGCGAGATCGTCGGTCAGTGTGCGCAACCGGGGCCGCAGCGCGCTCGCCCATTCCGCCGCGCCGGCAGGGAGACTGTCGCGGCGCACCGAGATAATCTGCTGCCGGACCGGGCTGGTCAGTTTTTCGAATCGCTTGCCCGTCGCGTACTGGGCCAGCGCGTCGGCCGCCGCGCGAACGCGTTTCTCCGAGCTGTCCACAGTGGACTCCGCTTCGGTGAGCGCGGAGGTCAGCTTGCGGTACCGGTTCTGCGCAGCCTCGACATCGCCGTCGAATACGCTTTCCGGTTCCCCGTCGACGACCAGATGCGCCATCGACTCGGCGAGCAGCCGGAAGCCCGCCGCCGACACGGTCGCCGCCTCCGACGCACGTTCCGCCTCGGCACGACGGGCCTGGGCCTCTTCCCACGCGCGGGCGGCGGCGCCGGCCTCTTCGGTCGCTTCGTCAATCAGCTCACGGCCGTGCTCGGCGTCCCGCGGGCGGGTTTCCAGTGTGATGCCTTGTTTCGGCAGCTGGTCGAGCTCGGCCTTGCGGGTGGCGACCTCGCCGATCGCTTCGCTGTGCTCGGCTTCCAGTGCCGCCACCACCCGGCCCGCGCGTGCCTGCGCGGCCGCGCGGGTCGCCGCGTCGGAGCCGTCGGGGGTTTCCAGCAGCCGGGACGCCTGCTCGCGCACGGCCGGATCGAGCACCTCCAGCGCGGCCCGTGCCGTGGACTCCGCCGATTCCGCCTGCTCGAGTTCCGCCCGCAGATCGCTGCCGACCTCGACCTTGGCGTAGGCATCGCTCGCCGAGGCGAACGCGCGTCGCAACGCGTCCACCGGCTCCTTCGGCGCGGGGTCCTTTTCGGACACCGAGCCGCCGCCGGGTACTTCGGCGAGTTCGGCACGGGCACTGCTGACCGTGCGGCGATGCCCGTCCGCGGTGCGCTGTTCCTCGGCAGCCACTTCCCTGGCGCGGCCGGCTTTTCCGCTCGCCTGCTCGGCGTCCGCCTCGGCACGGGCGAAGATCTCCCGCGCGCGCCCGGACTCGTCGGTCCACTGTGGAATCCGGGCGACCTTCTCGGCCAGCTCGCCGAGTTTGCGCGCGCGTTCCTCACCGGTGCGTGCTTCGATCCGTAGCGCGGGAACCATTTCGCGCAGCCTTGCCCGGCGGGCGGTGAGCCCGGCCAGGTTTTGTTCCGCGGCAACGACCGCGTCCTGGCTCTCGGCCAGTTCGCCCGCCGCGGTTTCGGCTTCCTCGGACAGGGTGGCTAGCGCGCCCGGCGGGTAGTCCTCGCGCCAGGTGGTGAGTTTCCATTCCAGCGCGGCATCGTCGCCGATGGCACCGGCCAGTGCTTCGAGTTGCTTGCGGCGGCGGGCATGCCGGGCGAGGATGGCCTGCCGCTCGGTGTCGGCGGCCTCTTCGTCGTACATCGCGGGGTTGGGCGGCACCAGGAAATCCACGCCCGGCGCGGCACCGTCCTGGCCGAGTGCCGCCGTCGTGCCGACCGGAAGAACCGTGCTGGGCAACAGTTTCGCGTCCGCGAGCGCCGTGCGCGCCCTGGGCAGTTGCGCCGGGTCGTTGACGAGCACACCGCCGAGCAGATGCGGCATCCGCACCAGCGCCTGCTCGCGCGCCTTGGCATCCATTGTGGACAGATAGCGCCAGCCCGACCACGCGGTGACGCCGGCCTCCTCCAGTACGGCGAGGGCGGCCTGCACCTCCGGCGGCGCGGGCAGCAGGCCACCGTCACCCAGCGCGGCCAGCGCGCGCTCGTCGGCGGATTCCTCCATGCGCAAGGCCGTCTGCTCGCGTTCGGCGGCCGATCGCGCTTCCCGCAACCGTTTCAGCAATGCGGGTGTGTCGGTTTCCGGCTGGACGTTCTCGCCGCCGAGCAGTTCCAGCAGCCGCGGGTGGGCGGCGAGGGAGTCGGTGCGGCGATGCGCCTTGGCCAGTTCACCCGCCGCCCGGTCGGCGCGTCCTTGTGCCACCGAAGCTTGCTGCTGTGCGGCGTGCAGCGCTTGCTGCGCCTCGGCGTGCTCTTCCGCGACACGTTCCAGCTCCGCCTCGCGCGCGACGAGTTCCGCGACCGCGTTTTCGCCGCGGGCAAGGGCTTCCCGTGCGGCTTCGGCGACCTGGGTGCCGTCGTCCAGTAGCCCGTCCCGCACGGCTTGCCGTACCTGGTCACGGACCTCTTCGATCCGCGCGGACAGCTGCGCCTCCTCCGCGCGATACCTCGCCGCGGTGCTCGCGGCCTCGTCTCGCTGGTCTTGCGCCTGCGCCGCCTCGGCAAGCGCGGCCGCGGCCCGCTCCTCGGCCGCCTGCGCCTGCTCCCCCGCTTCGCGCGCGAGCGCGAGCAGCCCGCGGGCAAGCGCGTTCGCCGCCGCGTTTTTCGCTTCCAGCGCGGGTTTCGCGGTCTGCTCACGCTCGCCGACGAGGGCGCGGATGTCGGCGGCCTTGCGGACGGCGTTGACCTGCGCGAGCACGGTGCTCGTCTCGCGCCAGGCCTCCGCGCTCGCGCGGGCCTGCGCCAGTTCCTCGTCGAGGCGCTGCTTGCCCGCCGTGGCATCGGCGAGACGCAGCTCGGCGACGACACGCCGCAGCTCGGTCACGATCGCGGACAGCCGCCGGTGATCGCCTTCGGCGAGCTTCTCCGCGTCACGGGTTTCCTCGACGAACTCGGCGAGCCCGGCCAGGCGGTCGGCTTCCAGCCGGTGCCGGGCCGTCACCGAACCGGCGCAGGCCTGAGCGTCCGAGCGGGCGACCGTGGCGAGCTTACGTGCCGCGGCGGCCAGCGATTCCGCTTCGGACAGTGGACCCAGCAACTCCAGTGCCCCGGCGACGAAATCGCGCTCGGCCATGAGCTCACCGCGCTGACCAAGGTTGTGCGCATAGGTCTGGACCACATCGGCGAGGTCGCGCGGGTCGTCCTCGGGAATGACGGCCTTGAGCAAGAACTCGACGAACGCCTCGTCGGAGGTGAAGGCGAACGCGTCCGCCGCCTCGCCTTCGCCCGCGTTCATCGCACGCTGGTAGCGGAACAGTTCGGTGTCCAGGCCGAGGGTGTCGAGACGTTCGGTCCACTCGTGCTGGCGCCGGGTCCACGACAGCTCCAGCTCGGGCTCGGCTTGGTGTGCCTCGTCGAGCCGCTCCTGGAACCCGGACATCGTCAACAGGCGGCCACCTTCGGTGAACGGCAGCGATTCGAGCCCGGTGGATGCGCTGGGACGAAAACAAAACCACGAGTCGATGAGGTTCGCCGGGTCGTTGGACACGACATGCCCGCGCCATTCGGACACCTTGCCGGTGATGATCCGCTGCCCGGTCTCGGTGTGCTGCCACTCCAGCACCACATGCGAAACATCCTTGGCGGCAACGAACTTCTCCAGCACGCGGGTGTTCGTCGTGCCGACCACCTGGCGGCGGCCCGGCAGCATCACCGAGAAGATCAGCTTGATGAGCACCGACTTGCCGCCGCCGTTCTCCAGGAACAGCACACTCGCCGGCGACGGCCTTCGCGGCAGGCCCTGCTCAGCGGAGTGGATGCCCGCGGTGAACAACGCGTCCTGCGCAGGCGCGGTGACCACCGGCCCGACGCCGGAGAAGTCCAGCACCACGTCCTGGTACCGCGCGCCCGCCGGGCCCACCGAATGCAAGCGCACCCTCGACAGCTCGTACATGAAGCTCCTCTAGAACGGTTTGCGTGGCGGCGCGGGTAGCGGAACCTCAGTCCCGCCCGCCCGTCGCCCACCACCACCCTCAACGGACGCGCTTCGCACGACTGGCCCGCCTCGAAACCCGCGGCGGTGCGAGCTCACTGCGTGGCGAAAGCGGCTCCGCCGCCTGTCAAACAATGTCGTCCCCCTACAAAGTGTCCGAAATGGACGGACGTAAGGTGCCGCCCGCGTCGGCGACCGCGACCACGCCCAGTTCCAGGAGTTCGGAGAACGCACTGTCCGCCGCCAGCTCCCGGACCTGGATCTGATAGCGCGGCGTGGTCCGGTAGGTGCCGCCCTGCTCTCCGCTGACCTGCACCAGAAACCCTTGGTCGGCAAGGAACCGCAACGCCCGCGACACCATCCCGCGGGTGGTGTCGGAGGCGAGCCTGCCGTCCTTCGTCGCGGCCGCGGCGGGGCGGCGCGCGTACGCCCGCCACGCCTGTTCCAGCTCCGGCGCTCCGGCCAGCGGATCGTTGTTCTGCTCGGCCTTCGCCGCCCGCTCGTCGAGGATGCGGCACGCCTCCCGCACGACGCCGTCGACCTGCTCCACGCTGACCCGCCCGATGTAGGTGTCACTGGCCAGATCGTCCGGGCGCGGGTAACCCAGCGCGGCGGTGGCCAGGTGTACCAGACCGTGCAGCACCTTCTCCGTCTCACGGCGCTCGCGGATCTTGCTCTGCCGGGCGTAGGAATCCATCTTGATCTCGAACACGGACTCGTCGGTGGCCGCGAGCACCGCGCCGGCCTGCGTGCTGACGTCGAGCACCATCAGCCCGAGCCCGGCCGCGACCGAGTTCGTCAGCTGCTTGAAAGCGCTGTCTTCGCCGTACCGGCGGACCAGATCGCCGTAGACGACATCGCGCCCCGGCAGCTGCTTCGGCCGCATGCCGAAGGAAATCAGCCGGGCCGCCGACTCCACGTCGGTGGTGTTCACGCCGCCCCCTCTTCTTCCTCACGCTCGATCCGTGCCGTGGTCAGCAACAGGTCCGCGCCACCGAACTCCTCGTCCTCCAGCGGCGTGCCGTCGTCCACGGCGAGCAACGTGCGATCGTCCCCCTGCCGGACGGCCGCACCGATCTCCGGACTGTACGAGTGCAACGCCCGCAGCGCGACCAGACGCGCCACCCGCGAGTCGGTCTCACGCGCCTCGGCCAGCAGACCGGACAGCCGCCGCGGGACCTCCGGCAGGTCCAGCAGCTCGTCCGCGCGGCGCCATTGCTCGTCACTGTAGTAGTCGGTCTGCTCGGCGGGGACGAGCTCCGGCTCGGGCACCTCGCCGACCAGCTTGTCGCGTTCGGGCGCGGGCCGCAGCAGCATAGACACCAGCGAGGACAGCGACGGCACCGTCGGCACCTCCGCGCCGGCGACCGCGTGGAAGAAACCCTCGACCGGGGCGAGCGCATCGGCGATCGGCAGTTCCAGGGCCGGTACCAGCAGCTGACCGAACAGGTCGATCGTGGCGCGCTGCGGTGGTCCGGAGAACTGCTGGCGGTCCTGCTCGGCGCGGAAGATCGCACCCGCGGCCTGCAACCGCGACTGCAGCTGGGTGTGCCTGCTGATGCAGTCGCTCACGATGTCCACCAGCTCCGCCGCGCGGCGCTTGTGGTCGGGTTCCTCGGCCTCGTCGCGGGCGCGCGTGATGTTGCGCAGGATCGCGTTCTCCGCCCGGAACCGGGCCTCGATATGCGACAGCGCGGAGTCGAGCAGTTCGGGCATCTCGCGCACCCAGTCCACCGCGCGCACGTCACGGCGGGTCGCGTCCAGCTTGGCGCGCAACGTTTCCCCGTACTGCACCGTGCGGTAGCGGGCCTGTTCGGCGGCAAGTTTCGCGTCGGCGAGCCTGCCCCGGCTGATCAGGTTCTCCAGCTTCACCTCGGCCGCGATCTGGGCCGACTCCACATCGGTGTCCAGCGCGCCGACGAGGACGTTGATCGCCTCGTCACTCGCCCGCAGATACACCTCGCCACTGGGTGCCGCGAGCTCGATCAGGAGCTTGAAGTCGAACGCGCGGCGGCGGTACGCGCCGGTCTCGTCGACGCTGCCGTACACCCGGCGGAACCCGCGGTCGGCGGTGCCGACGTTGATCAGGTTGTCCAGCACCCAGCGCGCCACCCGCTGATGCTCCGCCGTGCCACGACCAGGCGCCTGTGCGGCGATGAACGGCTGCAGCCGGCGCACGACATCCTCGTGGTCCGCGCCGGTGTCGAAGTCCATCGCGATGGTGACCTGGTCGATCGTGTGCAGCGCGATCTCGGCCATCTGGTAGACCGTCGCGTCGGCCCAGTCCAGCTTCGCCTTGCGGGCGTCGAGATCATGCAGCGGCGCGGTGCAGGCCAGCGCCTTGAGGCGGCGGGCCAGGCCCTCGTCCACCAGGCTGCCGCTGATCAGGTCCGGTTCTCGCACAACGCACGAGCCTAACTGCTTGTTACCAAGCCGACCGAAAGCAGGCCAACCCGCCCAACCGGCGGTCGAGGCACTTTTGCCCGATCGCCGTGACTGCCGTCGGCTTGGTAACCGCCAACACAGTAGTTTGAGGGCCATGCATGCCATGAGTCGCGAAGAGTGGTGGACGTTCGCGAGCGAGGGGACGCGCACCGGCAAGCTCGCCGTCGTGCGGGCCGACGGGTCGCCGCATGTGACGCCGATCTGGTTCGTGCTCAACGAAACCGCCGACGGCGACGAGCTGATCTTCAACACGGGCGTGAACAGCGCGAAGGGCAAGGCGCTGCGCCGCGAGCCACGGATCTCGCTCACGGTCGACGATCAGGCACCGCCGTTCTCGTTCGTCCAGTTCACCGCCGTCGCGTCGCTCCACGAGGACCTCGACGAGATGCTGCGATGGGCCACCGCGATCGGCGCCCGCTACATGGGCGAGGACAGGGGTGAGGAGTTCGGCAAGCGTAACGCCATGCCGGGCGAGTACCTCGTGCGCGCCAAGATCACCAAGGTGCTCGCGTACGGCGATCTGACCGGCTGATTTCCGCCAGCGCGCCCCGCCGGCGGGTGCGCACACTGGCGGGATGAAGCTCACCGAACGCGTCGACCGGCTGGACTGGGCCGCGCTCGCGGCCGAAGTGAACGAGTACGGGTGCGCGCTCACCCCGCGCGTGCTCACGCCCGCCGAATGCCGCGAAATGTCCGCCCGTTACGACGATCCCGCGCAGTTCCGCTCGACGATCGACATGGCCCGCTACCGCTTCGGTGCCGGGCAGTACCGCTATTTCGGCTACCCGCTGCCGGAACCGGTCGCGCAACTGCGCGCCGCCTGGTACCCGCGCCTGCTGCCGATCGCGCGGGACTGGGCGGCGAAGCTCCGGCGTCCGGCACCGTGGCCCGACGAGCTCGAAGAGTGGCTGGCGCGGTGCCACGCCGCCGGGCAGGACAAGCCGACGCCCATCCTGCTGCGGTACGGCGCGGGCGACTGGAACGCGTTGCACCGCGACCTGTACGGCGAACTCGTGTTCCCGTTGCAGGTGGTGATCGGGCTCGACGAGCCGGGCACCGATCACACCGGCGGCGAGTTCCTGCTCGTCGAACAGCGGCCGCGGGCACAGTCCCGTGGCACCGCGACCCTGCTGAAGCAGGGGCACGCGCTGATCTTCACCACCAGGGACCGGCCGGTGCGCTCGGCGCGCGGGTACTCGGCGTCACCCGTGCGCCATGGCGTCAGCACCGTCCGCAGCGGTCGAAGGCACACCCTCGGCCTGGTGTTTCACGACGCGAGCTAAGCGATCTCCCGGCTCTCGGCCAGGAACTCCGCGAGCGGCGGGCGCTGCCGGCAGGACACGTCGGTCAGCACCATCTCGCGCTCGACCCCGTGACCGGACTCGCCCCGGCGGAACTGCGCGAGCAGCGTCGCCGGCGGCTGGGCCGTGATCAGGCGCCCGTACTGGCCGAGCCGGTCGAACAGCGTCTGCATGATCTGCCCCGACATCCGGCCCAGCGCCTGCGTGCTCTGGTGGCGATGGGTGCGTTTGCCCAGGTCCACCTGCGCGAGCGCGTCCAGCCCGTGCGCCTGCAGGATGTCGATCAGGTGCCCGACCTCGACGCCGTAGTTGACCACGAACGGGATGCCTTCCAGCACCTCGCGGCGGCCCGCGTACTCACCGGCCAGCGGCTGCACGAACCCGGCGAGCTCGGGCCAGTACATGTTCAGCAGTGGCCGCGCCACCAGCTCGGTGACCCGCCCACCGCCCTCGGCGTCCGTGCCGCCCGCGCCGGTCAGCGGCCGGTGGTAGAAGCCCTTGACGTAGGCCACCGACTCGTCGGTCAGCAGCGGGCCGAGCAGTCCGCTGACGTAGTCGCTGGTGAAGTCGTAGAGATCGCCGTCGACGAACACCACGAAGTCACCCGTGGTGGCGGCGAGCCCCTTCCACAGGGCCTCGCCCTTGCCCGCCATCCGCGGCAGCGCCGGCAGGACCGAGTCCTGTGCGACCACGGTCGCGCCCGCTTCGGCGGCGACCCGGGCCGTCGCGTCCTGCGAACGCGAGTCCACCACCAGCACCTCGTCGACGAGCGGGATGCCGTCCACGAGATCACGGCGGATGGTGCGCACGATGTCGCCGACGGTGTGCTCCTCGTCCCGCGCCGGGATGACGACGCTGACGGTCCTGCCGCCCTTCGCCGCGAGGAGATCCGCCGGCCGCCAGTCGGCGGCGTGGCTGCTGCGCCGGGGGAGCCAGCTGCCCACGTCGGCGGAGACTTTCAGCTCCGCCTTGTCGTTCGTGCCGTTGATGCGCACGAGTATCCCCTTCCCCGAACTGGACCTGCCACGATCCAGCGTCGGTTCGCCGGGTTTCACCAGTCCTGCCACCATGAAACCGCTACGTTACGGCTCCCGATCTTCCGGGGAACGCCGGTAACACCCCGGGTACATCAGTCCCCGCCTAAGCCTCCTCCTCGAGCATTTCCGCGGTGACGGCGGATTCGGTGTCGGGAATCTCCAGGTCATGGGCCCGTTTGTCGGCCATCGCCAGCAAGCGGCGGATCCGGCCCGCCACCGCGTCCTTCGTCATCGGCGGGTCGGACAGCTGGCCCAGTTCCTCCAGCGACGCCTGCCGGTTGGACAGCCGCAGCTTCCCGGCCGCCAGCAGATGATCGGGCGCGGTGTCACCGAGGATGTCCAGCGCGCGCTCGACCCGTGCGGCCGCCGCGACCGCCGCGCGCGCGGAGCGGCGGAGGTTCGCGTCGTCGAAGTTGGCGAGGCGGTTCGCCGTCGCCCGCACCTCGCGGCGCATCCGGCGCTCCTCCCACTGCAGCACGCTGGCATGCGCGCCGAGCCGGGTCAGCAGGGCGCCGATCGCGTCCCCGTCACGCACGACGACCCGGTCCGCGCCGCGCACCTCGCGTGACTTGGCCTGGATGCCGAGCCTGCGGGCGGCGCCGACGAGCGCCAGCGCGGCCTCCGGCCCAGGGCAGGTGACCTCGAGCGAGGACGAACGCCCCGGCTCGGTCAGCGAACCGTGCGCCAGGAAAGCACCACGCCAGGCGGCTTCCGCGTCGGCGATCCCGCCGGAGACGACCGCGGCGGGCAGCCCCCGGACCGGCCGGCCCCGGTTGTCGATCAACCCGGTCTGGCGGGCCAGCCCCTCGCCGTCCTTGACCACGCGCACGAGATACCGCGTGGTCTTGCGCAGCCCGCCCGCGGACAGCACGTGCACATCCGACTGGTGCCCGTACAGCTCGTGGATCTCCCGGCGCAACCGCCGCGCGACCGATCCGGTGTCGAGCTCGGCCTCGACCACCACCTTGCCCCCCACGATGTGCAACCCACCCGCGAACCGCAGCATCGACGCCACCTCCGCGCGCCGCGGCCCGATCTTGGTGATCTGCAACCGGCTCAGCTCGTCCTTCACCGCGGCGGTCATCGCCATGGCCCCTCCCTGCTGTCTCCACCGTCCCGGTCTCGCGCACCTGCACGGCGACCGAGAGCCTCTCGCACACACGCCGCGAGCGCATCCGGATCATGCAAACCCCGCACGTTCGGGTCCGCCACATCCGCCAGCTGCGCTCGCGCCCCCAACTGTCCCGCCGCGTCCCGCAGGCGCGCCGGCGCCGCCACCGACGCGCGGTCCGCGATCACCACGTCCACCCGCAGCCCGGGAGCGTGCTCGAAGAGTACGTCCAGATGCCGTTCCGGGGAGAAACCCGCCGTCTCTCCCGGCTGAGGGACCAGGTTCAGGATCACCACCTTCGTCGCCATGGTCTGAACCAATGCGTCGTGCAGGGCCGGCACCAGCAGATGCGGCAGCACGCTGGTGAACCACGAGCCGGGGCCGAGGAACACCACGTCCGCACCCAGCACCGCGTCCACCGCCTCGGCACACGCCGCCGGCACCCCGCCGGGCCGCTGCGGGGTGCGCAACTCGATCCGCCGCACCCGGCCCGGCGTGCTGGCGACCGCGACCTGACCCCGGATCACCCGCGGCTCGTCGTCGTTCGTGAGACCGGTGACCTCGGCCTCGATCTCCAGCGGTTCCGGCGACATCGGCAGCACCCGGCCGGACACGCCGAGCAGCCGGCGCGCCTCGTCCAGTGCCGCCACCGGATCGCCGAGCACCTCGAAAAGCCCGGCCAGCACCAGGTTTCCCACGGCGTGGCCGGTGAGCGCGCCGCTGCCGCCGAAGCGGTGCTGAAACAGCCGCGCCCACAGCGACTCGCCGATCTCCGCGTCCGCGAGCGTCGCCAGTGCCTGACGCAGATCGCCGGGCGGCAGCAGCCCGAGCTCCCGGCGCAACCGCCCGGAGGACCCGCCGTCGTCGGCAACCGTGACCACGGCGGTGATGTCCGGCGTGACGCGTCGCAGTGCGGTCAATGTCGCCTGGAGCCCGTGACCGCCGCCGAGTGCGACCGCCCGGACAGGCCGGTCCGGGGTCACTCGCGACCCAGATCCCGGTGGATCACCTTCACCGCCATTCCGTCCTCATTGGACAACAACTTGGCCAGCTCCTCGGAAAGTGCCACACTGCGGTGCTTTCCGCCGGTGCAGCCGACGGCGAGGGTCAGATAGCGCTTTCCCTCACGCTTGTACCCGGCACCGATCAGCCGCAGCAACTGGTGGTAGCGGTCGAGGAACTCCTCCGCACCTTCCTGCGACAGCACATAGTTGCGCACCTCCGAGTCCAGCCCGGTGTGATCGCGCAATTCCGGGATCCAGAACGGGTTCGGCAGGAACCGCACGTCCATCACCAGATCCGCGTCCATCGGCAGGCCGTACTTGTAGCCGAACGACAGCACGGTGACCCGGGTCTGGGTGGCGGACTCGGTGCCGAACGCGTCCTCGATCTTGGCGCGCAGATCGTGCACCGACAACGCGGACGTTTCCAGCACCAGATCGGCTTCCTCGCGCAACGGCGCCAGCAGCGCGCGCTCGGCGGTGATGCCGTCGGCGAGCCTGCCGTCCCCCTGCAGCGGATGCCCGCGCCGCACCGACTCGAACCGGCGCACCAGCACCGCGTCGGTGGCTTCGAGGAACAGCACGCGAGGCTTGTACCCGCGCGCATCGAGGTCCTTGATCACCGAGGCGAGGTCATCGGTGAAGGCACGCGAGCGCACATCCATCACGACGGCCACCCTCGTCACCGCTCCCCTGGCCTGCACCCCGAGCTCGACCATGGTCGAGATCAGCTCGGGCGGCAGGTTGTCCACCACGAACCAGCCCAGATCCTCCAGGCATTTCGCGGCGGTGGACCGGCCTGCCCCGGACAACCCGGTGACGACCGCGACCTCGATCCCCGACGGGTGGCCGCCTGGATTCCCGTCGTTCTCCGTCATGACTCCCTCTCCCCTTGCCCTTTCTCCCCTTGCAAAGCCGCGACCACGGCCTCCGCCGTGCGCATGCCCACCCCCGGCACCTGTGCGATCTCTTCCACGCCCGCGGCCCGGAGCTTCTTCACCGAACCGAAGTGCTTGATCAGCGCGGCACGCCGAGTCTGCCCCAGCCCCGGCACACCGTCCAAAGCGGACACCTGCACCCGCTTGGACCGTTTCTGGCGGTGGTACCGGATGGCGAACCGGTGCGCCTCATCCCGCACCCGCTGCAGCAGATACAGCGACTCGGACGTGCGCGGCAGGATCACCGGGTCCGGATCGGCGGGCAACCACACCTCTTCCAGCCGCTTGGCCAGCCCGATCACCGCGATATCGGTGATGCCCAGTTCCGCGAGCACGTCCGCGGCGGCCGTCGCCTGCGGGCCGGCGCCGTCGACGACGAGCAGGTTCGGCGGATAGGCGAACTTGCGCGGGCGACCGGTTTCCGGGTCGATCCCGGGAGTCGGCTCGTCCGCGGCATTTTCTTTGAGGTAGCGGTGAAAACGCCGTCGCACGACCTCGGCGATGGAGGCGACATCGCCCTCGGTGGCCGCCTCGCGCAACGCGAACCGCCGGTATTCGGACTTGCGGGCCACGCCGTCCTCGAACACCACCAGCGACGCGACGACGTCACTGCCCTGGATATGGCTGATGTCGATGCACTCGATGCGCAGCGGTGCGCTGTCCAGGCCGAGTTGCTCCTGCAGTTCGGCGAGCGCGGCGGAACGCGCCGTCAGATCGCCCGCGCGGCGCAGTTTGTGTTGCTGGAAGGCCTCTTCCGCGTTGCGCCGCACGGTTTCGGCGAGCGCGCGTTTGTCCCCGCGCTGGGGCACGCGCAGCTGCACCCGTGAGCCACGCAAGTCCGAGAGCCATTCGGAGAGCGCGTCGGCGTCGGTCGGCAGCTCCGGCACGAGCACCTCGCGCGGTACCGGCGTGCCCTCGTTCACGATCTGTTCGGCCAGCTCGGCCTGCTCACCGTAGAACTGGCTGAGGAACTGATCGACGAGGTCGCGCACGCCCATCTCCTCGACCTTGTCGATCACCCAGCCACGCTGGCCGCGCACCCGCCCGCCGCGGACGTGGAAGACCTGAACGGCGGCTTCGAGCTCGTCGTGGGCGAACGCGACGACATCCGCGTCGGTGCCGTCTCCGAGCACGACGGCCTGCTTCTCCATGGCGCGGCGCAGCGCGTCAAGATCGTCGCGAAGCCGGGCCGCGCGCTCGAACTCCAACTGGTCGGCGGCTTCGGCCATTTCCTTCTCGAGCCTGCGCATCATCACATCGGTGCGGCCGGCGAGAAAATCGCAGAAATCCTCGACGATCGACCGGTGCTGCTCCGCGGTCACCTTGCCGACACACGGCGCCGAGCACTTGTCGATGTAGCCGAGCAGGCAGGGACGGCCGATCTGGGTGTGCCGCCGGAACACCCCGGCCGAGCAGGTGCGGGCAGGGAAGACACGCAGCAGCAGGTCGAGCGTCTCGCGGATGGCCCACGCGTGCGCGTACGGACCGAAGTAGCGCACGCCTTTCTTGCGCGGGCCGCGGTAGACGTGCAGGCGCGGGAACTCCTCGTTCATCGTCACCGCGAGCACCGGGTACGTCTTGTCGTCGCGGTAGCGGACGTTGAAGCGGGGGTCGAACTCCTTGATCCAGTTGTATTCCAGCTGAAGCGCTTCGACCTCGGTGCCGACGACGGTCCACTCGACGCTCGCCGCCGTGGTCACCATCTGCCGGGTGCGGGGATGCAGCCCCGCGAGATCGGCGAAGTAGGAGTTCAGCCTGCTGCGCAAGCTCTTCGCCTTGCCGACGTAGATGACCCGCTTCGCCGCATCGCGAAACTTGTACACGCCGGGCTGCTCGGGAATACTCCCCGGCGCGGGACGGTAGGTCGACGGGTCAGCCACACATCAAGCCTATGGCTCGGGTGTGACAGTTCCGCGCACCCCTCCCTCAGCGCGGCACGAGGCGGACGGTGACATCGGACAGCTCCTCGAACTTCGCCTTCGCGTCGGTCGTCACCAGCACCCGCGCAGTCGCGCGGGCGGTCGCCGCGATGATCAGGTCGTGCGCCCCGCGCGGCGTGCCCGTGCGAGCCACTTCCGCCAGAAGGACTGCGTGGTGCTCTGCGACCGACGGCGTGTAGTCCTCAACCGGAACGACGGCCAGCACCCGGCTCAGGAACTCGCGTTGCTCGGCGCGACGCTCCTCGTCTCGATCACGATGAAGGCCCGCCAGGTATTCGGCCAGCGCGACAGCCGGCAGGGCTACATCGTCCTCGTCGGTGAAGGCCCGCGAACGCAGCCGCCCGCGGCCGGCTGCGACCAACACACCGGTGTCGAGAATCAGTCGCGCCAAGGGTCGCTGTCCAGCTCCGCGGTCACCGAGGTCCTTGCCGCGGCAACGTTTTCCTCGAATGCTTCGTCAAGTGCGTCGCGACCGCGCCAGTCCTGCACAACTTCCAGCAGGGCTTTGCCGTTCGCCCGGGGTGCCGGGGCGATGAGGGCCACTCGGCGCCCGCCGCGGTGCACCACGATCGTCTCGCCGTGCTCCGCGGCGTCGAGCACGGCGGAGAAATTCCGCGACGCTTCGGAAGCCGACATCTCACGCATCGATTCAGAATATCAGATCGCGCCCTCGACGGGGCTCCCCGAGAACGTGTGCCATCCTCGGGCGCATGCGCATCGCCACCTGGAACGTCAACTCCGTCACCGCCCGGCTGCCGCGGCTGCTCGCGTGGCTGGAGTCGGCGAAGCCGGATGTGCTGTGCCTGCAGGAACTCAAGTGCACCACCGAAGCCTTCCCGCCGGAGGTGGCCGAGCTCGGCTACGAGGTCGTCGCCTACGGGCTCGGTCGCTGGAACGGGGTGGCCATCGTGTCCCGTGCGGGGATTGAGGACGTGCGGCGCGGGCTGATCGGCGAACCCGCCTACGAGGACGCGACCGAACCCCGCGCGATCGGCGCGACCTGCGGCGGTGTCCGGGTGTGGTCGGTGTACGTGCCCAACGGCCGTGAACCCGGCCACGCGCACTACGAGTACAAGCTGCGCTGGCTCGAGGCCCTGCACGCCACGGCGGTCGCGGAGTCCGCCGACGAGCGGCCGTTCGCGCTGATGGGCGATTTCAACATCGCGCCCGCCGACGACGACGTGTGGGACATCAGCCTGTTCACCGGCTCCACGCACGTGACCGAACCGGAGCGTATGGCGCTGAAAGTGTTGCGGGAAGCGGGTTTGCGTGACGTCGTGCCCCGCCCGCTGAAATACGACCGGCCCTACACCTATTGGGACTACCGGCAGCTGGCGTTCCCCAACAACCACGGCATGCGGATCGATCTGGTGTACGCCAACGCCGCTTTCGCCGGCGCGGTCACCGACGCCTACGTCGACCGCGAGGCACGCAAGGGCAAAGGCCCGTCCGATCACGCGCCCGTCGTGGTGGACCTGACCCGCTGACGGCTAGGGCTGCCCGGCCCAGGCCTGCTTGTGCAGGCGCCGCAACGCACGCACCGCTTCCACGGCGCGATCCCGGTCCACGGACTGGATCGCCAGCACCCCGCAGTACTCGTCTTCGGGCAGTTCGAGCCGCGCGAACGAGGCGCCGTCGGGGAAACTGACCGCGATCACGTCGAGCCAGCTGTAGCGGCGGGTCAGGAAGATGACGTTGCGGACCTCGACACCCTCGGTGTCGGCCCGCACCCGCGGCGTCGCGAACAGCAGCGCACCACCCGCCAGCAGGATCCCGATGCCCACCATGGCGACCTGATCGGACACCTCGAAGATCGCGCCGGTGTTCGACCCGCGCAGCAGCACCGCCACGACCGTGAACGCGATGACCAGGAACACCGCCAGCACGATCGACATCACGGCCGCCCGCAGCGGCCTGATGACGACGCTCTGCCCGGTCATGGTGGTCACTCGAATCCTCGCTCCGTCCACGGCTGCCGCAGCGAACGCAACAGCCGCGCCGCGTCCAGCGCGGCCTGGGTCGCTTCCCGGCCCTTGTCCTCCGCCGAACCCGGCAACCCGGCCCGGTCCAGCGCCTGCTGCTCGGTGTCACAGGTGAGCACCCCGTTGCCGACCGGTGTGCTCTCGTCGAGCGCGACCCTGGTCAGCCCTGCCGTCACCGCGTCACAGACGTACTCGAAATGCGGGGTGCCACCGCGGATCACCACGCCGAGCGCGACCACCGCGTCGTGGCTACGGGCCAACTCCTGCACCACGACCGGCAACTCGACGGCACCGGCGACGCGCACGACCGTCGGCTCCTCCTTGAGTTTCGCCTCCGAGGCTGTGGCCACCGCGCGCGCGAGGAGGCTGTCGGTGATCTCGGCGTGCCACCTCGTCGCGACGATCGCGAGCTTGAGTCCCTCACAGTCGCTCAGGTCGAGATCGACGTCAGGACGCCCTTCGCCACTCATGGAGCACTCCCGTTCGGCGTCTGCCCGAACTCTTCCAGGTTCGCCAGGTCGTGTCCCATCCGGTCGCGTTTGGTGCGCAGGTACCGCACGTTCTCCGGGTTCGGCGAGATCGGCAGCGGCACCCGGCCGGTGACCTTGAGCCCGTAGCCCTCCAGGCCGACCCGCTTCGCCGGGTTGTTCGTCAGCAGCCGCATCGAGCGCACCCCGAGATCGCACAGGATCTGCGCGCCCGTGCCGTAGTCCCGCGCGTCGGCCGGCACGCCCAGCGCCAGGTTCGCGTCGACGGTGTCGGCGCCGAGATCCTGCAACTGGTACGCCTGCAGCTTGTGCAGCAGGCCGATGCCGCGGCCCTCGTGCCCACGGATGTAGAGCACCACACCGCGCCCTTCGTCGGCGACCGTTTGCAGCGCCGCCTCCAGCTGCGGTCCGCAGTCGCAGCGCAGCGAGCCGAACACGTCGCCGGTCAGGCATTCCGAGTGCACGCGGACCAGGATGTCCTCACCGTCACCGACTTCGCCGTACACGAACGCGACGTGCTCGATCCCGTCGAGCAGGCTGTCGTACCCGACCGCGCGGAACGTCCCGGCCGCCAGCGGAATGCGTGCCTCGGCAACCCGCTCGACCTGCTTCTCGTGCCGGCGCCGGTAGGCGATGAGGTCCGCGATCGTGATGATCTGCAGGTCGTGGTCGGCGGCGAACACCTCGAGCTCGTCGCGCCGCGCCATGTCCCCTTCGTCCTTTTGGGACACGATCTCGCACAGCACACCCGCCGGGTGCAAGCCCGCCAGCCGCGCCAGGTCCACCGAAGCTTCGGTGTGCCCCGGGCGCCGCATCACGCCGCCTTCCTTGGCACGCAAGGGAACCACGTGCCCGGGACGGCGGAAGTCCGAGGCCTGCGACTTCGGGTCGGCCAGCAACCGGATGGTGCGCGCGCGGTCGGCCGCGGAGATACCGGTACTGATCCCCTCGGCGGCGTCGACGGTCACGGTGTACGCGGTGCCGCGGACGTCCTGGTTCGTGTGATACATCGGCGGCAGCTCGAGGCGGGCGGTGTCCTCCTCGGTCAGCGACACGCACACGTAGCCCGAGGTGTAGCGGACCATGAACGCCAGCAGCTCCGGCGTCGCCTTCTCCGCGGCGAAGATCAGGTCGCCTTCGTTCTCACGTTCCTCATCGTCGACCACGATCACGGGCCGGCCTGCCGCGATGTCCGCGATCGCACGTTCGATGCCGGCCGTGTCGACCGGCACCCCCGCGCCGCACGGCGTCCTGGCGGTCACGCGCCCACCTCGCTGCGCTCACTCACACGTCCTCCTCAAGCGTCCCGGCTCCATTGTGCGCCGCATGGCCGGGCAGGTGCGGCGTGGCCAGCTTCTCGACGTATTTGGCTACTACATCGACTTCGAGGTTGACCAGGTCGCCAGGCTCGGCTCGGCCCAGCGTCGTCAGTTCCAGTGTGGTCGGGATCAACGCGACCGTGAACTCGTCGTTGGTCACACTCGCCACGGTCAGGGAAATCCCGTCGACGGCGATCGAGCCCTTTTCGACCACGTATCGCGCCAGATGTCCGGGCAGGGAGAACCGGGTGAGCCCGTCGGCGGCGCGGGACCGGAACACCCCGGTGCCATCGACGTGACCCTGCATGATGTGCCCGCCCAGCCGGTCCCCGACCGCAGTCGCGCGCTCGAGGTTGACCCGGTCCCCGGTCGCGATCTTCGCCAGCCGCGAGCGCTGCAGCGTCTCATGCACGACATCCACGGTGAACTCGGCGCCGGACACCTCCACCACGGTCAGGCAGACCCCGCTGACCGCGATCGAATCGCCGTGTTTCGCGTCGGACGTGACGACGGGGCCGCGCACCGTCAGGCGCGCCGCGTTGGACAACTGCTCGACTCCGGTGATCTCGCCGAGCTCTTCGACAATGCCGGTGAACACACGCGCCTCCTCGTTCAGTGCTGTGCCTGGGCGGCGAGATCGCGGAGTGCGGCGACGGCCTTGCCCGGGTCCGCGGCGCCGTAGACGGCGGAGCCCGCGACGAAACAGTCCACCCCCGCCTCGGCGGCCTGTTCGATGGTCTCGGCGTTGATCCCGCCGTCGATCTCCACCAGCACGTTCAGGTGCCCGGTGTCGACCAGCCGCCGCGCCGCGCGCACCTTGCCGAGCACGTCGGCGATGAACGACTGGCCCCCGAAACCGGGTTCGACGGACATCACCAGCAGCGTGTCGTAGTGCTTGAGCACCTCGAGATGATCTTCCAGCGGGGTGCCCGGTTTGATCGACAGCCCGGCCTTCGCCCCGGCGGCTCGCAGATCCTTCGCGATCTTCACCGGGTCCTTCGCGGCCTCGGCGTGCACGGTGACGTTGTAGGCACCGGCCTCGGCGTACCCGATGGCCCACCGGTCCGGGTTCTCGATCATGAGATGGCAGTCCAGCGGCAGGTCCGTGACCTTGAGCAGCGACTGCACGACGGGAAGGCCCAGGGTCAGATTGGGCACGAAATGCGCGTCCATCACGTCCACGTGCACCCAGTCGGCGCGCGTGTCACCCTGGCCCGCGACGACCTGGATTTCCTCGCCGAGGCGGGCGAAATCGGCGGACAGGATGCTCGGCGCGATAAGAGGTCGGTGGGCCACGGTTACGCAGTGTAGAAGGTCAATCGGTCAGCCCATCCAGCGCCGTGGACCACGGTTCCACCAACTGGGAAACGTCGGCGCCTGCCGAGGCCAGTGCGGCGAGATGGCCCTGCCACGCCGGGTGCCGGGACCGCGCAGGCTGGGCGAGGTAGCGCACCACGATCCGCACCCGCGGGTCGCCGAGGACATCGCCGAGCACGGTGAGCGCCTGGTTGTCGGCGATGCCGAGGGCGAGCTTCGCGACCGAATTCGCGCTCGCGGGCGCGAACAGGAACACCCCGGGATCCGGGTGCGGGCGTGGCTCATCGGGAAGGCGGGATTCGCTGCGCACCGGCAGGTCCGTCAGTGCCTGCAATTTCGGGATCTCACCGGCGTGGTCGAGCCAGCGCGCCGCGGTCGGCGTGAGCGTGATGGCCAGCCGCCAGCCGCGTTCCGCGGCCGGTTCCGCGAGTTCGGTACGGAACCGGGTGTCGAGACCGCCGCACGAGCCGGCGACGAGGCCGAGCACGGTCACGGGCGTCGCAGAACCGAGCAGAACATGGCGTCGGTGCCGTGGCGATGCGGCCACAGCTGGACGTACGGCCCGTCGCCGAGCTGCGGCACGCCGGGGAAGAATTCGCGCGCGTCAAGGACTTCGGCCTTGCTGCGGCGCGCGGCGTCGCTGACCACGCCCTCGGTTTCGGCGAGATGCGGCGAGCACACGACGTAGGCCACGACACCACCGGGTCGGACCAGCTCCAGCGCGGACGCGAGTAACTGGCCCTGCAGCTTGGTGAGGTCCGCGACGTCGGAAGGCCGGCGCCGCCAGCGTGATTCGGGGCGCCGGCGCAACGAGCCGAGGCCGCTGCACGGTGCGTCCACGAGTACCCGGTCGAATCCCGGTTCGAGCCCGGATTCCCGCCCGTCGGCGACGTGCACCGTGACCGGCAGACCTTCGGTGGCCTGCTCGACCAGGCGGGCCCGGTGCGGCGCCTGCTCGACGGCGTCGACCCGCGCGCCGGAGATCGAGGCGAGCGCACCGAGCAGGGCCGCCTTGCCGCCGGGACCCGCGCACAGATCGAGCCAGCGCTCGTCGCCGCCGTCGACCGGCACGCGAGTGAGCGCGACGGCGCACAGCTGACTGCCTTCGTCCTGCACCGCGGCGATCTTCTCGCGGATCGGTTCCAGGTCACCCGGATCACCCGTGCCGGCAGGCAGGTGCACGCCGTAAGGCGAGTACGGCGCAACCTCGCCGCCGGTGACCGCGGCCAGCTCGTCGGCGCTGATCTCACCGGGCCGCGCGACCAGATGCACTTCCGGGCGCGCGTCATCGGCTTGGAGCGCCGCTTCGAGTTCAGGTCCCTTGTCCCCCAACGCTTCCGCGAACGACCGGGCAATCCAGCGTGGGTGCGCGGTGCGCAGCGCCAGGTTGCCGATCGGATCGGCGTCGCGGTCCGGGGCGAGTTCGGCAAGCCACGTTTCTTCGTCCTTTTCGGACACTTTGCGCAGCACGGCGTTGACGAAACCCGCTACATGCGAACCACCTTCGACGCGCGCCATGTTCACCATCGCGTCCACCGCGGCGTGCTCGGGAATCCGGGTGCGCAGCAACTGGTAGGCACCCAGCCGCAAACAGTCCAGCACCACACCGTCCACTTCGGACAGCGGCCGGTCGAGACAGGCGGCGATGACCTCGTCCAGCAGACCCTGCGCGCGGCTGGCGCCGTAGGTCAGTTCGGTGGCCAGCGCCGCGTCGCGGCCGGTGAGCCCCCGCTGGCGCAACATTTCCGGCAGGACGAGATTGGCGTAGGCGTCGCGTTCGCGGACCGCACGCAGCACCTCGAACGCGGCGCGGCGCGCGGGGTCCTCGTAGGGCGGCGGGCGGCGCGGGCCCTGCTTGCGCGGGGCCGGGCGGCCACGCTGGGGTCGCGACGGGCGACGTTCGGGGCTCATGACAGGCGCTCTCCTTGTTCGATCCTGGTTCCGCGCGCCCAGTCGGTGGCCGCCATCCGTTTCTTGCCCTGCGCCTGCACCTCGCCGAGTGCCACGACCTGGGTCGCGGTGCCGGCGAGCACCCGCTTGCGTTCGACGCGCAGTTCTCCCGGCGCCAGCCCGTTTTCGCCGGTGACGACGACGGGGCCGAGCTTGACGCGCTCGCCGCGGAATCCGGCCCACGCGCCGGGATCCGGTGTCACGGACCGAATGTGCCGATCCAGCGCGGCGGCCGGGTCGGTGAACGACACCCGTGCGTCCTCGACGGTGACCTTGGGGGCGTAGGTGATCCCGTCGCCGGGCTGCGGAACCGCGCGCAGCGTACCATCCCCGATACCGTCCATTGTGGACTCCAGGAGACGCGCGCCGGAGCGAGAAAGCCTTTGCAGCAACGAACCCGCGGTGTCGGCCGGGTCGATCGTCTCGGTCACCACGCCGTAGACCGGACCGGCATCGAGTTCTTTGACGATGTCGAAGGTGGAGGCGCCGGTGATCTCGTCGCCCGCCCGGATGGCGGCTTGCACCGGGGCGGCGCCGCGCCAGGCGGGGAGCAGGGAGAAGTGGAGGTTGACCCAGCCGTGCGCCGGAATGTCGAGCGCACGCTGCGGGAGGAGAGCCCCGTAGGCGACGACCGGGCAGGCGTCGGGCGCCAGCTCACGCAGCCGGCCGAGAAACTCGGGCGCGCCGGCTTTCGCGGGGGTGAGCACCTCGATCCCGTGCTCGTCGGCAAGCGCCCCGACCGGCGAGCGCACCAGCTTGCGGCCACGCCCGGCAGGCGCATCGGGCCGCGTGACCACGGCGAGCACCTCATGCCGGGGCGAGTCGATCAGGGCACGCAGGGACGGCACGGCAGCCTCAGGCGTACCGGCGAACACGAGACGCATTCACGCCACCCCGGCTTCAGACAGGGAAAACATCGAACCCAGTCTATGGGGCGCCTTCCGGCCAACCACCGGAGGCCGGTTCGAGAAGCGGGACGGCATGTCACCCCGCCATGCAGGAGCGACTACACAGGGCGATGAAAATCACCGCAACTCCGGCCACGAGGTCTACACCACGAAGATCGCTGCCCAGAATGCGGGACCAGGCGATCGTGAAAACGTAAAACTCCGTCGCACGGCGGAAAACTAGATCAGCTCCAGTGGGTCCAGCTGGATGCGCACCGGGTCGGGTTCTTTTCTCGCCACCCGTTGGGCTTGTGCCGCGGCCAGCGCCGACGCCAGTGCGCGGCTGTCCGGGCGCGGCACCCGGACCAGGGCCCGTTCCCGCGCGGAGCGGCCCTGTTCGTCCGGTTCGCTCAGTGGGACCGGGCCGAGGACCTCGCCCGCCGGGGGCAACTCGAGTTCCGACAGCAACGCCGCCACCGCTTCCGGGGTGCCTTCGACGCTCGCCATCCGCACCGCCGGGGGGAAGCCCAGTTCCCGCCGCTCGGCGAGTTCCCGTTCCGCATGCCACGCCGGGTCCCAGCGCACCAGCGCCTGCACCGGCGTCAGCGCGGCCTCCGCACCGACCACGATCCGGCCACCCGCCGGACCTGGGCGCACCAGTGCCGCCGCCGCCATCCAGCGCCGCAGCGTCTCCTCCGCCGCCCGCAGGTCCTGCCGCCCCAGCAGTGCCCAGCCATCGAGCAGCAGCGCCGCGCCGTACCCGTCCTCGGCGACCGGCTCCGCCCCTGGCGTGCACACCACCAGCGCCGGGCGCGCCGGCACGGTCGCCAGCACCTCCTTCGCCCCCGAGGTTCGCACCGGGAACCCGGGGAACGCCCTGCCCAGTTCCTCCGCCGTCCGCTTCGAGCCGACCACCACCGCCCGCAGCCGCGGAGAACCGCAAGAGGGACAACGGAAATTGCCCTCGGGGGCACCACACCACCGGCAATGCGGCGGCTGCCCGTCCGCCAGCGCCAACGGCCCCGCGCAACGCCGGCAGTGCGCCGGCGCCCGGCACCGCGCACACGCCAGCGCCGGCACATACCCGCGCCGCGGCACCTGCACCAGCACCGGCGCCCCGGCGGCCAGCGCCTGCCGCGCAGCTTCGAAAGCCACCGACGGCAACCGCGCCACCCGCGCGGCCTCGTCCCTGGCTACATCGAAATCCTCGCCGACCGGCGTGACCCGCGGCGCCGCCTTCCGCAGGTTCTCCCGCGACGGCACGACGGCATGCGCCCAGCCCGACTCGACGAGCAACTGCGCCTCCGCTGTCCGCGCGAACCCGGCGACCACCAGCGAAGCCTTGTCCACATGTGCCCGAAGCGTCAGCACATCCCGCACTTGCGGGTACGGCATATGCGGATCGGCGTGCAGATCGTCACCGTCGTCCCACACCACGAACAGCCCGGGATCGGCCACCGGGGCGAACATCGTCGCGCGGGTACCGACCACGATCGGCGCCGAACCCCGCGCCACGGCAAGCCAGCGCCGGTACCGTTCCGCCGGCCCGAGCTCGGCCGACAGCCCGACCACCGCGTCCTCACCCGCCAGCGCGACGCACGCCCCTTGCAGACGCGTGAGGTCACGCTGATCCGGCACGACGAACACCGCGCCACGACCCGAGGCAGCCACCGCCGTCGCCGCCTCGGCCAGCCGCATCGGCCAGTCCTCGCCCGGCAGCGCCTGCCACACCGCGTGCGCCTGCCGGTTCCCGCGCAGCGCGTCGAGAAACGCCGCACCACGCTCGTACCGCGCCCAGCCCGAGCCGTCGACGGAAGCAGGCACCGACGCCGGCGGCCGGGCCGGTTCGCCTTCCGCCTTCGCGTGCCGAGGCGGGATCGCCAGGCGCAGCACGTCGATCAGGGTGCCGCCGTACCGCTCCGCGACCGTGCGCGCGAGCGCAGCCAGCCGCGGGCTCAGCACCGGCTCGCTCGAGGTGACGCGTTCCAGGAACGCGAGTCGTCCCGTGTGTTCGGTGGTGTCCGCGCGCTCGATCAGGAACCCGTCGACCAGCTGCCCGGCGAACCGGACCCGCACCCGGCAGCCCGGCACCGCGTCGGCGTCGAGCTTGTCGGGCACCTGGTAGTCGAACGTGCGGTCCAGATGCGCCAGCGGCACGTCCACGACGATCCGGGCGACCGGGTTCGTCTCGGCCGCCTGTTGCTTACCCTTGCGCGGCGCTTTCGGTTTGCCCCCAACGGGTTTCTTCGCTTGCGGAAGATCCCAGAGGGCCTGCGTCCCGGTGCCCTCAGGCACCGGCGGCGCTGCGCAGCGCGTCCGCGCGATCGGTGTTCTCCCACGGCAGGTTCAATTCGGGACGACCGAAGTGACCGTAGGCCGAGGTCGGCGCGTAGATCGGGCGCAGAAGGTCGAGATCACGGATGATCGCGGCCGGGCGAAGGTCGAAAACGTGCCCGATCGCGGCCTGGATCTTGGACGGGTCGACGGTCTCGGTGCCGAAGGTCTCCACGAACAACCCCACCGGCGAGGCCTTCCCGATCGCGTACGCGACCTGCACCTCCACCCGCGTCGCCAGCCCCGCCGACACGACGTTCTTCGCGACCCAGCGCATCGCGTACGCGGCCGAGCGGTCCACCTTCGACGGGTCCTTGCCGGAGAACGCACCACCGCCGTGGCGGGCCATCCCGCCGTAGGTGTCCACGATGATCTTGCGCCCGGTCAGCCCCGCGTCACCCATCGGACCGCCGACCACGAACCGGCCCGTCGGGTTCACCAGCAGCCGCACATCCGTGCTGTCCAGGTCCAGCGCGGCCAGCTCCGGGGCCACGACCTGCTCGCGGATGTCGACGCCGAGCATCGAATCCAGGTCGATCCCGTCCGCGTGCTGGGTCGAGACCACCACCGTGTCCAGCCGGACCGCCTGGTCACCGGCGTATTCGATGGTCACCTGGGTCTTGCCGTCCGGGCGCAGGTACGGCAGCACGCCGTCCTTGCGCACCCGGCTCAGCCGCTGGGAAAGCCGGTGCGCCAGCGCGATCGGCAGCGGCATCAGCTCCGGGGTGTCCGAGCAGGCGAAGCCGAACATCAGGCCCTGGTCTCCCGCGCCTTGGCGATCCAGCTCGTCCAGCGCGCTCTCCAGCCGCGACTCGTAGGCGGTGTTGACGCCCTGCGCGATGTCCGGGGACTGCGAGCCGATCGCGACGTTCACGCCGCACGAGTTCCCGTCGAAACCCTTGGCCGACGAGTCGTAGCCGATGTCCAGGATCTTCTCCCGCACGATCGTCGGGATGTCCGCATAGGCCTCGGTGGTGACCTCGCCCGCGACGTGCACCTGCCCCGTGGTGATCAGCGTCTCGACGGCGACCCGGCTGCGCGGGTCCTTCGCCAGCAGCGCATCGAGAACCGAGTCACTGATCGCGTCGCAGATCTTGTCCGGGTGACCTTCGGTCACGGATTCCGAAGTGAACAACCTGCGGGTCGAAGCGGTCACGGCGCTCGTCACATCCCATCGCTCGAGAAGAACCGGGTTCAGCCTAGACGGACGACCCGCTACTGCTGATGAAGTCTGCCACCGCATCCCACACCGTGGTTGCCAGCTGTGATTTCGACCCGAGCGGAATCGGACGTTCGGCGCCATCGGCCGACAACAGCCAGCCGGCGTTGTCCTCCACCTCGAACGCCTTGCCCTCACCGACGGCGTTGACCACCAGCAGATCGCAGCCCTTGCGCTTGAGCTTCGCGCGCGCGTGGTCGAGCACGGTGCCGTGCTCGTCCCCGGTCTCGGCGGCGAACCCGACGATCACCTGCCCCGCCTCCCGGGCGGCCACCAGTTCGGCGAGGATGTCGGCGTTGCGGTCCAGTCTGATCACCGGGTCCGGCGCGTCATCCGACTTCTTGATCTTGTAGTCGGCGCGGGCCGCCGGGCGGAAGTCCGCGACGGCCGCCGCCATCACCACCACCTCGGCGGTCGCGGCGGCCTCGTGCACGGCCACCCGCAACTGCTCGGCGGTCGACACGCGGCGGAGATCGACCCCGGCCGGATCCGGCATTTCGACCGTGTGCCCGGCGATGAGCGTCACCTGCGCCCCGCGCTGCGCGGCGACCCTGGCGAGCGCGTACCCCTGCTTGCCGGAGGACCGGTTTCCCAGATACCGCACCGGATCCAGTGGCTCACGGGTGCCGCCCGCGGAGATCACGACGCGGCGGCCCTCGAGGTCCCGGGGCAACGCGTCCGGCACGGCCAGCAGCAAGCGGGCGAGATCGACGATCTCGGCCGGATCGGCTAGACGCCCCTTGCCGGTGTCGGCTCCGGTCAGCCTGCCCGCGGCGGGCTCGGCGACGACAGCCCCACGCGAACGCAGCAGCGCCACGTTGTCGCGCGTGGCCGGGTGCTCCCACATCTCGGTGTGCATCGCCGGGAAGAAGGCGACCGGGCAGCGTGCGGTGAGCAACGTCGCGGTCAGCAGGTCGTCGGCGGCACCCTGTGCGGCGCGGGACAGCAGATCGGCGGTCGCAGGGACGACCAGGACCAGCTCGGCTTCCTTACCCACGCGCACGTGCTGCACCTCGGGCACCTCGCTGAACACACCCGTGTGCACCGGGTGCCCGGACAGCGCCTCGAACGTGGCCGCGCCGACGAAGTTCAGTGCGGCCTCGGTGGGCACCACACGGACGTCATGGCCCGATTCGGTCAGCCCGCGCAGCACCTCACAAGCCTTGTAGGCGGCGATCCCGCCGCCTACACCCAGGACGACCCGGGGCTTGTCACTCACCTTCGGTGTGCTCGAGCAGGCCACCGTGGATCTCGCGCAACGCGATCGACAGCGGCTTCTCCCGGGGGCCGGGCTCGACCAGCGGCCCGACGTACTCGAGCAGGCCCTCGCCGAGCTGGGCGTAGTAGTCGTTGATCTGGCGGGCTCGCTTGGCGGCGTAGATCACCAGTGCGTACTTGGAGCTGACCTTGGCCAGCAGGTCGTCGATCGGCGGGTTGGTGATGCCTTCGAGCTCTTCACCGTGAATACCCAGCGCTGCGGTCACTCGTATTGCTCCCGAATCATGAGAAGTCCGTGTTCATCAAGTCTAACAACTGGCGCGCGGCGTCCCGCACGTCGGCGTTCACGACGCGGGCGTCGAACTCACCCGCCGCCGCCAGCTCGCGTTCGGCCTCGGCGAGGCGGGCCCGCACAGCGGCCTCCTCCTCGGTGCCGCGCCCGGTGAGCCTGCCGACCAGCTCGTCCCATGACGGCGGCATCAGCATCACCAGTCGTGCGTCCGGCATCGCCTCGCGGACCTGGCGGGCGCCCTGCAGCTCGATCTCGAGAACCGCGGGCCTGCCTTCCGCCAGTGCCCGTTCGACGGGCTCGCGCGGGGTGCCGTAACAGTTGCCGGTGAACTCGGCGTGTTCCAGCAGTTCGCCGGCGCCGACCATCTTCTCGAACACGGACCGGTCGATGAAGTGGTAGTGCTCGCCGTCGACCTCGCCGGGCCGGGGCGCGCGGGTGGTGACGGAAACACTGAAATAGATCTGGGGGTCCAGCCGGCGCAGTTCGCTGACCACGCTGGATTTGCCGACCCCGGAAGGCCCCGAGACGACGGTGAGCCGGCGCCGGGGACGCTGCCCAGGAGCCGGCTCACCGTGCGTCGCCCGGCCGGTGGGTCCGGCCGCTGCCACGTGGTCGTCGCGTGTGTCGTTCACTCGCCGCTGAACTCGGCCAGCAGCGCCTTGCGCTGCCGGTCACCGAGGCCGCGCAGTCGCCTGCTCGGCGCGATTTCCAAACGCTCCATCGTCTGCTGAGCACGCTTCTTGCCGACGCCGGGGAGGGCCTCGAGCAGGGCGGACACCTTCATCTTGCCGAGGACCTCGTCCTCGTCCGCCTGCTTGAGCACGTCGGTCAGGGTGGTACCGCCTCGCTTGAGGCGTTCCTTGAGCTCGGCACGGGCACGACGGGCGGCAGCGGCCTTCTCCAGCGCTGCCTTGCGCTGTTCCTCGGTCAGCTGGGGAAGTGCCACGTTTTCCTCCGTAGTACTCAAAATTCCGGGTGGGTGACGCGACGGTACCCACCCCCTGGGGCCCGCCACAATGCGGGGGTGGCCGGTCAGTTCCCGGTCCAGGGCCTGATATTAACCCTCCGGCAAACTGCCGGAGCGCTTCCGGAAACACCGGCCCCCTCGGTGGACAGGCCGGTATTCACATGATCGACGACTGGATCTCGCGAACGCCCGCGCGCAGCGCGGCAAGATCCGGTCCACGCCTCAGGAGGTCCCTCGACGATGCCGGGAGCACACCCGCGAGTCCGTCCCCGAACAGCGCCCGGAGATCGCGCACACCGGCACCCTGCGCCCCGAAACCCGGCGCCAGTACGGGCCCGCCCAGTCCGCTCAGGTCGAGCTCTCCGGGCGTGACGGTGGCCCCGACGACCACGCCGACGTCACCGAGCGGCTCGGCGCCCGCGTTCATCGTGCCGACCTCGTCCACTATGGACTGGGCGACGGTCTTTCCGTTGGGCAGCAAGGCATTCTGCTGTTGCGCCGCCTCCGGATTGGACGTTCTGGCCAGCACGAACACGCCCCGGCCCTGGGCACGGGCGAGCTCGATGGAGGGCACCAGCGTGCCGAACCCGAGGTAGGGCGAGACGGTCACCGCGTCCGCCGCGAGCGGACTGTGACCGTCCAGATACGCCGTGGCGTATGCGTCCATCGTGGAGCCGATGTCGCCCCGCTTGACGTCCAGCAGGACCAGCGCGCCGGCCTCCCGCGCGTGGGAGATCACGCGCTCCAGCACCGCGATCCCCGGCGCGCCGAACACCTCGAAGAAAGCCGACTGCGGCTTGATCACCGCGGTCTCCTCGGCCAGTACTTCCGTGGCCGAAAGGGCGAACTTTTCCAGTCCGGACACATTCCTGGGCAAGCCCCAGGCGTCCAGCAGCCCGGGATGCGGGTCGATGCCCGCACACAACGCGCCGCGTTCGGAAATTTTCTCCGCCAACCTTCGCCCGAACGGAGCAGCAACGAATGTCTTTCCGGTGCCGGCCACTGCCCTGGCGGTCACGACTGCGCCCGCAACGCGCTCTGCAATTCCTGCAAGGACCGGACCCCGATCTCACCGCGGATCAGCGCCTCGATGCCGTGCACCGCGGCCGCTGCGCCCTGCACCGTCGTGATGCACGGGATGCCACGGGAAACCGCGGCGGTGCGGATCTCGTAGCCGTCGATGCGCGGACCGGTGTTGCCGTACGGGGTGTTGATCACCATGTTGACCCCGCCGTCGGCGATCACGTCCACGATGTTCGGACCAGGTGGAACGGAAGGGCTCGCCGTGCCTGTCTCCGAGTGCTTGCGGACCTCCGTACACGCGATCCCGTTGCGCCGCAACACCTCCGCGGTGCCCGACGTGGCGAGGATCTCGAAGCCGAGATCGGCCAGCCGCTTGACCGGGAACACCAGTGCCCGCTTGTCCCGGTTGGCCACCGACACGAAGACCCGGCCCTTGGTCGGCAGCGACCCGTAGGCACCGGCCTGCGATTTCGCGAACGCCTCGCCGAACGAGGTGTCCACACCCATGACCTCGCCGGTGGACTTCATCTCCGGCCCGAGCAGCGAGTCGACGCCCTTGCCCTCCGGGGTGCGGAAGCGGTGGAACGGCAGCACGGCCTCCTTGACCGCGACCGGGGAGTCCGCGGGCAAGTGCCCGCCATCGCCCTCGGCAGGGAGCACGCCGCGCGCCCGCAGGTCCTTGATGGTGGAGCCGGTCATGATCAGCGAGGCGGCCTTCGCCAGCGGCACGCCGGTCGCCTTCGACACGAACGGCACGGTGCGCGACGCCCGTGGGTTGGCCTCCAGGACGTAGAGCACGTCGTCCTTGAGCGCGTACTGAACGTTGAGCAGCCCTCGCACACCGACGCCGCGCGCGATGGCCTCGGTCGAGGCGCGCACGGTCTCCACGTCCTGGCGGCCGAGCGTGATCGGCGGCAGGGCACACGAGGAGTCACCGGAGTGGATGCCGGCCTCTTCGATGTGCTCCATCACGCCGCCCAGGTACAGCTGTTCGCCGTCGTAGAGCGCGTCCACGTCGATTTCGATGGCGTCATCGAGGAAACGGTCCACCAGCACGGGGTGTTCGGGGGTGACCTCGGTGGCACGCTTGATGTATCCGGCGAGCGTCGCCTCGTCGTAGACGATCTCCATCCCGCGCCCGCCCAGTACATAGGAAGGGCGGACCAGGACCGGGTAGCCGATCTCGTCGGCGATCCGCTTGGCGCCCTCGAACGATGTCGCGGTGCCGTACTTGGGTGCGGGCAGCCCGGCGTCGCCGAGCACCTCGCCGAACGCGCCGCGGTCCTCGGCCAGGTGGATGGCCTCCGGCGGGGTGCCGACGATCGGCACGCCCGCGTCGGCCAGCCGCTTGGCCAGGCCCAGCGGGGTCTGGCCGCCCAGCTGCACGATCACCCCGGCGACGGTGCCGGAGTTCCGCTCGGCGTTGACGACTTCGAGCACGTCCTCGAAGGTCAGCGGCTCGAAGTAGAGGCGGTCGGAGGTGTCGTAGTCGGTGGACACCGTCTCGGGGTTGCAGTTGACCATGACGGCCTCGAACCCGGCCTCGCGCAACGCGATCGCGGCGTGCACGCACGAGTAGTCGAACTCGATACCCTGGCCGATCCGGTTGGGCCCGGAGCCGAGGATGAGCACCTTCGGCTTGTCCGGCTGTGGTGCGACCTCGGACTCAGCAGCCTCCGCATCCAATTCGTAGGCCGAGTAGTGGTACGGCGTCTTCGCGGCGAACTCGGCCGCACAGGTGTCGACGGTCTTGAACACCGGGCGCACCCCGAGGCGGTGCCGCAGCGCGCGAACCCCGTCCTCACCGGCGAGTTCCGGGCGCAGCGCGGCGATCTGCTGGTCCGACAACCCGGTGCGCTTGGCCTCGCGCAGCAGCTCACCGTCGAGCACCGGGGCGTCCCGCACCTGCGCGCCGACCTCGCCGATCAGCGCGATCTGGTCGATGAACCAGGGGTCCAGACCACTGGCTTCGTGCACCTGCTCGACCGTCGCACCCAGCCGCAGCGCCCGCTCGACCGCGTACAGGCGGCCGTCGTGCGGCATGCGCAGCGCGTCGAGGGTTCCTTCGAGTGTCGCGGCCGGACCTTCGGTCGGGTCGGGACGCGTCCAGAACCCGGCGGCCTTGGTGTCGATGGAGCGCATGGCCTTGCCGAGCGCTTCGGGGAAGTTGCGGCCGAGCGCCATCGCCTCGCCGACACTCTTCATCGTCGTGGTCAGCTGCGGGTCCGCGCCGGGGAACTTCTCGAAGGCGAACCGCGGCACCTTCACCACGACGTAGTCCAGGGTCGGCTCGAACGACGCCGGGGTTTCGCCGGTGATGTCGTTGCGGATCTCGTCGAGCCGGTAGCCGATGGCGAGTTTCGCGGCGATCTTGGCGATCGGGAAACCGGTGGCCTTCGACGCCAGCGCGGACGAGCGGGACACGCGCGGGTTCATCTCGATGACGACCATCCGCCCGTCCCGCGGGTTGATCGCGAACTGGATGTTGCAGCCGCCGGTGTCGACGCCGACCTCGCGCAGCACCGCGATCCCGACGTCACGCATGTGCTGGTATTCGCGGTCGGTCAGGGTCATCGCGGGCGCGACGGTCACCGAGTCACCGGTGTGCACGCCCATCGCGTCGATGTTCTCGATCGAGCAGATGACCACGACGTTGTCGCTGCGGTCGCGCATCAGCTCGAGCTCGTACTCCTTCCAGCCGAGCACGCTCTCCTCGATCAGCACCTCGGTCACCGGCGACTCCGCCAGCCCGGCTGACGCAATCCGGGCGAGCTCCTCCTGCGTGTGCGCCATCCCGGAACCGAGCCCGCCCATGGTGAACGACGGGCGGATCACGACCGGCAAGCCCAGTTCGGCGACGGTCTCCCGCACCTCGTCCATGGAATGGCAGACGCGGCTGCGCGGCACGTCACCGCCGACGGTGCGGACGATGTCCTTGAACTTCTGCCGGTCCTCGCCGCGCTGGATGGCGTCGATGTCGGCGCCGATCAGCTCGACGCCGTACTTCTCCAGCACCCCGCGTTCGTGCAGGGCGACCGCCGTGTTGAGCGCGGTCTGGCCACCCAGCGTCGCGAGAAGGCAGTCGACGGGCCGTCCCTGAGCCTTTTCATTCGCGATGACCTTCTCCACGAACTCCGGCGTCACCGGCTCGATGTAGGTGGCGTCGGCGAACTCCGGGTCGGTCATGATCGTCGCCGGGTTCGAGTTCACCAGCGACACCCGCAGGCCCTCGGCGCGCAGCACCCGGCAGGCCTGCGTGCCCGAGTAGTCGAACTCGGCGGCCTGCCCGATCACGATCGGGCCGGACCCGATGACGAGCACGTGCTCGATGTCTGTCCTTTTCGGCATTACTTGGCTTTCTCCTGTGTCGTGCGGGACACCCGCACCCGGTCGGCTCCCGCGGGCTGGGCTGCGCGATCGTGCCTCGCGTGGGCCTGCATCAGAGTCACGAACTCGTCGAACAGGGGCGCCGCGTCATGGGGACCGGCCGCCGCTTCGGGGTGGTACTGGACCGAAAACGCCGGCACGTCGAGGCAGCGCACACCCTCGACGGTGCCGTCGTTCGGGCAGTAGTGACTGATCTTCGCCGCGCCGAACGGCGATTCGAAGGCCTGTCCCGGTTCGCCTTCGAGCGCGAACCCGTGGTTCTGCGCGGTGATCGCGACCTTTCCGGTCTCGATGTCGATCACCGGGATGTTGATCCCGCGGTGGCCGTAGCGCATCTTGTACGTGCCCAGTCCGAGCGCGCGGCCCAGGATCTGGTTGCCGAAGCAGATCCCGAACAGCGGAAGCCGCCGGCCCAGTACCTGCCCGGTCAGCTCGATCGCGTGTGCCTGGGTCTGCGGATCGCCGGGGCCGTTGGACAGGAACACCCCGTCCGGCTCGACCGCCAGCAGGTCCTCGAGCGTGCTGCTCGCGGGCAGCACATGGACCTCGATCCCGCGGCGGCTCAGCTGCCGCGGGGTGTTGGCCTTGATGCCCAGATCCAGCGCGGCGACGCGGAACCGCCGCTGCCCCTCGGCCGCCACCACGTACGGCTGCGCGGTGGTCACCTCACCGGCCAGATCCGCGCCCTTCATCGGCGGGCTGGCGAGGACCTGGTTCACCATCGAGTCCACATCGGTCAGCGCGTCGCCGGAGAACACCCCGGACCGCATCGCGCCGCGCTCCCGCAGATGCCGGGTCAGCGTCCGGGTGTCCACTCCGGACACTCCGACAATCCCTTGCCGCCCAAGCTCTTCGTCCAGCGACCGGCGCGAGCGCCAGTTCGACGGGGTGCGCGCCGGGTCCCGCACGACGTAGCCGCGCACCCAGATCCGCGCCGACTCGTCGTCCTCGTCGTTCCACCCGGTGTTGCCGATCTGCGGTGCCGTCTGCACCACGATCTGCCCGCAGTACGACGGGTCGGTCAGTGTTTCCTGATAGCCGGTCATGCCGGTGCAGAACACCGCCTCGCCCAGCGTGGCGCCCTGCGCCCCGTAGGCGGAGCCGCGGAACACCCGGCCGTCCTCCAACACCAGTGCCCCAGGTGTCTTCACTGCGCCCCTCCCTTGACCTCGTGTCCCAAGCTTTGAATCCATTGTGGATAGTCGCCGTGATCGTCGCCGCGGAAACCGGTGTCCAGCTCCACCTCGCCCAGCCGCCACGTGATGATCAGCAGGCTGTCGGTGCCCATCACCTTCCCGGCGATCGCGCTGCCCCGGCGTGCGCCCACGATGGCGTCCTGGGGAATCCAGAACCCGGGCGCGCCCGCGCGGTCCACCTCGACCCCGCCGGGGAAGCGGCGCAGCACCGCCCGGCCGCGCAGGCCCATCCCCCGCGTGACGATCCGGTTCTGCCAGTCGCCCGCCGTGGTGGTGCTGACATACAGGCCGGGCGCTTCGAGGCCCGGTTCGCCCGGCTGCTCGGGCACCTGCGGGAACGGCGGCACCAGAACGCTCTGCGATCGCGCCCGGCGCCGCCAGCCCAGCCGCATGCCCCACAGCGCGAGCAGGAAACAGGCCACTACGACCAGGACCAAGATGAAGCGTTCCATCACCCAATCTTCCCTTCGCGCGCGGTGATACGCCCGCGCAGCAGCGTGAGGGTCACCACGCCCGGTAGCCGCATCCCCTCGTACGGGGTGTTCGCGGCGATGCTCGCCAGCTCGGCGCCCCGGACGGTCCACTCCGCGTCCGGGTCCACCAGCGTCAGGTTCGCGGGCTCCCCGGTGACCAGCGGGCGGCCGTGGTCGGGCAGCCCCGCGATCTCCGCCGGCCGTTCGCTCAGTACGCGGGCCACGCCACGCCAGTCGAGCAGGCCCGTACGGACCATGGTTTCGGTGACCACCGACAGCGCGGTCTGCAGGCCGAGCATGCCGGGTTTGGCCGCCGCCCACTCGCAATCCTTGTCCTGCACCGGATGCGGGGCGTGGTCCGTGGCGACGCAGTCGATGACGCCCTCGGCGAGCGCCGCCCGCAGGCGGGCCGCGTCGGCGCCGGTCCGCAACGGCGGGTTGACCTTGTTCACCGGGTCGTAAGTGGACAGTCGCTCGTCGGTCAGCAGCAGGTGATGCGGGGTGACCTCCGCCGAGATGAACCCCGAGCCGTGCCTGTTCTTCGCCCAGCGCAGCACATCCGCGGTGCCCGCCGTCGAGACATGGCAGATGTGCAGTTTCGCGCCCGCGTGCTGCGCGAGCAGACAGTCGCGCGCGACGATCGACTCCTCCGCCGACGCGGGCCAGCCCGCATACCCCAGCCGTGACGCGATCCGGCCTTCGTGGGCCTGCGCGCCGACGGTCAGCCGAGGCTCCTCGGCGTGCTGCGCGACCACCGCGTTCAGTGCCGTCGAGTACTCCAGCGCGCGCCGCATGATCAGCGGGTCGGCCACGCAGTGCCCGTCGTCGGAGAACATCCGGACCCCGGCTGCCGACTTCGCCATCGTGCCCAGCTCGGCGAGCTTCTCGCCCTTCAACCCGACGGTCACCGCACCGACCGGGTGCACGTCCACGAGCCCGGTCTCGCGACCGCGCCGCCACACGTGCTCGACTACCACCGCGTTGTCGGCGACCGGATCGGTGTTGGCCATCGCGAAGACCGCGGTGTACCCGCCGAGCGCCGCGGCCGCCGAGCCGGACTCGATCGTCTCGGCGTCCTCACGGCCCGGCTCGCGCAAGTGGGTGTGCAGGTCGACGAACCCGGGCAGCAGCACCTGGCCGGCCGCCTCGATCACCTCGGCGTCGTCCGGCGCCTCGATCGATGCGCCTATTTCGGCGATGAGCCCGTCGGTGACCAGGACGTCCACCGGGTCGCCTTCGCCGTAGAGCCGGGCGCCCTTGATCAGCACACTCATTTCTCTTCCTCCCCCGCGAGCAGGTGATAGAGCACGGCCATCCGCACATGGACCCCGTTGCGGACCTGCTCGGTGATCGCCGACGACGGCGCGTCCGCCACCGCCGAGGCGATCTCCATCCCGCGCAACATCGGTCCCGGGTGCAGCACGACGGCATGCTCCGGCAGCATCTTCAAGCGCTTTTCGTTCAACCCGTAGGCGATCGAGTACTCGCGCGCGGACGGAAAGAACCCGCCCGTCATCCGTTCGGCCTGCACGCGCAGCATCATCACCGCGTCGGCACCGGGCAGTTCGGCGTCGAACTCATGCGAAACCGTCACCGGCAGGGCGTCCACCCCAGGCGGCAACAACGTCGGCGGCGCCACCAGCACGACTTCGGCACCGAGCGCGCTGAGCAGGTGGATGTTCGAGCGGGCGACCCGGCTGTGCAGCACGTCGCCGACGATCGCGATCCGGCGGCCGGTCAGCGAGCCGAGCCGTTCCCGCAGCGTCGCCGCGTCCAGCAGCGCCTGCGTCGGATGTTCGTGCATGCCGTCGCCGGCGTTGATCACGGCCGTGCCGGTGTCGGCGAGCCAGCCCGCGAGCCGGTGCGCGGCGCCGGACGCCGGGTGCCGGATGATGACGCAGTCCGCGCCGGCGGCGGCCAGCGTCAGCGCCGTGTCACGCAGCGACTCGCCCTTGCTCACCGAGGACCCGCCCGAGGACACGTTCACCACGTCGGCGCTCATCCACTTCCCGGCGATCTCGAACGAAACCCGGGTGCGGGTGGAGTTCTCGTAGAACAACGTGATCACGGTACGGCCGCGCAAGGTCGGCAGCTTGCGCACCTGCCTGCCGAGCAGCGTCCGTTTCAACTCGTCGGCCGTGTCGAGCACCGCGGTCGCGAGCCGCGGATCGAGCCCGTCGGCGGCCAGCAGATGCTTCATTCGTCCTCCCCCTTTCCGCGCAGCACCACGGCATCCCGTCCGTCCACTTCGGACACCAGAACGTGCACCTCTTCCGCGCGGGAGGTGGGCACGTTCTTGCCCACGTAGTCGGCCCGGATCGGGAACTCGCGGTGGCCCCGGTCCACCAGCACCGCCAGCTGCACCGCGCGGGGGCGGCCGAGATCGCGCAACGCGTCGAGCGCGGCGCGGACCGTGCGACCGGAGAACAGCACGTCGTCCACCAGGATCACGACACGATCGTCGATACCGGCAGGCGGCAACTGCGTGGAAGCCAGCGGGCGGGTCGGCCTGCGGCGGAGATCATCGCGGTAGAGCGTGATGTCGAGCGCCCCGGCGGGCGGCGTGACATCGGCGAACTCGGCGATCCGTTCGGCCAGACGGGTGGCCAGTGAGGTGCCCCGGGTAGGAATCCCGAGTAACACCGGAAGATCACCCGATTCGGCACCGAGCGCGGTCTTCTCGATGACCTGATGCGCCATTCGGGCGATGGTGCGCGCGACATCACCGGACGACAGCAGCTCACGCTCGCCATCCGGCTCCGTCGCGCCACGAGGGCGTGACGCCACGGCAGACTCCTTCCCCGCCTCACCGGACGGGTCCTTAAAGGACGTCGATACCCTGCTTGGCCAGGGAATCCGTCCGACAATAACAGGCGGCGCCGGTCAGCTGAGCGGGTGGTATGCCGCCTTCCTGTCAGGACAATTGCTTGACCTGGTGACGACAATGCGTAACCATTACTCTCAGTATTCGCGGTAGTCCCGGGACGGTCCGAACCGGCTGGGCGAGGAAACGGAGAACAACCAGATGGGCGATTACGCCAAGGCGCTCGGGGCCAAGCTCCGCGGTATCCGCCAACAGCAGGGTCTGTCCTTGCACGGGGTCGAGCAGAAGTCCGGTGGCCGCTGGAAGGCGGTCGTGGTCGGATCCTACGAGCGTGGTGACCGTGCGGTGACCGTGCAGAAGCTCGCCGAGCTGGCCGACTTCTACGGAGTCCCGGTCGTCGAGCTGCTGCCGGAGGGCCGGGTGCCCTCGGGTGCCGAGCCCGCCACCAAGATCGTGATCAACCTCGAGCGCCTGCAACAGCTGCCCGCGGAGAAGGTCGGCCCGCTGGCCCGCTACGCGGCGACCATCCAGAGCCAGCGTGGCGACTACAACGGCAAGGTGCTCTCGATCCGCACCGAAGACCTGCGCTCGCTCGCGATCATCTACGACATGACCCCGGGTGAGCTCACCGAGCAGCTCATCGACTGGGGCGTGCTGCCGCCGGAAGCCCGGCCCGCCAAGGAAGACTGAGCGGGCCGCAAGCTGGGCGAGGTGTGTCCACGGAAAGCGTGGACCGGGCGCGCTCAGTTGTGTCCTCTGGGGGTCGAACCCCCAGACCCCCGCCGGGGGCGAGCCCCCTGGACCCCCATGCGGTGCCGGTTCCCCTTTGACGCCTGCCTTTACAGCACTGCGCGGAGGCGGTCGGCGATGTTGCCGATGCGGCCGAGCACGCCGTTGACGAACCTCGGCGAATCGTCCGTCGACAGTTCCTTCGCCAGGCCGACGGCCTCATCGATCGCGACAGGGTCCGGCACGTCCGGTGACCACAGCAGCTCGTACACGCCGACCCGCAGCACGGCCAGGTCGACCGGCGGCATCCGCTCGAGCGTCCAGCCCTGCGCGTGCTCGGCGAGCAACTCGTCGATGCGCTCACGATGCGCCGCGACGCCTTCGACCAGCGAGATCGTGTAGTCCCCGATGGGGTCGACGGCCGTCGAGCCGACCCGGTCGGCCAGCAGTGTCACGGGATCGGCGGCACGCTGCGCGGCTTCGTAGAGCATCTCCACGGCACGCCTGCGCAAAGCGCGGCGGCCGCCGGAGCTGCCGCCGCGCTGGGGAGCTGGCTGGCTCAAGACGAGACCCTGCCCAGGTATCGCCCGTCACGGGTGTCGACCTTGACCTTCTCGCCGGTCGTCACGAACAGCGGAACCTGGATCTCGGCGCCGGTCTCCAGCGTCGCGGGTTTGGTGCCACCGGTGGACCGGTCACCCTGCAGGCCCGGGTCGGTGTGCTGGATGACCAGCTCGACCGAGGTGGGCAGCTCGACGTACAGCGGCGCGTCCTCGTGGGTCGCGACCTGCACCTCGGTGTTCTCCAGCAGGTAGTCCGCCGCGCCGCCGACCGTCTCGCGCGGCACGGTGATCTGGTCGAACGTCTGACCGTCCATGAAGACATAGTCGGTGCCGTCGTTGTACAGGTAGGTCATGTTGCGGCGGTCGACGGTCGCGGTCTCCACCTTGGTGCCGGCGTTGAAGGTCTTGTCCACCACCTTGCCGGAGAGCACGTGCTTGAGGGTGGTGCGCACGAACGCGCCGCCCTTGCCCGGCTTGACGTGCTGGAAACTCACCACGGACCACAGCTGTCCGTCGAGGTTGAGCACCAGGCCGTTCTTGAGGTCGTTAGTGGTGGCCACGGGTAGTCCAGTTCTCCTATTGAAAGTTTCCGTCGTTCGTTCCGTGCTCGCCTCAGACGACCACGAGGTCCTTGCCGCTCAGGGTGAGGAGTTCGGGAGCCGTGTCCCGCACGACCAGCGTGTCCTCGATGCGCACGCCACCGCGGCCGGCGAGGTATACCCCTGGCTCGACGGTGACCGTCATACCGGCAGTCAGTGTACCGTCGCCCTTTTTCGCCAGACTGGGCGCCTCGTGAATCTCGAGTCCCACCCCGTGCCCGAGGCCGTGGGTGAACTGTTCGCCGTGGCCGGCCTGTTCGATGACTTCGCGCGCGGCCCTGTCGACCTCCTTGGTCACCGCGCCCGGCCGGACGGCCGCGCTGCCCCGCTCCTGCGCCCGGCGGACCAGTTCGTACAGCTCGCGCTGCCAGCCGGCCGCCTTGCCCAGCACGAGGGTGCGGGTCATGTCGGAGTGATAGCCATCGACGGTCGCACCGAAGTCCAGTTTGAGGAAGTCACCGGGGGCGAGCACCGCGCCGGTGGGCCGGTGGTGCGGAATGGCCGAGTTGGCGCCGGCGGCGACGATCGAGGAGAACGAGCGGGCGCTCGCTCCGTGGTCGAGCATGAGGTTCTCCAGATCGCGGGCGACGTCCCGCTCGGTGCGGCCGGGCCGGATGCCGCCGCGTTCGATGAGCGCCGCGAGCGCGGCGTCGGCGACGGCGCAGGCCTTGCGCAGCGCCGCGATCTCGTGCTCGTCCTTGACCAGCCGCAGCCGTTCGACCAGGCCGGGGGTCCGCATCAGCTCCGCGTTTTCGGCGAGCCCGCTCAGCGCCTCGTACTGCTCGACGCTGACGTAGTGACTCTCGAACCCGGTGCGCCCGCTCGCCCGCGTGGCGAGCGCGGCGGCGCTGGCCCGGTCGTCGACCAGTTCAAGGTCCGGCACCTCGGTCTTGGCCTGCGTGACATAGCGGCCGTCGGTGCAGAACAGGGTGCGCTCGTCGCTGTCCGCGTCGAGCAGCAGTGCCGCGTTCGAGCCGGTGAAGCCGGTCAGATAACGGATGTTGAGCAGGTTGGTGACGAGCAGCGCGCCGGCCCCGGCCTGGCGCACCAGCTGACGAAGGGAGTCGCGACGGACGGGGAAGGGAGCGTCGGGCACCCTGCCCACCTTACTGACGGGTTGGCTTAGAGTGACACGATGCGCCCCTGGTTGATCCGTGGACTCGTGCTGGCGGTGCTGCATGGTGCGGCCGACACGGCGCTGGCGAAGGCGGCCGTGTTCAATCCGACCGGCCTGCTCACCGCGAAGATCGTGACGATCGCGCTGCTGGTGGGCGCGGCTGCGTTGTGGGGTGCGGTGGACGCGTGGCTTCGCCGTGAGGATTCCGGCCGCACCTGGCTGATCGCGGCACTGTTCGCGGGCGTTGGTTCCGGTGTGCTGTACGTGATCGGCCGCGGGATCTTCGTCGACCAGGCGGGCACGTCCGAGCTGGGGCCGGCGCTGACCGGTGGTGCCGCTTTCGCCGCGCTGCTCGTCCTCGTGCCGGCGGGGCTGGGCCTGTTCGCCGGGGCGCGCCTCGGCGGCCCCGAGCCAGCGAAGCCCTCCCCCACGCCGCGGCGGCGGGCGCCTTCACCGTCGCCTCGGGCGAAGTGACGCGCTATTTTCCGAGCGGCGCGGCCTGGGGATGAGCCCGCCACTGCGCCGCACTGACGAGCTCGACCGTGGACCCGTTCAGCGAAGCCACGGATGCCGGGTGCACGGGCCAGAGTTTCCCGTCGTCGAGCAGGAAGCCCAAGCCGAGTCCGGCTGCTTCGAGCGCGCGGGCGCCGGAACTCAGATGCGCCGCCACCGGCGCTCCGTCGAGTGCACCGACCCGCTGGTCGAGCACGTGGGTGGCGAGCTGCTCGGCGACCGAGCGGCGGTCGATGCGGACGACCTTCCCGGCCACGACGAGGTCCATGGTGCGGGCCGGTGACGGCATCGCGAATCCGTCGAGCACACCGAGGGCGCGCTGCTGATCAGCGCATCCCGTGAGGCCGGTGAGGTCGAGACCGTAGTGCCGCAGATCGGTGGGCGCGTGCGCCTCGCCGAGCCGCGTCGCGCGGATGACGTCGACCGGGATGCGGCCACACGGGTCGCTCTCGGACGCCGGGGCATGCCCGTCGGGGCGGCGGACCAGGCCGGGGCCTTCCTCCCACGGGCCGGGAACGACGACGGCGCGGTACGGGTGCGCGGTGAAGTCGCGGTTCCAGAAGGTGAGGGTGGTGCCGTCCTGTGTCTCGTGCGCGATGACGAAGGCGCCCAGCGCGTCGGACCACTCCAGCTCGGCGCTGAACGCGTCCACGACCGACATCGTGCGCGGCGCGGTGGTGCTCGTGACGGCGGTGAAGCCGTTGTCCGACAATGATTCCACGCCGGCCGCGAACCGAGGGTCCTTGGCGCGCAACACGAACTGGCCCGCGCCGTTCCACCCGGCGTCCTTGCCGCTGGTGTCGGTGAACATCAGGTAGAACCAGCCGTCGAGGTAGACCGCGGAGGGCTGGCCGGTGCCGTAAAGGTTGTCGCGGTGCACGTCGTGCGAGGGGCCGACGATGGGGGTATCGGCCCGGGCCCAGGTGAGGCCGTCGGTGCTGGTGGCGAGCCCGATCGCATTGCCGAGCGCGTGGTCGTTCGCCGCGCCCGTGTAGTACAGGTAGTAGGTCCCGCCGGCACGGACCACCGAGGGGTCGCAGGTGTGCATACCGTCGAACTGGCCGGGATTCCCCGACAGCACGGCGGGCGGCACGGTTGAGCCGGGGCCGGTGAAGGGGCCATCGAGCGAGGTGGATTCGCCGTAGAGGATGTCATCACCGGGCGGGCCCGCGTCGGGATACTGGCTGCACCACCACATCCGGACCTTGCCGCCGTCGAGCATCACGGTCGGCCCGTAGTTGTACGGCGCGCCGGGGCCGCCCTGCGCGACGACGCCGGTACTTTCCCGGTTCGCGGCGGTGGCGAGGGTGAGGTTCGCGGGTGCGTCGGGACGGCCGCCGTCCGGGGTTTTCGTCTGGGGCTGCGCGTTGCCCGGACTGCACGCGGCCACCGTCGCGCCGAGCACGACGGCCACCAGGGCAGCACCCAGCCGTTGACGGAACCCGCGCATGGACGTGGTGACCCCTCTCTGACCGCGGGACCAGTGTAGGAGAAGTCCCTCACCCGATGGAGTTACACCACGGGAGGCGGCCCGGTCACCGTCCGGCGTCGGCGCGGTGTCCACCACGAGCGCTCACGCCAGTCGAGGTCGGCCAGCGATCAGCCGCGGCCCCGGTGCGGGAGCGCGATGTGCACGCGGTGCGGTGCGCCGTAGTGTTGTTCGGCGCCGACGTCGTGAAAACCCAGGCGCCGGGCCAGTTTCAGACTGGCCACATTGGACTGATGGATGAGCGCCCATACCGCGGGCAGGCCGGCGGTCACCAGTCCGTGCTCGAGGAGCGCGGCGGCGGCTTCGGTAGCGAAGCCCTGGCCGCTGTGCGCGGGATCGAGGAAGTAACCGATCTCGCCGGTTCCGTCGGGCAAAGTATCCGATGGTCGCAGGTGGGCCAGGCCAATGACGACGCCGTCACGTTCGATCACCCAGTGCCCGAGCGCTACCGGCCCGCGGTAGGCGAGGCGACGTTCGATCATCGCGCGGCACTGCCCGGGGTCGCTGAGGTCAGCCGCCAGATACCGGCTCATCGCGGGATCCGCGAAAATGCCGACGATCGCCTCGGTGTCCGACCTGTCCAGACCGCGCAGCGTGAGCCGCGGGGTGCGCAGGACAGGGACGGACACGGTGCGGATTTCCCTTTCGTGCGGCCGGAATCCGGGTGCTAGCGGGCGTTTTCGGCGAGCCAGCGCAACGCGAGCGGATAGCCGGGGACGCCGAGGCCGGCGATGACGGCCGTCGCGATATCGGACAGGACGCTGTGGTGGCGGAACTCCTCGCGCTTGTGCACGTTCGAGATGTGCAGCTCGATCAGCGGCGCGGTCAGCTGCGCGGCGGCGTCACGCACGGCGATGGAGTAGTGCGTCCACGCGCCGGCGTTGAGCACCACCGGGAAACCGCCGTCGGCGGCCTCGTGCAGCCAGCCGACCAGCTCGCCTTCGTGATCGGTCTGGCGCACCTCGACGTCGAGCCCGAGCTCCCCACCGGTCTTCACACACAGCTCGGCGAGGTCTTCGTGCGTAGTCGAGCCATAGACATCGGGCTCGCGTTTGCCGAGCCGCCCGAGGTTGGGGCCGTTGAGCACGAAAACCTTCACAGCAACACGCTCCCGCCGTGGCTCGGCTTGTCGGCGGCGACGGCCGAGTACGCGGCGGCGAGCAGCGCGGGGTCCGGACCTTCGAGCCGGCCCGGTTTCGCGAGACCGTCCAGCACCACGAACCGCAGCACCCCGGACCGGGTTTTCTTGTCCCCGCGCATGGTTTCCAGCAGCTGTGGCAACGCGTCCGCGTCATAGGTGGTAGGCAGACCAAGCCGGTTCAGCAACGTGGCGTGCCGGTCGGCGGTCACGTCGTCGAGCCGGCCGGTCAGGCGGGCGAGTTCGGCGGCGAAGACGAGACCGACGCTGATGGCCGCCCCGTGCCGCCAGCGGTAGCGTTCGCGCCGCTCGATGGCGTGGCCGAGGGTGTGCCCGTAGTTGAGGATCTCGCGCAGGTTGGACTCACGCAGGTCAGCCGCCACGACGTCGGCCTTGACCTGGATCGAGCGGCGCACGAGCTCACCGATGACCTCGCCCTGGGCGTCGACCGCGGCCGCTGGGTCGGCCTCGATGAGGTCGAGGATCGCGGGGTCGGCGATGAAACCGGCCTTGACGACCTCCGCCATCCCGGCGACGAGTTCGTTGGGGGGCAACGTTTCCAGCGTGCCGAGGTCGGCGAGCACCGCGGTGGGCTCGTGGAAGACACCGACGAGGTTCTTCCCGGCTTCGGTGTTGATGCCGGTCTTGCCGCCGACCGCCGCGTCGACCATGCCCAGCAGTGTGGTGGGCACGTTGACGAGGCGGACCCCGCGCATCCACGTGCCGGCGACGAACCCGGCGAGGTCGGTGACGGCCCCGCCGCCGAGCCCGACGACAACGCCGCGCCGGTCGAGCCCGATCCGGCCGAGTACTTCCCAGCAAAAGCTGGCCACGGTCAGCGCTTTGCCGTCCTCGGCATCGGGAATCTCGACGCGGTGCGCGTCGAGACCGGCCCCATTGAGTTCGTCGCGGATCGCTTCGGCCGTGGTGGTCAATGTCGGCGGGTGCAGCAGGGCGACCTTGGTGGCGTCGCGGAGGACCTCGGTGAGCTCGCCCAGCAGGCCCCGGCCCAGCACGACTTCGTACGGGCGCGCTGTGCTGACCTGGATCCGCACCGGCTCGGTCACTGCGTTTTCTCCAGTTTCTCGTTCAGCTGGGCCACAATCGCGGCCACGACGTCCTCGGGGGTTCGGTTGTCGGTGCCGACCTCGGTGGTGGCCACCGCCCGGTAGACCGGCAGCCGCGCCTCCAGGAGGCTGCGGTAGGCGGCGCGCGGGTTGACTCCGGCGAGCAGCGGCCGCGCCGTGGACAGCCCGACTCGCTGCACCCCGGCCGCGAAACCGACGTTGAGGAACACCACATGGTGACCGCGCAGCCGTTCCTGGGTGGCGGGCGTCAGCACGGAGCCGCCGCCGACGGAAAGGACTCCGTCGTGGTCTCGCAACGCGTCGGCGATGACGTCGGCCTCGATCTCGCGGAACACGGGTTCGCCGTCGGCGGTGAAGATGTCGGTGATCGACTTGCCTTGGCGGGCGACGATGTCCTCGTCACTGTCGCGAAAGGACACTCCGAGCCGAGCGGCCAGCAAACGGCCCACGGTGGTTTTGCCGGACCCCGGCGGCCCGACGATCACGATGCAGGGCTTCACCACCGCTCCTCCAGCGCGTGCAGGTAGGCCTCGGCGTTGCGTTTGCTCTCGGCCAGCGAGTCACCGCCGAACTTTTCCAGCGCCGCATCGGCGAGGATGAGCGCGACGACGGACTCGAGCACGACCCCGGCCCGCGGCACGGCACACACGTCGGACCGCTGGTGGATCGCCACCGCCGGCTCGCCCGTGGAAACGTCCACAGTGGACAGTGCTTTCGGGACGGTCGAGATCGGCTTCATCGCGACCCGCACCCGGAGCGGCTCGCCGTTGGTGATACCTCCTTCCAGGCCACCGGCACGGTTCGACCGGCGCGTCACCCCGACCGGCCCGGAGCCGCGGTCGATTTCGTCGTGTGCCTCGCTTCCCCAGCGGCGTGCCGTGGTGAAGCCGTCCCCGACCTCGACGCCCTTCATGGCCTGGACCCCCATCAGCGCCCCGGCGAGGCGGGCGTCGAGCCTGCGGTCCCAGTGCACGTGGGAGCCGAGGCCCGGCGGCAGACCGTAGGCGATCACCTCGATCACCCCGCCGACGGTGTCCCCCGCTTTCCGGACGGCGTCCACCTCGGCGACCATCGCGTCGGTGGCCTCCTGGCCGAAGGCACGGACCGGGCTTTCGTCGATCGCCGCGAGGTCACCGGGCCCGGGCAGGGGTCCTTCGGGCGCGTCGGCGCCGCCGATGGAGATCACGTGGCTGATGATCTCCACACCCAGCAGCTGGCGCAGGAACGCACGCGCCACCGTGCCGAGCGCGGTGCGGGACGCGGTCTCCCGTGCGCTGGCCCGCTCGAGGACCGGGCGAGCCTCGGTGAAGCCGTACTTTTGCATGCCAGGCAGGTCGGCGTGGCCGGGACGAGGCCGGGTCAGCGGCTCGTTGCGGGCGAGGCCTTCGAGTTCGGCGGGCTCGACCGGGTCGGCCGCCATGACCTTTTCCCATTTGGGCCATTCGGCGTTTTCGATGTGGACCGCGATCGGGCCGCCCTGGGTCAGACCGTGCCGGACACCGCCGAGGAACTCGATGTGGTCGGTCTCGAACCCCATCCGGGGGCTGCGGCCGAACCCGAGCCGCCTCCGGGCGAGTTGTTCGCCCACTTCGGCGGTGGTGACCTCGACCCCGGCCACCATCCCTTCCAACACGGCGGCCAGCGCGGGCCCGTGCGATTCACCTGCGGTTATCCAGCGCAACACTTCACGATCCTGTCATGGCCGATGCCGTACGGGTCAAGCGCCCATGCCTGTTTCCGGGAACAACGCCAGCAACCACGTTGCGATGAGCAGACCGGGCCCGTGCGGCACCCCGCGCTCCCAGCGGCGCACCACCGCGAGGACAGCGGTGGTCAACGCGGCGAGTACCGCGGCCAGCACCGGCGCGGCCCAGCTCACCGCACCGAGCACGGCGCCGAGCGCTCCCGACAGCTTCACGTCCCCCGCCCCGAGCGAACGGCGCGAGAGGGCATGGATCAGTAGGTGCAGACCACCGAAGGCCATCGCGGCCACGAGAGCACGCACCAGCAGGCCGAGGCCGGGGCCAGTCAGCGCGGCGGTGCTGAGGGCCACCGCGAGGATCGGGTACGCGGGCAGGGTGAGCGTGTCGGGAAGGCGACGGTGGCGAAGGTCCGCGGCCGCCAGCGGCGCGCCCAATGCGCCGACCGCCAACGGGACCGGAAGCCACCACGACGGCAGTTCGCCGTCGAGCCAGCGCCACGCCGTGATCAGCCCGAGCACGGCAGCGAGTGCGGCTACCGGGACGGCGGGTACGGGGGCGGGCGCGCGGGCACGGGCGAGGACAGCGGTGGCAAGCGAGGCAAGAGCGGCGGTGGCCGTGGCGATGAGAACGGCGAGGGTGATGGTTGGTGCG
>NZ_WMBA01000028.1 GCF_009707865.1 Amycolatopsis pithecellobii
GGTCTCAGCCGGCGGCGCCCCGCACACGTTCGGGGGGTGGTTCCCCGGGGCGGCGTTCCGGACGCCGCCGCATCGCAGGAATGTCGCCTCGGGTAGCCCGTTCAGCGGGCGGACAGAATTTGCGTTGACCCACCTCCCGGCGAGTGAGTAGCTTTCCCGATACCGGCCGCTCTCGTGGTCTTTCCACGGCGGCCGGTTACTGAGGGGAGGCTTTCGTGATCCGGAGGACGCATGCGTTCGCGATGTGCTTGGCCGGACTGCTCATCGTGAGCGGGCTGAGTGCGGCGAACGCGGCGCCGGATTCGTGGGCCGTGCGGGCTCTGCGGGGAATGAGCCTGGTGGAAAAGGTCGGCCAGCTGTTCGTGATGGACGTGCAGGGCAAGGCCGCGGACGAGCCGGGTAACCAGGCGAAGTACGGGGTCGAAACGGCGGCCGAGGTGGTCGAGCGCTATCACCCCGGCGGAATTATCTATTTCAACAATTCAGGCACCGACAACGTCGATGACCCGGTGCAGATCGCGAATCTCTCCAACGGATTGCAGCGGGCCGCGCTGGCCTCGGGCGCGCGAGTTCCGCTGATCATCGCGACCGACCAGGAGGGCGGGCGGGTCACCCGGATCCCGTCGCCGGCGACGGAATACCCGGCGAGTATGGCCATCGGCGCGGGACGAAGCGCCGAGGACGCCCGCCAGCTGGCCACGATCAACGGGCGCGAACTGCGGGCCATGGGCATCAATCAGGACTTCGCACCGGACGCCGACGTCAATTCCAACCCGCTCAACCCGATCATCGGGTCGCGGTCGTTCTCCGCGGACCCGGCACTGGCCGGCCGGCTGGTCGCGGCCGAAGTGGACGGTTACCAGCAATCGATTTCCTCGGCAGCCAAACACTTTCCCGGTCACGGGGACGCCGCGACCGACAGCCACACCGGACTCCCGGTGATCGCCAGGACGCAAGAGCAATGGCGTGAAACTGACTTGCCGCCATTCCAGGCCGCGATCAAGGCCGGCACCGACGTGATCATGACCGCGCACATCACCGTTCCCAGCCTCGACTCCTCCGGCGAACCGGCCACGCTGTCGAGACCGATCATCACCGGCATTCTTCGCGATGAACTCGGTTACGACGGCGTCGTGGTCACAGATTCGCTCGGGATGGCCGGGGTAAGGCAGCTGCACCCGGACTCGGAGATCCCGGTACTTGCGCTGGAAGCGGGCGTGGACCAGATGCTCATGCCACCCGACCCGGCGGCCGCGGTCACCGGTGTTCTCGACGCGGTGAACAGCGGAAGGCTCACCGAGCAGCGCATCGACCAGAGTGTCCTGCGCATTCTCCAGCTGAAGGCCAAGCGCGGCATCGTGGCGAATCCGCTCGTCGACCCGCAAGCCGTGGCCTGGACCGTCGGGACGCCCGAACACCTCGACCGCATCCAGCGGCTGACCGACCGCACAACGACTGTCCTGCGCAATGACGTGGGTTTGCTGCCGTTGCGTGCGCCCGGCACGATCCTCGTGACAGGTTGGCGCAATCCGGACTACCCCGGCTCCCCTGCCGATCCCGTTGCCACGCTGGCGAACCAGCTCGGCGGCATGCCGTTCCCAACCGGCGCGAACCCTACAGCGCAACAGATCGACAGCGTGGTCAGCGCCGCTGGCAAGGCCGGCACCGTGGTCGTGCTGACGAACGGCCTGCGCACTTCGACGGGCCAGCAGAATCTGCTGAACAGCCTGCTCGCGACAGGTAAGCCCCTCGTCGCTGTCGCCGTGCAGGAACCGTACGACGTGGGTCACGCCGACGCGCCGACCTGGCTGGCGACCTACGACTGGCGAGATGTCACGATGAAATCGCTGGCGAAAGTCCTGCTTGGACAGAGATCCCCGGAGGGCAAGCTACCGGTGTCGATCCCGGCAGGGGACGACCCGGGCAAGATCGTCTACCCGTTCGGTGCGGGACTGAGCTGGTGAGCATAAACCGGCGGGGCTTCCTCGCGGTGGGCGCGCTCGCGACGCCACTTCTCGCCCATGGATCCGGAATCGCCCACGCCACAAGGGAAAGTAGCGTGGTGACGGGAGCGGACCAGGTTGCCGCACAGAGCTGGCGCAAGCTCGCCGGACGCAAGGTCGGTGTGCTGTCCAACCCGACAGGTGTGCTCGCGAACCTCGACCACATTGTCGACTCCATGGTCGCCGCCGGGGTGCGGCCTGTCGCGGCCTTCGGCCCCGAGCACGGTTTCCGTGGCAGTGCGCAGGCCGGCGGGTCGGAAGGCGACTACGCGGATCCGCGGACCGGAATCCCCGTATATGACGCCTACGGTGCGACGGCCGAAAGCCTTGCGGGCATGTTCACCAAGGCCGGCGTGGACACGGTCGTCTTCGACATCGCCGACGTCGGCGCACGTTTCTACACCTACATCTGGTCGATGTACACGGCACTGGCTGCCGCAGCGAAAGTCGGTGCTTCGTTCGTCGTGCTGGACCGGCCGAATCCCGTCGGTGGCAAGGCGTTCGGCCCGATGCTGGACCCGGCGTTCGCCTCCGGGGTCGGGGTGAAACCGATCGTCCAGCAACACGGGATGACGGTCGGCGAGCTCGCCCGGTTCTTCGCTGCGGAGTTCCTGCCCGCGAAACCCGAGCTGGACGTGGTCGCGATCCGGGGCTGGCGGCGTGACATGTTCTTCGCGCAGACCGGACTGGCGTGGACGCCGCCGAGTCCGAACATGCCGACCCCGGACACCGCGCTCGTCTATCCGGGGCTGGGTCTGTTCGAGGGCACCGTGTTCAGCGAAGGCCGTGGCACGACACGGCCGTTCGAGATCATCGGCGCTCCCGGGGTGGACTGGCGATGGCGGGAAGCGCTTTCCGCATTGGAGCTGCCGGGCGTCGAGTTCCGCGAGACGTATTTCGTGCCGACGTTCGCCAAGTTCGTCAACCAGACATGTGGCGGCGTCCAGCTCACCGTCACCGATCCGCGTGGCTTCGACCCGATCCGCACCGCGGTCGCCATGCTCGTGACGGCGAAGCGCACGCATCCGGACCTGTTCGCGTGGCGGCCGGATCTGATGATCGACAAGCTGTCGGGCTCGGACCGGCTCCGCACAATGGTCGACGCGGGGGCCGGTGTGGAGGAAATCGTCGAATCGTGGCAGGCCGAACTCGCGGGTTTCGTCGCCCGCTGCCAGCCGTACTTGCTCTACTGGTGAGGTCAGCATGCGTATCGGGAAACTTCTGGTCGCGTTCCTCATCGTGACCCTGATCGTGCCGGGAGCCAGCGCCATCGCCGAACAGTCCTGGGCAGGCCGATTCGACCGGCCGCAGCAAGGTTTCGCGCCTGCGAGCACGGTGCTGCGGGACGGCACACCTGCCACGGTGAGGCTCGACGCGGCGCCGATCAGCTCGGCGGAGCAGTTCCTCGCAAGCTGGGCGCGTAATGACCTGGCCGTCGGTCATCCGCACTTCTCCGGCGCTGTCGGCCTGCTCGCGCACGACGGCGTGGTCGTCGATCGGTACGCGACCGGGCAGGCCCTGCGCTATGCCGACGCCACGGGCAACGAACTGCCCGCCGACGAGCAGGTGCCGATGCGGCCGGACACGATCTTCGACCTCGCCTCGATCACCAAGCTGTTCACGTCGATCGCGGTCATGCAACTCGTCGAGGCCGGGCAGGTCGAACTGTCCGAGCCCGTGGCGAAGTACCTGCCGGAGTTCGCCACGAACGGCAAGGAGCAGGTGACGGTCGAGCAGCTGCTGACGCACACCTCCGGCCTGGACGCCGATCCGAAGCCGTCGCTGTGGCAGGGCTATCCGGACATTCCCTCACGCCGCCGGGCCGTGCTCGACAGCCCGCTCGTCCACGTTCCTGGCTCGACGTACTTGTACTCCGACATCAACCTGATGACCCTCGGATTTCTCGTCGAGCAACTCACCGGTTCGCCGCTCGACGACGTCGTGCGCGATCGCATCACGGAACCGCTCGGCATGCGCGACACAGGTTATCGCCCGCCGGCAAGCGAGCTGGACCGGATCGCGGCGACGGAGTACGAGGCGGATCCGCCGCGAGGCCTGGTCCGCGGGCAAGTACACGACGAGAACGCGTGGGCGCTCGGCGGCGTTTCCGGTCACGCGGGCATCTTTTCGACCGCCGGTGACCTGGCGGTGCTCGCACAGACGATCCTCAACGGCGGCGTGTATCGCGGCGCCCGGATCCTCCGGCCCGAGACGGTCCGGCTGATGCTGACGAACCACAACACCGGTTTTCCTGGCGACGATCACGGCCTCGGGTTCGAGCTGGACCAGATGTTCTACATGGGCGCGCTGTCGTCGCCGGTGACGGCGGGGCATACCGGATTCACCGGAACCACGCTGGTGATCGACCTTCAGTCGCGGTCCATCGCGATCCTGCTGACGAACCGGGTGCACCCGACGCGAAACTGGGGCTCGATCAACCTCGCGAGGGAGACCTGGGCGACCTCGCTGGCACGGGCCATGGCGGTGCGACCCGCGCGTGGGCCGGATGCCTGGTTCAGCGGCCTGGGCAATCTCGGCACGGCCACGCTGACCACTCCGGCGTTGCATCCGGCCGGCTCGGCACATGTCGACTTTGACGCTTTCGTGGATACCGAAACCGCGGATCCGCTCGTTCTCGAGTCGAGCGCGGATGGTGTTACGTGGCAGGCCGTCCCGGTGCGGGCTGCTGGTCCGGGAGCCCCCGAGGGCTCAGTGCTGACGTTGAGTGGTCACGGGCACCGCGCGTGGTGGCGAGTGGCGGCAGAAGTACCGGCGTCTGGTCAGGTGATTATCCGCTGGCGCTACTCAACCGATGCCTCGTACACCGGCCGGGGTGTATCTGTGGACGGTGTACGAGTAACCAGCACTAACGGCATGCTGTTGGATGGTGAACGGGCACCGTCGTCACTGTCCGCTGTCAACTGGGTGCAAAAATCGCGCTGAATGAAATGCCGATTTCTCAGGTTAGAGGCTTAGCATGCACCCAGGATTCCCTAGCACCGATCGAGCGCGCGGGCTACCGACGATCGTTGGCTGTTTCGGGAACCACAACAAGTTGCCAAGTCGTTAACAAGTAGACGTTAACAACTTTGACCTAGTTGGCGACTTTCTGGGCAACTGAGTCAGCGCAGCTCGGACGTGCAGGGGCGGACGAGTTGCGATCATCCCGAAGGATGTGGTTAGCCTTGTCTCAAATGCCGACGGTTAGCAATTTCCCCACGGAGGCAGAGCTCGATTCCGTAACGGAGCCGGCACCGACAGACACTGTTCCGGCCGCCCGTGAATCCGAGGCCAGCCCCCTTGTGCGGATCCGGTCGTTGCTGCCGGGCTTGGCGCGTGCTGAACAGCGTGTAGCCAAAGTCGTGCTGGACGACCCGTCCTCGGTCGCTCGGCGCAGCATCACCGAGGTCGCGCTGGCCGCGAACACAAGCGAAACGACGGTCACCCGGTTCTGCAAGGCCGTTGGCGTCGGCGGTTACCCGCAGTTGCGGATCGCGCTCGCCGCGGACACGGCGCGCACCGAGGCGCGGTCGAGCCGCAACCTCGGCGGCGAGATCGGTGTGAACGACGACCTGGCCGCGGTGGTCGGCAAGGTGAGCTTCGCCGATGCCCGCGCGGTCGAGGAGACCGCGGACCAGCTCGACGTCGCGACGCTGGAACGCGTGATCGATGTATTCGCCGAAGCCGGCCGGATCGACGTCTACGGCGTCGGCGCGAGCGCGTTCGTCGCCGCCGACCTGCAACAGAAACTGCACCGTATCGGCCGGGTCTGTTTCGCCTGGTCCGACACACACATCATGCTCACCTCGGCCGCCGTGCTCGGCGCCGGCGACGTCGCCATCGGCGTGTCACACACCGGCGCCACCACCGACACCGTCGAGGCGCTACGGGTGGCTCGTGAGCACGGCGCCACCACGGTCGCGCTGACGAACTTCCCGCGCTCCCCGATCACCGAGGTCGCCGACTACGTGCTGACCACCGCTGCCCGCGAGACCACGTTCCGCTCGGGTGCGACGGCCAGCCGGATCGCGCAGCTGACCGTGATCGACTGCCTGTTCATCGGGGTCGCGCAGCGGCACATGGACGAGGCATCGCGGGCATTGGACGCCACCAGGGAAGCGGTCGGCACGCACCGGCTCGGCGTGCGGCCCGACGGCCGGAGACGTCCTCGTGAAACCGGTAAGTGAGGGGAACTGAAATGGGGCGCACGACGACGCTGGCCAGCCAGGTCGTACACGTCGATTCTCCGACAGAGCAACGGAATCCCCGGACGACCGATATCGACCGGATGTCCTCGCTCGGCATTCTCTCCATGATCAACTCTGAGGACCGGCGGGTACCCCAAGCGGTCAACGAGGTGCTGCCCGATCTCGCCGTCGCCGTCGACTACGCGGCGGAGGCGTTGCGCAACGGCCATCGCGTGCACTACGTCGGCGCCGGCACGTCCGGCCGGCTCGCCGTCCTCGATGCCGCCGAACTCGTGCCCACCTACAACGTGCCCGACGGCTGGTTCGTCGCGCACCACGCCGGTGGCGCACGGGCCTTGCAAAAGGCGGTCGAGAACGCGGAGGACGACGCGGCGGGCGGCGCGGCGGAGCTCTCGGCCGCGGTCAAGCGCGGGGACTTCGTGCTCGGCCTGACCGCGTCGGGGCGCACCCCATACGTGCTCGGCGCGTTGCTCGCGGCGAGCCAGAAGGGCGCCCGCACGGGGCTCGTCTCGGGTAACCCGCAGGCGATGCGGCCGGCCGGGGTCGATGTGCTGATCGCGGTCGACACGGGTCCGGAGGTGATCGCGGGGTCCACCCGGATGAAGGCGGGCACGGCGCAGAAGACGATCCTCACCGCGTTCTCCACCGCGACGATGGTCAAGCTCGGGCGGACCTACTCGAACCTGATGGTCAGCATGCGGGCAACGAACGCGAAGCTGCGCGGGCGGACGCTGCGCATCCTGCGCGAGGCGACCGGCGCGAGTGAGCAGGACTGCGCGGACGCGCTCGCCGAGGCCGACGGTGATTTGAAGGTGGCGCTCATGCGGTTGCTGTGTGGCGTCGACGTCAACACCGCCACGGCGCTGCTCGCGGCCAGTGGCGGGCACGTGCGAGACGCCGTGACCGCCTGCGCGGCCTGGTCGGCGCGCTCGGCGTAACCGGTCGGTGGCCGCTGCCCCGGGGGAGGGCGGCGGCGCCAGCACGCGGTCAGCTTGCTGCTTCGGCTATGCCGCGCGCTTCTTGGGCGCCTTTCTCGATCGCCTCGCAGCTGAACAGCAGCCAGCTCCGCACACCGTCGGGCTCTCCCGTCGCGAAGGCCGCCGCCGCTTCGCGATAGTGCGAAACCCGCCGGAGGCACGGGACTTCCGGCACCGTCAATGACTTCGGGTCCGTTCCCGTGGCGACCATCGTCAACCGTGCGGCGGCGCGTGCCACCACACCGTCCGCTGTGCCGAAGGGGCGTAACGCCAGCAACTCCCCATGCACGACGGCCGTCTGCAGCGGGCCCGGGACCGAAGTCGCGCCGGTGATCAACTGCGTCAGCAGCTCCAACCGCGCACCCGCCCCGGCGCGGGGGCGTCCCAGCGCATCGGCGTCCGCGACCAGATCAGCCGCCGCCAGCACGTGGATGCGCGCGAGTGCCTGCGCCGGCGCGCGACGCCACGTCGGCAGCAGCGACTCCAGCGACTCCGCCACCCGCAACGCGCCGGCCAGCACCGGGTCCTTCACCGCGGCGTCCTCGGGAATCCCCGGGTCAGCCCCGTCGATCGCCGCCGAAGCGCGTGCCGCGCGGACCGACGCCTCCGCGGCCGTGGCGGAGCCGCCGCGGAGATTGGCCGGGTGGCGATGGACCGCGAACACCGCGTCCTGCGCCGATTTCGCGGCCGCGGCGACCCCTTCGAGGTCCAGCAATGGCGCGAGTGGATCGCTCACGAACTCACCTCGCGACTGTCGACAATGGCTTCCCGTCCCGCCATGCGCCCTCCTCCGGCTCACCGGTACGGGCGAGCATAGGTCGCCCCGTTTTCAAAAGCGTCCACAGTAGGGAGTCCACGAGAGACTGTGATCGTGTAAGGATGGCTTGGAATCGCTGATGAGCTACCTCACAACAACGGTGAGACTGATGTCGCTACCGTGCTCCTGCCCGTAGCCACAACCGAAATCTCAGGAGGCCGTGCACCATGACTGAGCAGTCCCCCGGCTTGTCCAATCTGCTCACGGAGAATCGGACGTTCCCGCCGTCGCCGGAGTTCGCTGAGCAGGCGAACGCGGACACGAGCTGGTATGAGCGGGCCGAGTCCGACCGTGAGGCCTTCTGGGCGGAGCAGGCGGAACGGTTGCATTGGGACACGAAGTGGTCCCAGGTGCTGGATTGGTCGGGTGCCCCGGTCGCGAAGTGGTTCGTGGGCGGGAAGCTGAATGTGGCCTACAACTGTGTGGACCGGCATGTCGAGTCCGGGCACGGGGACCAGGTCGCCATCCACTGGGTCGGGGAGCCCGGCGACACCCGCGACCTCACGTACGCGGACCTCAAGAACGAGGTGTCCAAGGCCGCGAACGCCCTGACCTCGCTCGGGGTCACGGCGGGGGACCGGGTCGCGATCCAGTTGCAGATGATCCCCGAAGCGATCGTCGCGATGCTCGCCTGCGCCCGCATCGGCGCCCTCCACAGTGTGGTGTTCGGCGGGTTCTCCCCCACCGCCCTGCGGCAGCGCGTCGACGACGCGGCGGCGAAAGTCGTGATCACCTCCGACGGGCAGTACCGGCGCGGGAAAGCCGCTCCCATGAAGGCCAATGTGGACGAAGCGCTGGCCGGCGCCGAATCGGTGGAAAAGGTGATCGTGGTGCGCCGTACCGGCGACCCGGAGACCCCGATGACCGAGGGCCGGGACGTGTGGTGGCACGACCTCGTCGACGAGCAGTCTGTCGAGCACACACCGGAAGCCTTCGACGCCGAGCACCCGCTGTTCATCCTCTACACCTCGGGCACGACGGGGAAACCGAAGGGGATTCTGCACACCTCCGGCGGGTATCTCACTCAGGTGGCCTACACCCACAACGTGGTGTTCGACCACAAACCCGGCGAGGACGTGTACTGGTGCACCGCCGACATCGGCTGGGTGACCGGGCACTCGTACATCGTGTACGGGCCGTTGGCGAACCGGGTCACGCAAGTGGTGTACGAGGGCACGCCGAACACCCCGCACGAGGGGCGGCACTGGGAGATCATCCAGAAGTACAAGGTCTCCATCTACTACACCGCCCCGACGTTGATCCGCACGTTCATGAAGTGGGGCGACGACATTCCCGCCCGCTATGACCTGTCGTCGCTGCGGGTCCTCGGATCGGTGGGCGAGCCGATCAACCCCGAAGCCTGGATCTGGTACCGCGAGCACATCGGCCGCGGTGAGATCCCGGTGGTGGACACCTGGTGGCAAACCGAGACCGGCGCCATCATGATCTCCCCGTTGCCTGGCGTCACCGCGACCAAACCCGGGTCGGCGCAGAAACCCCTCCCCGGTATCTCGGCGATCGTGGTGGACGACACCGGGAAGGAGGTCCCGCCCGGTGGCGGGGGCTACCTCGTGCTGGACAAGCCGTGGCCGTCGATGCTGCGCGGCATCTGGGGCGATGACGAACGGTTCCGCGAGACCTACTGGTCTCGGTTCGCCGACCTGGGCTACTACTTCGCCGGTGACGGCGCCAAGTACGACGACGACGGCGACATCTGGCTGCTGGGCCGGGTCGATGACGTGATGAACGTGTCCGGGCACCGCATCTCCACCACCGAGGTCGAGTCGGCGCTCGTGTCGCATCCCACGGTCGCCGAGGCCGCGGTCGTTGGTGCGACCGATCCCACGACCGGCCAGGGCATCGTCGCGTTCGTCATCCTCCGTGGCAACGCCGCGGACGGTGGGGAACAAGCCGTGCAGGACCTGCGCAACCACGTGGCGAAGGAAATCGGGCCCATCGCCAAACCCCGCCAGATCATGATCGTCCCCGAACTTCCCAAGACCCGCAGCGGCAAGATCATGCGCCGGCTCCTGCGCGACATCGCCGAAAACCGCCAGATCGGCGACGTCACCACCCTCGCCGACTCCAGCGTCATGGACCTCATCACCCAGGGCCTGCAAACCGGTAAAGGCGAGGACTGACCCTTAACACGAAATGTGGCCCCCTTCCGCGGAAGGGGGCCACATTCGTTATCTGTGCGGGAAAACTCAGCCGGTCACGTCGAGGTGAGCCTTGACGGGGGTCGGCGTCGGGGCCTTGCCGTTGGGCAGCGGCTTGTTGCCGACCGGGACGACGGCGTTGCGCGACGAGGAGGCCGTCGGCTTCGTGGTCGACGACGGGTCGGTCGCCTTGCTGCTCGACGGCGCCGTGGTGGTCGGCGTGTTGTCGCCGCCGCCGTCGTTGTCGTCACCGGGCTGGCACGTGACCGAAGCCAGGTCGATCTTCTGGATGCCGTCGACGTTGATCGACACGGCGGTCACGGTGACCGACCCATCCTTGTGCGTGACCTGCTTGTTCAGCTCGACCGAGGCAACGCCCGGCACCTTGACCGCGGTGTTGGGACCGGCCGCGACGTCGAGTTTCGTCCCGCCGATGTCCGCCTTCGCCAGCGAGGACGAAGACTTGCCGTTACCGCAGCTCGCCTCGATCGCGGACGCGGTCAGCAGCGGCTTGCCCACGCCGAGGCCCACCTTGAGGTCCGCGACGCTGGCACGCGCCCCGCCGCCGCCGGCCCGCCCGTTGAGGACGTGGAGGTCGAGCAAGTTTGCCGGCAGCTGCAGCCTGGCGACGGACTCCTGCGAGAATCCGTCCGAGTCGTCAACCGACGGGGTCGGCTTGATGGTGAGCAGACCGGTTGCGGAGATCGCGAACGCCGAGTTCACGCCCGAGTCACCAGCCTGGGTCGTCGCGCTCGCGGCCGGAGCAAGCACGGTCCCTGCGACGAGCAGGGCCGACAACGCGCCGATACCGCCGGCGACGGCCTTCTTCCTGGACAAGTGTTCACCTTTCTACGGAATTGTTTTCGGGGTTGCCCGGCGACTTCTATGTGATGTTCACAATGGTGCCGAGCGGCAATTTCACGAGCTGGTCCAAGGCTTCCCGCGGCACACGAATGCAGCCATCACTGTTCGGCTGGCCGACGAAACTGTCGTTGGGCCACGTGTGCAGACCGACGGTGCCCGGGCCGCCGCCGAATGTTTCGAGCGAATCGGAGTGATAGCTCAACGGCAGCACGATGGGGCTGTAAGTGTTCTTCGTTTCTTCGATCGAGGCGATGATGTAGGCCCGTCCGGCCGGAGTGGGGTGCTCCGGCTTTCCGGTGCCGATCGTCCACGAACCGATGGACTTGCCATTCTCCAGAATCTGCAGTTTGAAGCTCGCCCTGTCGACCGCCACGGCGTAGTCGTCCTGCGCCGTCTCGGCCGCACCGGCAGGCACATGCACCCAGCCTGCGGATGCGTTCGGCCTTGTGGGCAAAAGGATTTGCGCCCACTCACCCTGCTCGCCGACCACGGGAACCCAGGTCGGTGAACCCATCTGGATGCTGGGCAATTTCGCGATCGGCTTGCCACCGACCGCTGCGTACACAACGAGATCGCTGTTCGGATGCAGCACCTTTCCCGCCGCCGCACCGGAATTCGGCTGCGGGTCGGCGGGCGCGCCGGTGACGGTGCCGAAGGTATTGGCCTCCGGCAATTGCGTGAGATCTTCCTGACTCACCGCGGCGGGCGCGATATCCGAATCCGATGAATTTCCGGAACACCCGGCCACCGCCAGGGCGAATACCGAAACAGTCGCGACCACGAACGTTTTTCGGGCGCGCGAAACCGCACTCTTCTGCATCTACCAATCCTCAGGACAACTGCGAACACGAATGCTCGGGCCGCGTCTCCCCGAAGACACGTGGCACCTCTCAGGCCCCCGCCTAGCGCTTAATTGCTATCAGCACTCGTTCCGGTGATCAACTATCGGGTCAGCTGCGCCGAAGCTCGGGACCTGCGGGGATGTCGCATTTTCCGAGTTCGGCCCATCCGCGGAGATACACCCGATCGGGTGTATGGCTGTGACAGATCGGGCCACCTCCACTCCATCGCATGCTCACCCCGAAGGGTGATAACCCGCACCGTAGCGACTCCGCGCGAACGGCTCTACGCGGGGTAGGCCATTCAGCCAGGGCACGACACAATCGACGCGCGGACCCGCTGTTCGCAAAGTCGAACACGTGTTCTACAATCTTGGCCGTCGTACCCTACGAAGAGGGAGACCGCACCCGCATGAGCTTGGACACCAGCACCGCCCCGCAGGAGCAGGCGACCGACGAGGAGGCCCCGGAGAACGGTGCCGCCCCCGCCGCGGAGAAGGCGAACGAGCCGGCCGCCGAGGAAGCGAAGCCGAAGCGGGGCCGTCCCAAGGCCGGCGCCGCCCGCAAGACCCGCACCGTCGAGCTCACCCTCACCGTCACCGGCTCGGCCGACGGTGACTGGCAGGCGGAACTCAAGCACGGCAGCACATGGGTGGCACGCGGCCTGGTCATCTCGGCCTCCGCCGTGTCCCGCGCGGCGAAGGAGCTGCACGGCGACCTGTCCACCCCGATCGACGAGGTCATCAACGAAGCCCGCGAGCAGCAGCGGGCCAAGGTCGCGGCGCTCGAGGCCGAGCTGCAGGAGGCGAAGCAGGCGCTCGCCGACCTGGACGCCTAGCCAAGCGCCGCCGCAGGGCCTACAGTCGTCCCTGCCTCAGGCTCGCCGGGGGCCGATGTCCACTCGATCAGGCATCGACCCCCGGCGTTTCTTTTCCCCACAAGATTCATCTGGGAATTGACTTAGGATAGCCGAAACTAACTGAGGCGAACCTGTTTTTGGCGCAATAAACGATATCACCGGTCATGTGTTTCAATAATGTCGTGACCGATACCCAGAACCCCACCTCGGCGCATACTGCGGAGCCGCATCGCGGCAGTCTCGGCAGCAGGCTGAACTGGCTGCGTGCCGGGGTTCTCGGCGCCAACGACGGGATCGTGTCGGTGGCCGGCATCGTCGTCGGCGTGGCGGGCGCCACCACCGACCACCTCGCGGTGCTGATGGCCGGAATTGCCGGACTCGTTGCGGGTGCGCTTTCCATGGCGGGTGGCGAATACGTTTCGGTGAGTACTCAACGCGACACCGAACGCGCGCTGCTCCACAAGGAAAAAGAAGAGCTCAAAACAATGCCGGAGGCCGAGGAGCGCGAGCTCGCCGGGATCTACGAGGACAAGGGGCTCTCCGCCGAACTGGCGGCACAGGTCGCGAGGGAGCTGACCGCGAAGGACGCCCTGCAGGCGCACGCCGAGGCCGAACTCGGCCTCGACCCCGACGACCTCACCAGCCCCTGGCAGGCGGCCTGGGCGTCATTGTTGTCGTTCTCGATCGGCGGCCTGCTCCCGTTGCTGGCGATCACCTTGCCGCCGCTGTCCTGGCGAGTGTGGACCTGCGTGCTTGCCGTGGCCGCCGGCCTGTTCCTGACCGGCTACGTCAGCGCCCGCCTCGGCGACGCACGTGCCCGCCGCGCGGTGCTGCGCAATGTGGGGGTCGGCCTGCTGACGATGCTGGTCACGTACTACGTCGGCGCCCTGTTCGGCGTCGCCGTGCACTAGCGGACGCCGGACATCAGCCTCCGCACGAGCGGACTGATCACCGCGAGCAGCACACCGATCGCGACGGCGATCGCGCCGAGGATCCCGAAGTACGGCGTCTCGTTGCCGGGGCTGTAGGACTTCGCCAGCGAGCCGGACAGCGCGGTGCCCAGCGAGACCGACAGGAAAAACAATGCGACCATCTGCGTGCGGAACACCTCGGGCGCGAGCTTCGTGGACAGTGACAGGCCCACCGGCGAGATCATCAGCTCCGCGACGGTGAACACCAGCAGGATGCCGATCAGTCCCAGCAGCGGCGCGCTGTTCGGCCCGCCTCCCGCCATCGGCAGGAACAGCAGGAACGCGACGCCCATGATGCCGGTCCCGAGCGCGAACTTGATCGGTGTCGACGGCTGACGCTCGGACAGCTTCGTCCACAACGCGGCGAACACGGGGGCGAGCACGATGATGAACACCGGGTTGATCGACTGCACCCACGACACCGGCATCTCCCAGCCGAACAGGTTCCGGTCGAGCCGCTTGTCCGAATACACCTCGACGACGGTGAACTGTTGCTGGTACAGCGCCCAGAACGCGGCGCTGGCGATGAACATCGGGATGAACGACAGCACGCGCCTGCGCTCCACCGCGCTGATCTTGCGGCTGGTCAGTATCACCGCGAAGTAGATCACCGCCGCGATCGCCACGATCCACACGACGACGTCGGACAGGTTGGCCGCCGTGACGGCACCGGTGAGCACCGCGACCAGGATGGCGCCGACGACCACGACCAGCACGCCTGCCGCGTGTGGCCGGTTCGAGGCCGGCAGCGGGTTCGGCACCGTGCGCGCCGAGTCCGGCAGGTTGCGCCGGCCGAGCGTGTACTGCACCAGACCGAGCGCCATCCCGATGGCGGCGAGGCCGAAGCCGAGGTGGAACCCGACCCCGCTCTGTGCGAGACCGGTGAGCAGCGGGCCGACGAACGCGCCGAGGTTGATGCCCATGTAGAAGAGACTGAACCCGCCGTCGCGGCGTGGGTCGTGTTCGCCGTAAAGCGTGCCGACCACCGATGTCGCGTTGCCCTTGAGCCCGCCGCTGCCGAGTGCGACACACACCAGACCGACGCCGACGCCGACGTAACCGGGCAGCACCGCGAGCGCGATATGCCCGATCATGATCAACACGGCGCTGGAGAACAGGGTCCGCTCGGCGCCGAGCAGTCGGTCGGCGAGCCAGGCCCCCGCGATCGTGGACAGGTACACCAGGCCGCCGTACGCGCCGACGATGCTGGTGGCGGTGGCCTCCGGCATCGAAAGTCCGCCCTCGGCGGCCGAGTAGTACAGGTAGATCGGGAGAATGCCGAGCATCCCGTAGTAGGAGAAGCGCTCCCACATCTCGACGCCGAAAAGGTTCGCGAGCGCCCGTGGGTGTCCGAAGAACCTGGTGTCCGCCCTCGTCCCGGTTGAGGTAGCCATTCGCCGACATCCCTTACGGTCTGAACTCTGTTGGTAATTCACGTCCTATGTCGACGGTACTGTTGGATCGTGCTTAGCGGGTAGTCTGCAAAAAGGTGCGCCGGGAAGTCTGGTCGGCAAAGGTGGATCGACCGACCCCAAGGAGCTGCCCGTGCAGAAACCCCGCGCTGTCGGAGAATTCGTTCGCTACCTGCGCACCGAGACAACCGGCGGGATGATTCTTCTGGCGGCCACCGCGGTTGCCCTGTTGTGGGCGAATTCGCCGCTGGGCACCTCGTACCGCGCGATCCGTGATTTCCAGCTGGGGCCGCACTTCCTGCATCTGGACCTGTCGATCGGTGAATGGGCGAAAGACGGGCTGCTCGCGCTGTTCTTCTTCGTCGCCGGGCTGGAACTCAAGCGCGAGGTCGTAGTCGGCGAGCTGTCCCGGTTCAAGCAGGCGGTGCTGCCGGTGGTGGCCGCGATCGGCGGGATGATCGTGCCCGCGCTGCTGGTGCTGGCCATCGCCTGGGGCCAGCCGGGGATCGAGCGGGGCTGGGCGATCCCGGTGGCGACCGATATCGCGTTCGCCCTCGGCGTACTGGCACTCGCCGGGTCGAACCTGCCGAGCAGCACCCGGATTTTCCTGCTGTCGCTGGCGGTGGTCGACGATCTGGGCGCCATTCTCCTCATCGCCGTGCTGTTCACCAGCGATTTCGACCTGATCGCCGCCGCCGTCGCGGTGCTCGCGCTGCTGTTGTACGCCTGGCTGCAGCATCGCCGGGTGCGCACGCCGTGGGTCTACGTTCCGCTCGCCGTGATCACCTGGATCGCCGTGCACAAGGCCGGTGTGCACGCGACGATCGCCGGGGTCGCGCTCGGCCTGCTGACGAGGGTCCGGCCGGACCCTGGCGAGGAGCAGGCACCGGCGGTCCGGCTCGAGCACATGCTGCAACCATGGTCGGCCGCACTGGCGGTGCCGGTGTTCGCGCTGTTCGCCGCCGGGGTCGAAATCAACGCCAGGTCGCTCGGCGAAGTGTTCACCACGGCACTGCCGCTCGCCGTGATGATCGGACTGGTCGCGGGCAAGACCATCGGCATCTTCGGCGCGTCCGCGCTCGCCGTGGCGCTGCACGTCGCGGAACGCCCGCGCGACACCGGCTGGCGTGACTTGGCCGCGTTGTCGCTGCTTGGCGGCGTCGGGTTCACGGTGAGCCTGCTGATCTCCGAACTCGCGCTGACCGGGGAAGCCAGTGAACGGGCCAAGGCGGCGGTGCTGCTGGCGTCTTCGATCGCCTCGCTCAGTGCGGCCTGTCTCCTGCTCCGGCGCAGCAAAGTGCACGGCGCGCGGGAGGACTGACCGAGCCGAGCCCGGCGGCACATGGCACGATGGCCCCCGTGAGCAGCCAGGAGCACGAACGCAGCGGCCCAGACGGCCTCGGGGCCGTGCCCTACATCCCCTTGTCGCCCGATGACGGCGCCGGCACGGACGGGCAGTCCATCGGCAGCCTGGTCAGCCAGGCCACACAGCACCTGTCGACGCTGGTGCGCGCGGAGATCGAGCTGGCCAAGTCGGAGGTCAGTGGCGAGGTCAAGAAGGGCATCAAGGGCAGCGTCTTCTTCGTCATCGCCGGCGTGGTCGCGCTCTACAGCTCGTTCTTCTTCTTTTTCTTCGCGGGCGAACTGCTGTCCGAGTGGCTCAAGCGCTGGGCCGCGTTCCTGATCGTGTTCGGCGTGATGCTGCTGGTGGCCGCGTTCTTCGGCTTCCTCGGGTTCCGCAAGTTGAAGAAGTTGCGTGCGCCGGAACGCACGATCACCAGCGTCAAGGACACCGCCGCGGCGCTCAAGCCCCGGCGGGAGGCCGTCGCCGACCACAGCTGACCCCCGTGGAGCCGCCCGATCCGTCGACCGTCCGGCTTGACGGACCGTGGACCCATCACGACGTGTCCGCCAACGGCATCCGGCTGCATGTCGCCGAGGCCGGCAGCGGGCCGATGGTGTTGTTGCTGCACGGGTTCGCCGAATTCTGGTGGGCGTGGCGGCATCAGCTGGTCTCGCTCGCCGACGCCGGGTTCCGGGTGGTCGCCGCGGACCTGCGTGGCTACGGCGATTCCGACAAACCACCGCGCGGCTACGACGCGTGGACGCTCGCCGGTGACGTCACCGGGCTGATCCGCGCGCTCGGCGAACGCCGCGCCCATCTCGTCGGGCACGCGTGGGGCGGCATGCTGGCCTGGACCGCGGCCGCGCTGCATCCACGGTTCGTCACATCCGTGAGCGTGCTCGGGGGCGCGCATCCGCTGGCGTTCCGGGCGAGTGTCGCCGGTACCGTGCTGCGACCCAAGGGGCGCAACCAGACGCGTTCGTTCGCGCACCTGTTCCGCTTCCAGGTGCCGATGCTCCCGGAACGCCGGCTCGTCGCGGACGACGCCGCACTCGTGGGCAGGCTCGTGCGCGCCTGGTCCGGTCCACAATGGACATACACCGAGGATTTCACCGACACCGTCGGCAAATTCCGGCAGGCGATACTCGTGCCCGGGGTGGCGCACAGCGCGCTGGAGTACTACCGGTGGGCGTTTCGCGCCCAGTTCCGCGGCGAAGGCCGCCGCTTCACCGAGGACGTCGGGATGCGGGTCGCCGTGCCGGTGCTGCAACTGCACGGCGAGGCGGATTCGTGTGTACTGCCCGAAACCGCGCGTGCGTCCGCGCCATGGCAGGGTCCGCATTCGCGGTTCGAAGCACTCCCCGGCATCGGCCACTTCCCGCATCTGGAAGATCCGGAGCGGACGGACAAAGCGATTCTGGACTTCCTGGAAACACAGCGGCGCGAAGCGGCTCCGTGAGGGGTGGTGGTCGGGTGAGGGGCTGGCGCTAGGCGGCGCAGGAACCGGTGCTGACGCGCGCGCTCAGCGTCGGCGCCGCTTCGATCACCGGGTTGACCTGCTTGGTGGTGAGGGTGAATCCCGTGTCCGCGTCCTCGACCGAGGCACCGAACACAACCCCGATGACGTCGCCGTCCGGACTCACCAGCGGGCCGCCGGAGTTGCCGCTGCGCACCTGCGCGCGAACGGTGAACACGTCTCGCCGCACCGTGCGCGAGTCGTAGATGTCCGGGCCCTGCAAGGTGATTTCGTTGCGGATACGGCCCGCGGTCGCCGTGTACGGGCCGTCGAGCGGGTAGCCGAGCACGATCGCGCTGTCACCCGCCTTCGCCGGGCTGGGGGCGATGGTCAACGGGGCGGCCTGCAGCCGCGGCACGGCGAGCACCGCGACGTCGACCTCCGGGTCGAAGTACACGACCCGCGCCGGGAGCCGGCCCTGCGACGTCTCGACCGCGGTCTCGTCGGTCCCCGCCACGACGTGTGCATTGGTCATCACGCGCTGCGGGGCTACGACGAAACCGCTGCCCTCGAGCGCGCGGGAACACGACGACGCGGTCCCGCGGATCTTCAGCACGCTTCCGCGCAGTTGCTGGACGATCCCGCTGTTCTGCAGGGTCGCGTCCGGCGGCGCGATCTCGTTGATCTGCGTCTTCTGGAAGGGGTCCACAATGGACGGAAAGCCGGACGCGTCGAGGAGTTTGCGCAGATCTGCGGGCAACCCCTCGGCCGCCGCCGGCATCGCCTTGTCGACTGCGCCGAGCACCGCCGAGTTGTTGATCGCCTTGGCCAGGCCCGGCAACGCCGCGACCCCGGTCAGCGGCACCGCGATCAGCCATGCGACCACGAACACCACGACGGCCTGCACGATCGCACCGAGCGTCTGGTCGATACCGCTGAGCTTGTCGGTGTTGACCCGGCTCTTGATCGCGTGCTTGATCCGCCGCCCGACCCACACGCCGAGCGTCTCGCCCAGCGCCACCAGGAACACCACCACGGCCACCGCGAAAGCCACCTTGGCGGCCGGGTTCTGAAACAGGTCCACGATCAGCGGCGCGAGGCGGATACCGAGGATGGCCCCGCCGATGACGCCGACCAGCGCGGGCAACGCGATCACGATGCCTTGCCGCGCACCGGAAATCGCCGCCAGCAAAGCCAGGACGATCACGAGGACGTCCACCCAGTTCATCGTGTCTCCCATTCGAGATCGCGGACGTCGTCGTGGTCCCAGTCGCGCTCCCACCCGCCGAGGGAGAGCAGCACGGACAACAGCCCGGCGGTGAACCCCCAGACGAACAGGCCGTCGACCTCGAACGCAGGCCCCCGGTAGCTGGTGCCCGGCCGGTGCACCTGAAAGCGGTTTCCGGGATCGGCCAGATCACTGATCGCCACTCTGGCCACCGCCGCGGTTTCGGCCGGGTCGACGGCACGCACCGGCGACGGAGTCTGCCAGTGCGCCAGCACCGGTGTCACGGCGAAGCGCGAAACAGGGACGAAAAGTTCCGGCAGTATCGCGATCGGACGTACTCCGGCCGGGTCGACGCCGGTCTCCTCCTCGGCTTCGCGCAACGCCGTGCCGATCACCCCGTCGTCACCGTCGTCGGCGCCGCCCCCGGGGAAGGCGACCTGACCGGCGTGCGAACCCAGCGTGTCGGCGCGGCGCAGCAACAGCACGTCCGGGCCGCGCGCGCCCTCGCCGAACAGGACGAGCACCGCGGCGGACCGGGCCGAGTCACCGTCCGGCGGAGTGAGGCGGCTGAACACGCGCCAGTCGAGCCCGTCACTGGCCTTGACCAGCGGGCTCAGCCAGGCGGGCACGGAGCCCGGGTCGACCAGCGGACCTGTCACGAACCCTCCACGACTTTTCGCACCTCATCAGAGTTGTGGAACACGCGTGGGTTCTCGATGAAATGCACCTGCCCGTCCGCGGTGACCAGGTACGACGCCGGCAACGACGGCGGCGGCTTGAGCGCAGAGCGGACCGGTCCGCTCTGCCCGTCACCATCGAAGACGCTCGGCAGGTGCACCCCGAGTTTGGTCAGCAGGGCCAGCCCGTCGGATTCGGAACTGGCGACCTGCACCTCGAGGACCTGCGCGGCGCCCGGTTCGGCTGCGTACTGGGCGAGTACGGGTAGCTCGGTCTTGCACGGCTCGCACCAGGTCGCCCAGATGTTCACCAGCGTGGTGTGGCCGGCGAGGGCGGTGCCGAGGTCCACCGTCGCCCCGTCACCCAGGCACTGCGTGGAAACGTCCTTCAACTGCGCGACTTCGCCTGTGCCTCGCGGGCACGGCGCGAGCGCGGCCGAAGCACGGGCGGCCGACAGGTCCGGCCCCGCGGTGTTGCGCGACGGCGTGTTGTCCCGCGGCAGGACCGCGATGATCACGCCGAGGATCAGCACACCCACGGCCAGCGCCCATTTCGTCGCCCTGGTCACCGGTCCCGCACCATCGCCAGGATGTGCTCGCGTTCCGGGCCCTTCACGAGCTTCGCGGCCTCGTCGAACCCGGTGGGGCCGGCGCCGTACGACGGGCAGTCCTTCGCGAGCGGGCATGCGCCGCAGGCCGGTTTGCGGGCATGGCAGACACGACGGCCGTGGAAGATCACCCGGTTCGACAGCGGTGTCCAGTTCTTGCGCGGGATCAGCTCACCGACCGCGTGCTCGACCTTCACCGGGTCCTCTTCGGACGTCCAGCCCCAACGGCGCACGAGACGTCCGAAGTGGGTGTCCACCGTGATGCCGGGGAGGCCGAACGCGTTGCCGAGAACGACGTTCGCCGTCTTGCGGCCAACGCCCGGGAGTGTGACCAGGTCTTCGAGCTTGCCCGGCACCTCGCCGCCGAACCGCTCGGTCAGCGCGGCGCCGATACCGAGGACGGAGTTCGCCTTCGCCCGGAAGAAACCGGTGGGGCGCAACAGTTCTTCGAGCTCGGTCCGGTCCGCACCGGCGTAGTCCGCGGCGGACTTGTAGCGCGCGAACAGCCTCGGCGTGACTTCGTTCACTCGCACGTCGGTGGTTTGCGCGGACAGCACAACGGCTACCAGCAGTTCAAGCGGATTCGTGAAATCGAGCTCGGCTCGCGCGTCCGGAAATTCCTCGCCGAGGCAACGCAACATCCGCCGCGCGCGTCTCACGAGCGCCAGCGGGGTTTCCCCGTCGCCCTGCCGGGGGGCGTAACGAACAGCGGGTGGCACCCCGATAGCCTACGGAAGGCACCACGAGCGTCACCCGGTGGCCAACGCGGCCTGGCGCAGGACCGAACCGAGTGCAAACGAGGATCTGAAGTCGATGACCGTCTGGTTCGTAGTAGCCGTGCCTCTCGTGATGATGTTCTTCGCACTGGCCATGGAGCGTGTCGAGGACCGCTTGAAGCATGTCGCCGTGCAGGAGGAAGAGGTCGAGGAGTTCCTGGAGCAGGCCCGGCCGAACGAGGTGCGGGCGCTCTACGGGCACGGAATCGGGCGGGCGTTGGAGCTGTTCCGGCTGCGCCGGCTCGGCGGCAGGGCGGCGAAGTCGAAGACCCGCAGGCCCCGCGGTGTGAACGCAAGTTAACCACCCACGTCGGAGACCCTTCTGGCAGCAGTTAAGCTGGGCGATTGACGAGATCGTCACTACCCGTACGGGCGCTACAGACGCGTCTTTAGGGAACGAAAGGCGCGCCCGGTGGCGCACTGTGCAACGATCTCGCCCGAACGGCCTAGACTGCAGCAAAGTGATCGGCGACACGGTCCCCACGCCGGGGGCGGGCGTCGCCACCGACGAGGAGGCACGAGGTGGACGAGACCCTGGCCCGGGCGGGCATCTTCCAGGGGGTGGAACCGGCCGCGGCCGAGGCGCTCGCGCAGACCTTGGAGACCGTGGAGTTTCCCCGGGGTCACGTGATCTTCACCGAGGGCGAGCCGGGCGACAAGCTGTACATCATCCTGTCCGGCAAGGTCAAGATCGGCAGGAAGTCCCCGGACGGCCGGGAAAACCTGCTGTGGATCGCAGGTCCTTCGGACATGTTCGGTGAGCTCTCGATCTTCGATCCGGGCCCGCGCACGAGCAGCGCCACCACCGTGACCGAGGTCCGGGCGGTGACGATGGATCGCCCGTCGCTGCGGAAGTGGATCTCCACGCGTCCGGAGATCGCCGAGCAGCTGCTGCGCGTGATCGCTCGCCGCCTCCGTCGCACCAACAACATGGTGGCGGAACTGATCTTCACGGATGTCCCGGGCCGCGTGGCAAGGGCCTTGCTCCAACTGGCCCAGCGCTTCGGTAGCCAGGAAGCGGGCATCCTGCGGGTCACCCACGACCTGACCCAAGAGGAAATCGCGCAGTACGTCGGCGCGAGCCGCGAAACCGTCAACAAGGCTTTGGCCGATTTCGCCCACCGTGGCTGGCTCCGCCTGGAAGGCAAGTCCGTCCTGATCCTGGACCCAGAACGCCTGGCCCGCCGCGCACGGTAACTTCGCGCAACTCACCCACCCGGAACGAACAACTCGCGCACCCGGAACGTTCAACTCGCGCACCGCGAACGCTCAACTCGCGCGTCGCGAAGGTGAGACGACGGACCCACCGGCACCGAGCCGGGGGGTCCAGGGGGGCGGAGCCCTCCCTGGCGGGGGTTTGGGGCTTCGACCCCCCATGTGATCGACGAAGTGAACTGGGCGAGCCAGCGAGCACAGTTCACGCTGAACGAAGGACCGGGCGCCACCCCCGACGTGGCGCACCGGTCCTTCGCTTTGCGCGGGCCATCCCCCGACGGACCGCGCTCCCCGCCCTCCGGAATTTAGGCCCCGACCCGACTCCGGAGGGAGTTCTTCTGTTATGTCAACCATGCCACGGCCCCTACCCCGTAATTCAAGGCCGTTCACCCCGAAGGACGCTGTACAGGCAAGTTCGTTGCGCTATTCCTGGGAAAAACTTGAGCTCGTTACGCAACCGATACCTCTAGCCAAATAAATGGGACACACGTACCAGAGTTGGCATACTGGTACTCATGTCCCAATCCGTGTCTCTCGCCGACTATCGCGCCGCGCTGACCACGCCGGGTTCCAGCCGCCCGGTGGTGGCTTCGCTGCTCGCGCGGCTGCCGATCGCGATGATCGGTCTGTCGGCCATGCTCTATGTACAACGGGAGACCGGCTCCTTCGCCATCGCCGGACTGGTTTCCGCCGGGTCGCTGGTCGGGGTTTCGGTGGGCGCGATCATCCAGGGCCGGCTGATCGACAGGCTGGGGCCGACGCGCCCACTGTTGGTCGTGGTCGTGTTGTTCGCCGTCGCGCTGGCCGCGCTCGCGTTCGCGATCGAGGCGCACGCGGCGACACCGGTCCTCGTGCTGCTTGGCGGCGGGATCGGGATCACCGAGCCGATGGTCGGCTCGGCCTCGCGGGCTTTGTGGGGGCGGCTCGTCACGGACGAAGCCGCGAAGAACGCCGCCTTCTCCTACGAGGCGATCAGCATGGAGGTCTTCTTCATCCTCGGCCCCGGACTCGCCGGGTTGCTGGTCGCCGCGCCGTGGCCGGGCACCGGCATGGTCACCGGCGGGCTGTGCATGATCACCGGTGCGACGATGTTCGCGCTCAGCCCGGCCGTGCGGGCGTGGGGCGCGGCACCGGTGACGCACCGGCCGTTGCTCGGCGCGCTCGCGGGGCCGGGGATGCGCACGGTCGCGCTGGCCGCACTCGGGTTCGGCATGGTGATCGGCTTCGTCGAGGTCGCCGTGCCGGCAGCGGCGACCGAGGCCGGACAGCCCACGCTCGGTGGCGTGCTTTTGTCGGCCTGGTCGGTCAGCTCGGTCGCGTTCGGTATCGCGTTCAGCCTGCGCCCGTGGCCACGCCGGATGTCGTTGCGACTGCCGGCGTTACTGGCCGCGTTCGGCCTGCTCGTGGCGTTGCTCGCGTGGCCGTCGACGTTGTGGGGGCTGGCATTGGCGATGCTCGCGGCCGGGGCGATGATCACGCCGCAGTCGGCGACGCATTCGGCCGCGATCGAAATCGTCGCTCCCGAAGGCACCGCCGCGGAGGCATTCGGCTGGGTGCTCACGGCGGTCACGCTCGGCCTGGCGTTCGGCCAGTCGGTGAGCGGTTACCTCGTGGAGCACTCGGGTCCGCCGGCCTCGTTCCTCGCCGCCAGTGCCGCGGCGCTCGTCGTCGCGGCACTCGTCTGGTCGTTGCGCACCACCGTGCGCCGGCCGGCCCGCGAGCGGAGCCTGACCGTCAGCTCATGACTCCGAGCGCAGATACCCGAGCTGGGCGCGCACGCTGTGCTCGGCCGGGGCCCACAGCGCCTGGTCCACGTCGGCGTAGACGTGCTCGACGATCTGGCGTGGCGTGGCGTCCTGGCCGAGCAACTCGAGCGCGGCGCGCACCTGGTTCAGCCGTTCCTCACGGTGGTCGAGGTACTGCCGCGCGGTCGTCTTGAGATCGGCCAGCTCGGGCCCGTGCCCCGGCAACCCACGTAGTCCGGACGGCAGCTCGAGCAACCGCCGCAACGACCGCAGGTACGACCCGAGGTCGGCCAGCACCGTGGTGCCCCGGCCGAGGATCGTGTCCCCGGTGAGCACGTGATCGCCGAACCGCAGGCACACCGAGTCGTCGGTGTGCCCCGGCGTGTGCAGCACCTCGATCTCCAGCCCCGCCGCGGAGATCACCTCACCGTCCACAAAGGACTCATCGCCCTGGCACAGCGCCGGGTCGAACGCGCGCACCGGCGCGCCGACCTGTTCCGCGAGCCACGGCGCGCCCTCGCTGTGGTCGGCATGGTGGTGGGTCAGCACGATCAACGCGACCGGCCCGGCGTCCGCGGCCTTGGTCAGGTGGTCGAGATCGTGGTAACCGGGATCGACGATCACGGATCGGTCCGCGTCGGGCGCGCGCAGCACCCAGGTGTTCGTGCCCTCCAGCGTCATCGAGGAGGGATTGTTCTCCAGCAGCACCGAAACACCGGGGGAAACCTGCCGGAACTGGCCATACGCCGGATGTGTCATTGGTCCCCCATCAGCACGCGGATCCGGTCTCCTTCGCGGATGAGTGTGGGAATGATCGTCTCGATCGTCCGTTCGGCCGCGAACGCCTCGCCGCTGGTGCGAAATCCGGCGAGCTCCTTCAACGTGTACCAGGTCGGCGGCATCAGGGTGCTGCGCCCGGCCTCCGCGTCGGCGAGCGCGTCCTGCGGCCGCTGCCATCCCGAGGACTCGGCTTCGGTGGTCGCGCCATCGGCGTGCTGGCCTTCCGGCAGCACGGCAAGGAAAAAGCGGGTGTCGTAGCGACGCTTCTCCTGGACCGGCGTGACCCAGTGCGCCCAGGGCCGCAACAGGTCCGCGCGCAGGGTCAGCCCGGAGCCGGCAAGAAACCCGGCGAGTGAGAGGTCACGGGATTCCAGCGCCCGGCGTGCGTCCGCGTACCGCGCCGCGTCGGCGACCACACCGCCGTCCGGTCCGGCCAGCAAGACGCCCGACTCCTCGAACATCTCCCGTACGGCCGCACACACCAGCGCCCTGGCAACCGATTCCGTGCCGCCGAACCACTTCGCCCAGTCGCTCGCGGCCGGACCGGCCCAGCGCACCGAGGTGTCCGCGTCCCGCTCGTCGACCCCGCCGCCCGGGAAAACCGTCATCCCCGCGGCGAACGCCATCGCGGCGACCCGCCGTTGCAGGAAGACTTCGATCCCGGCGTCGGTGTCGCGGAGCAGGATCACGGTCGCGGCGTCACGAGGCACCGTGGGCTGTGCCGGCGGGGTGTCGGAGAACGGCAACCCGCCTGGCACGTCGAAACTCAGTTCAGGCACGCCAAGAACTTACGCGCCGGTCAAGCTCCGGAGAACCCGTCGACCCAGCGCGGGTTGTCCTCGCCACCCGAACCGTTGGTCCGGACCTTCGACGCCTCCGACCGCTCCCGCTCCGCGAGCTCGGCGTGCAGCTCGCGCAGCAGCTGGCGGTCACGCTCGGACAGCTGCGGGTCGTTGAGGTCCAGCTCCGGGATCTCGACGATCTCGCCAGGCCCCAGCGTCGCGGACGCGATGGCCTTGCCCTTTTCCGGGTCCTCGGCCAGCGCCGCCCGCAGCTGGGCGACCTCGGCGGACGACAGGTCCGTGGTGGCCTCGACGCGCGCCTCCGGCAGCTCCTCACGCGGGGCGAACTTGTGCCCAGGGCCCTTCGACTTACGCGGCGCCGGTTCGGGTTCCTCGGGTTTCGCGTCGGCCGCGACATGCCGGCCCGGCTTCTCCCGCGCGACGGCCGAGGCCTTCGCCGGAGCGGGCCTGCTCGGCGCGGACGCCACCGTCGATCCGCTGGCCAGCCACACCGCGACGGCCGAGTCGTGGGCCTGCCCGTGGTACCGGTTGCGCTCGGCGCCGGGGCCGGACACCTCGACGACCGTGCGGATCCCGGCACGGCGCAACGCCGCGTCGATCCGGTAGGCCGCGGCGGGCGGGTTGCCCTCGGGACCGATTTCGACCAGCACCACCCGCTGCGGCAGCGGCCCGGGGACGCTGCCCGCCGGTGTGTTGCGCCACACCGCGTGCACAGCACGCACGTCCGGCAGCACCTGCAAGGTGCGGTCGAGCGCTTCGGCGATCCCGCGCTCGGGCTGGTTGTCACCGGTGAAGTGGTGCTGCACGCCGTTGTCCGCTTCGGCGTCGTTGACCGTGAGCTGGTCGGCGAGCGTCGCGTCGGAACGGCTCAGCTCGAGCACGAGGCCGAGCTCGTGTTGCTCGGACTCACGCACCGGCAGCTTGCCCGCGATCAGCGCACCCGTGGTCAGCTCGGCGGCCTCGTCGAGACGAGCCCGTGCCGTCAGCTCCCGCGCTTCGGAAAGGGCGCTGTCGTCCAGCCTTCCGGCCAGCGCGAGCAGCAGGTTGTGCAGCCGCAGCGGAACCGCGAACCCGTCGGCTCCCAGCCCAGCGGCGTCACTGTGGACCTCCACGTTTCTCCTCCCAGCGGCCCGCCGTGGCGGCGAGCCGTTATGCAGCGGCGAGGCGGTGCCCGGTGTCCACTGCTCCGGTGCAGATCAGTTCAGAGCTCGCGAGCGCGGCGCGGTGGTACGCGGGGAGATCGAACTTCGGCGGCATGACTTCGACACTGGGCTCCTCGTCGCCCAGCACTCGCAGCACCCGCTGCAGCTCACCGGTCAGCCTCGGCAGGCCGGCCGTCGCGGTGATCAACAGCACCCGCTTCGGGTCCTCCCCTTCACGGTGCCGCCAGCTCTCCCGTACCTCGCCCACGTCCGGCCGGCCCCGCAACGTTGCGTGCACCAACGCGGACACTGAGTCTACGGAGTTCACCCGATCGGGTGCGCCCCCCGAGAATGTGTACCGGTTCTCGGGAGCGTCGTCCACCCCGAGCGTGGAACTCACCTGATGCCAGTCGGCGCCGTGCGGCACCAGTCCGGCGACCAGCAGGCGATACTCCGGCTGGTCGAGGTCAATATTGTGCTTTAGCAAAGTCCTGGGCAGCGTACGCGCGAGCGTCGTCATCGCGCTCTCGCCCAGCCAGTCGCGGTAGCGCCACAGCAACTGGTCCGGCATCCGGCCGGCCAGACGCAGCAGCAGCTCGTGACAAGCGGCTTCGATGTCCGGATCCATGTCAGACCTCCACGATCAGTTCGACCTCGACCGGCGAGCCCAGCGGCAACTCCGCCACCCCCACCGCCGACCGCGCGTGCGCACCGGCTTCGCCGAAGATCTCGCCCAGCACCTCCGACGCGCCGTTGATCACCGCGGGCTGCCCGGTGAAGCCTTCGGCCGAGGCGACGAACCCGACCACCTTCACCACCCGTGCCACCGCGTCGATCCCGACGAGCGCGTCCACCGCGGCCAGCGCGTTCAGCACACATGTGCGCGCGAGCGTCTTGGCCTCCTCAGGACTCACCTCACCGCCGACCTTGCCGGTCACGGCGAGCTTGCCGTCGACGAACGGCAGCTGCCCCGAGGTGTAGACCTGCGAACCGCTGCGGACGGCCGGCACGTACGCGGCGACCGGCGCCGCGACCCCGGGCAGCTCGATGCCCAGCTGGGCCAGCCGATCGGTCCAACTCATGCCTTCACCCGCTTGAGGTACGCGACGTGCTGTTCGCCACTGGGATTCGGCAGCACCGTCACCAGCTCCCAGCCGTCTTCGCCCCACTGGTCCAGGATCTGCTTGGTCGCGTGGATCAGCAGCGGAACCGTGGCGTACTCCCATTTCGTGGTGCTCATGAGGCCCGAGACTAGCCACCCGGGCAACACGTGACGGAGCCACCCGAGAAGTCTCACGTTCCGTCACCGACAACCGACCCGTACCGCCCGGGTGAATTACGCTGCGGGAGTGAGCACACCCCTGGCCGGCTGGACCGGCGAGCTCGCGCGTGCCCGGCTTCATTTCGTGTCCGGCAAGGGCGGCACCGGCAAGACGACACTCGCGGCTTCGCTGGGGCTCGCGCTCGCCCGTGGCGGCCGCCGCGTGCTGTTGATCGAGGTCGAAGGCCGGCAAGGCTTCGCCCAGCTCTTCGACACCGAGCCGTTGCCGTACGCGGAGCAGCGCGTCGCGTCGGCCCCCGGCGGCGGTGAACTGCGTGCTCTGCACATCGATGTCGAGGCGGCGCTGCTCGAGTACTTCGACATGTTCTACAACCTGGGCTTCGCCGGGCGGACCCTGCGCCGGATGGGTGCGATCGAGTTCGCCACGACACTCGCGCCGGGACTACGAGACGTGCTACTCACCGGCAAGATCAAGGAATGCGTCGGGCGCACCGAATCCGATGGCCGCCACACCTACGACGCCGTCGTCGTGGATGCGCCGCCGACCGGCCGCATCGTGAAGTTCCTCGACGTGACCAAGGCGCTGACCGATCTCGCCCGCACCGGCCCGATCCGTGGCCAGGCCGACGGCGTCGTGCGGCTGCTGCACTCCGGGGAGACCGCGGTGCACCTGGTGACGCTGCTGGAGGAGATGCCGGTGCGCGAAACGGTCGACGCCGTCGCCGAGCTCGATGGTGCAGACCTGCGGCCGGGCGCGGTGTTCGTCAACCGGGTGCGCCCGCCGCGGCTGCCGGCGCGGTCACTGAGCGCGGCCGCGGACGGCCGGGTGGACGCGTCGCGGGTGCGCAGCGGGCTCGCCACGGCAGGGTTGGACCTGCCCGAGGACACCGTGGAGGCACTGGTCGCCGAGACCGTCGAGCACGCCATCGGGATCGCCGCCGAGCAGCGCGCCCGCGAACAGCTCGCCGAAGCCGACCTGCCCACGCTGGAAATTCCCGATCTCACCCACGGGGTCGATGTAGCGGCGCTGTACGACATCGCCGAGGTCCTCATCGAGCAGGGGGTCCGCTGATGCTCGACATGGACAAGCTGATCGACGATCCGGAGACGCGGGTGATCGTGTGCTGCGGTTCGGGCGGGGTCGGCAAGACCACCACCGCCGCCGCGATCGCGCTGCGGGCGGCGGAGCGCGGGCGGCAGACCGTCGTGCTCACCATCGACCCGGCGCGGCGCCTCGCACAAGCACTCGGCCTGCGCGAACTGGGCAACCATCCCCGTCAGGTGAAGGTCGAGGGCTTCGACCCGAAAGGCGAACTGTGGGCGATGATGCTCGACATGCGCCGCACCTTCGACGACATGGTGCGCGCGCACGCCGGGCCCGACCGAGCCGAGCAACTGCTCGCGAATCCCTTCTACCAGACCATTTCCACGTCGTTCTCCGGTACTCAGGAGTACATGGCGATGGAGAAGCTCGGCCAGCTCGCGGCGACCGGCGACTGGGAGCTCATCGTCGTGGACACCCCGCCGAGCCGCTCGGCGCTCGACTTCCTCGACGCGCCGACCCGGCTCTCCAGCGCACTCGACGGGCGCATGATCCGGTTGCTGACCGCGCCGGCGAAGGCCGGCGGCTGGGGTCTGCGGAAGGTCGTGTCCGCGGGATTCACGATGTTCGCGAAAGCGGTTTCGACGATCATCGGCGGGCAGCTGCTCGCCGACGCGTCCGCGTTCATGCAGGCCTTCGACACGATGTTCGGCGGCTTCCGCGAGCGGGCGCGCAAGACCTCCGAGCTGTTGCGGTCCAAGGGCACGGCGTTCCTCGTCGTCGCGTCACCGGAACCGGACGCGCTACGGGAAGCCAGCTACTTCGTGGACCGGCTCTCAGCCGAGTCCATGCCGCTGTCCGGGCTGGTCGCGAACCGGACTCACCCCGTGCTGGCCGAGCTCTCGGCGACCGCGGCGCTGACGGCGGCCGAGCGCGCTGAGCCGAACGCGCCATTGGCCACCGCCGTGCTGCGACTGCATGCAGACCGGGTCGCGGCCGCCGAACGCGAGGAACGGCTGCTCGCACGGTTCACCCGGGCACATCCCGAGGTGCCGATCGTGCGCGTGCCGGCGCTGCCCAGCGACGTGCACGACGTGGCCGGCCTCCGCGACATCGGAGACCGGCTCGCCACCTCTGATTAGCCGCGCGAGTGGACTACACCCTCGCGGACTCCCGTTTCGCCGATTCCAGTAGTTCCGCCCACGACGTGACGCCGGGGCGGCGGCGCAGCAGCGCACGCCGCTCACGTTCCGTCATGCCGCCCCAGATACCGAAGCTGATCCGGCTGTCCAGCGCCTCGGCCAGGCATTCGGTGCGCACGGGACAACCCATGCACACGTTCTTGGCCCGGTTCTGCTCCGCGCCACGGACGAACAGCTCGTCCGGGTCCGTGTCGCGGCACAGCGCGTCGATCCGCCAGCTCCGCTCAGTGGTTTCCATTACCCCCAGCTCCTCACCCTCGGCTCACGTTGGTGGATCACCAGGCGCTTCCCCTGCGCCTTACGTGAGACGTTGACGGACTGTAGAGCGAATCGGTTCCCGCGCCAAGATCTTTCGGATAATTCGTTACCGGAACACCTCGCATCGGACGAGCCGACGTGGTACACGGTCCGGTTCGCGGCGAGCACACAACGGGTCCCACTACGCTGAGCCCGTGCGGAAAACGGATGGTCTGTTCAAGCTGCTCGGTCTGTGCCTGCTCGCGGGGATCCTGACGGCCGGGGTGTTGTTCCCGATCGTCGGCGCCGCCGGGGTGGCGTCGAACAAGGCCAGCGAGACCGTCGACAGCATGTCCGCCGAGCTGGCCAACGTGCCGCCGCCGCTGGTCACCACGATCACCGACTCCGGGGGCCACCCCATCGCGACGCTGTATGACCAGTACCGCATCCCGACCGCCTCGTCGCAGATCAACGAGGCGATGAAGTGGGCGCTGGTGTCGGTTGAGGACAAGCGGTTCTACGAGCACCACGGCGTGGACTGGAAGGGCACGATCCGGGCCGCGCTGAGCAACAGCACCGGTGGCGACACGCAGGGTGCCTCCACGCTGACGCAGCAGTACGTCAAGAACTATCTGATCAACGTCATCTACCGGGACGACGAGATCGGTCAGAAAAAGGCGCAGGAGCAGTCGGTCGCCCGCAAGCTCAAGGAAGCGCGGATCGCGATCCAGCTCGAGACCAAAATGGACAAGGACCAGATCCTTACCAGTTACCTGAATGTCGTCGAGTTCTCCCGCAAGATCTACGGGGTCGGCGCGGCCGCGCAGACGTACTTCAACACCACGCCGGACAAGCTTTCCGTGCCACAGGCGGCATTGCTGGCGGGAATGGTGAACAACCCGCCGTTCTACGACCCGTGGAGTCACCCCGAGCGCGCGACCGAACGCCGCAACCTGGTACTGGATCGTATGGTGGAGAACAGGAAACTCGCGCCGGAGGACGCGGCGAAGTTCAAGACCGAGCCGCTGGGTGTGCTCCCTGACGGGCCGGTCAAACCGGCCGCGAACTGCACCGGCGCCGGGCCGGAGAACGGTTTCTTCTGCCAGTACGTGCAGGATTACCTGCTGACCAACGGAATGTCGAAGGACGACCTGTACTCCGGCGGATACACCATTCGCACCACAATGGACCAGAACGCGCAGCACGCGGCGAAGGTCTCCGCGGAGCAGCAGGTCAACAAGACGCAGAAGAACGTGGCGAACACGTTGTCCTTGGTGCGGCCGGGCAAGGACAAACACGAAGTCGTTGCGCTGGCAGCAAACCGTGACTACGGCCCCGATGCGAGCAAGGGCCAGACCACGTACGCGCTGCCCTCCGATGTGTCCAATGTGACCGGTGCGGGATCGAGCTACAAGATCTTCACCACGGCAGCCGCATTGGAACAGCACAAGACGGGGATCTACGCGACCATCCAAACGCCACAGTCCTATGTGTCGCGGATCTACGTCGGTGGCGGCCAGAGTTGCCCGCTGGTCGCACGCGGAACCCGCGCGTACTGCCTCAGCAACTACGGCGAGGGCAACTACGGTCCCTCGATGCCGTTGCAGCAGGCGCTCGCCACTTCACCCAACACCGGATTCGTGATCCTGGAAGAGCAGGCCGGACTTGGCCCTGTGCTCGATATGGCGCGGCGGCTGGGAATGCGCAACACCATGGCATCGAACCCCGCCACCGGCGGGCCGGTGGATCCGAAGAGCAAAGAAGCCATCCACAACATGACCCAGCAGAAGTACTACGGGCCCGGTGGTGCGTCGAAGGACGGGTTCGGCGCCTTCACCCTCGGCTTCAGTCCGACCAATGGTCTGGAACTGGCGAATGTGGCGGCGACGATCATGAGCGGCGGAGTCTGGTGCCCGCCCACACCGATCGCCGCCGTGTCGAACCGGGACGGCAAACCGATCAAGGTGAAGGAACCGGCGTGCGAGCAGGCCGTGCCGGAGGGGCTGGCGAACAGCCTGGCCGTCGGGATGAGCAAGGACGACACCGACGGCACCTCACGGGCGGCGGCGCAGGCCGCCGGCTGGAACCGGCCGATGATCGGCAAAACCGGGACCACACAGGAAAGTGGTTCGGCCGCGTTCGTCGCTGCGGTCCCGCAAATGGCGGGCGCCGCGATGGTGTTCCGCCCGGACAACCCGTTCGGCGGCCTGTGTGACGGCGCCGGAAACGTCACACCCTGCGCGAACGGCAACATGTTCGGTGGCAAGGCCCCCGCCCGAACCTGGTTCGGCGCGATGAACCAGATCCTGGCCGGGCAACCGGTCATCCCGCTACCCCCATCGGACCCGGCGTACGAACACTGACCCGTATCCTCGGACGTGTGGGTACCGAGGGTGACAGGAAGACCGCAGCCCGGCTGGCTGCGGGGACATTGACGGTCGGCGCGGCGACGCTCGGGTATGCCGTCGGCATCGAGCGGCGGCGCTGGACGTTGCGCACGGCCGAACTGCCGGTGCTCGCCCCCGGGGCGCGGCCACTGCGTGTGCTCCACATCTCCGACCTGCACATGATGCCCGGGCAGAAGTCCAAGCAGCGCTGGGTCGCCGCGCTCGGGGAGCTCCAGCCCGACCTCGTCGTCAACACCGGGGACAACCTCGCCCACCCGCAAGCCGTGCCGTCCGTGTTGCGGGCTCTCGGCAGTCTGCTCGACCGGCCCGGCGTGTTCGTCTTCGGCAGCAACGACTACTACGCGCCCAAACGCAAGAACCCCGCGCGCTACCTGATGCCGCGCGGCAAGAAGAAGCGCATCCACGGCAAGCACCTGCCGTGGCGTGACCTGCGCGCCGCGTTCATCGAGTACGGCTGGCTCGACCTCACCCACGCCCGCCGCAGCATCCCCGTCGACGGACAGACCGTGTTCGCCGCCGGGGTGGACGATCCGCACCTTCGCCGCGACCGCTACCGCGAGATTGCCGGCGCGGCCGACCCCGACGCCGCCCTGCGCATCGGCATCACCCACTCACCCGAGCCACGCGTCCTCGACCCCTTCGCCGCCGATGGCTACGACCTCGTACTGGCCGGCCACACCCACGGGGGCCAGCTACGCATCCCCGGGATCGGCGCCCTCGTCACCAACTGCGAACTCGACCGCTCCCGCGCCCGCGGCGCATCCCGCTGGGGCGCGCACATGTGGCTGCACGTTTCCGCAGGCCTCGGCACCTCGCCGTACGCCCCCGCGCGCTTCGCCTGCCCACCCGAAGCCAGCCTGCTGACCCTCGTCCCACGCGGCAAAACGGACCAGGAAACCGCAGAGGAGACCCGCCGCAACGCCCGCACCACCGTCCGCTAGACTTCTCCTCGGCCCGTTAAGCAGTACCTCGGGGTGTGGCGCAGCTTGGTAGCGTGCCTCGTTCGGGTCGAGGAGGTCGTGGGTTCAAATCCCGCCACCCCGACGAAAGATCTGGGAGATCCCTGTCTGCCACTACGTGCAGACAGGGATCTTTCGTTATTGCATTGGGGGTCGAACCCCCAAACCCCCGGCAGGGAGGGCTTCGCCCCCCTGCACCCCCCTCTCGGTGCCAGATCAGGGCGCATCCCTCTTCAGTGCGCCTCCCTCTTCGTTTTTTTGTTCGTTTTATTTTGTTGCTAGGACTTCTACCCAGCATTGGTGGAAGGAGCCGTCGCCGCCGTTGGCCCAGGCCCAGGCCGAGCGGGCCGCGGAGGCCAGTTGGCTTTGGTCCATGGGCGAGGCCGACAGTGCGGCGTCCAGGCGGGACTCCACGTACCGGGCCAGGTCCCGGTAGGCCATGTCGGGACGAAACCTCGCGTGACTTCGGACTTCCCGGAAGCCGGCCTGTTCGACCATGCCCGCGATGTGCTTGCCGGCGAACGGGTCACCGCCCGCGCGGCGGCGCAGCAGGTAGTGGCCACGCAGGGCCGCCACCACGTTCACCGTCTTCGGCTGCAGTTTCGCCCGACTCCAGTCCGAAGTGGACAGTGCGAGTGTGCCACCCGGTCTCAATACCCGCCGCAGCTCGCGCAGCGCGTCGGCAGGACGGCTCAGGTGCTCGAACAACGCGTGCGCGAACACCAGGTCCACACTTTCCGCCCGCACCGGCAACGCGTACACCGAGCCGGCGACGAGCTCCACAGTGGACTGTGCGGAGAACTGCCGCGGCTCCGCATCCACCCCGAGCACATGCCCCGCCCCGACGACGGCCACGAAACCCCGCGTGATGCTGCCCGGCCCGCACCCGACGTCGAGCACCCGCATCCCCGGTTTCAACGTCCGCAGCACGAATTCCGCCCGATCGCTCGCGCTCCGTGCCGACATCATCGACAGCGCGTCATCGGCGAACCCGGGCGCGTATCCCTCCAGCACACGCCCACCGTACGGGCAGCACCTGGCAGGATCGAGGGGTGACCACTGAGCACCCGCCCGCCGTGATCCCCGACCGCCTCTTCGACGACCCCGCGGCCGAAACCCGCTGGCGAGCCCGCTTCCACGCGCCTCGCCTCTCGGTGCCGCACTGGGCCATCGACGCGCCGGACAAGAACATCTACGTCTCCAACGCCAGCGGCGTCTGGGAGGTGTACGCGTGGGACCGGGCGACCGGCGAGCACCGGCAGGTCACCGACCGCCCCAACGGCACGCTGGCCGCCACGACCGCACCGGACGGTGAGTCGATCTGGTGGTTCAACGACACCGACGGCGACGAGTTCGGCTCGTGGGTACGGGAATCCTTCACCGGCGGCCACGCGGAACGGGCGGTTCCCGACGTGCACGACGGCTACCCAGCGGGCCTCGAGATCGGCAGGCTGCTGACCGCGATCGGTGTCTCGACCGACGACGGCAGCGAGCTGTTCGTGCACACCAACGGCAAGACCGAACGCTTCTACGCGAGCAAAGACGACGCGGGCATCGCGGCGCTGTCCCGCGACGAAAGCCTCATCGCGATCTCCCATTCCGAGCACGGCGACTCCCGCCATCCCGCGGTCCGGGTGCTCGCCGCCAATGGTTTCGCCACGGTGGCCGAAAAATGGGACGGCGAAGGCAAAGGCCTGACGCCGCTGGAGTTCTCACCCGTCGCGGGTGACTCGCGGCTGCTCGTGCTGCACGAACGCCGCGGCCGGGAAGAGTTGCTGGTCTGGGACATCGAGCACGACACCGAGACGGAGCTGAGCCTCGACCTGCCCGGTGAGGTCACCGCCGGCTGGTACCCGCTGGCCGACGCCCTGCTGGTCGTGCACTTTCACGAGGGCCGCAGTTCCCTGTACCGCTACGACCTGAGCGCCCGAGAACTGTCCTCTTTGGACACACCGAAGGGCCGGATCGGCGGTGCCGGCGTCCGTCCGGACGGCACGGTCGAGTACTCGTGGTCCAGTGCCGCACGGCCGACCGTGATCCGCGCCCGTGCCGCGGACGGCACGGATTCGGTCCTGCTGACCCCTCCCGGTGAGCCGGCGCCCGGCTCGGCGCCGGTGGTCGATGCGTTCGTCGAAGGGCCCGGTGGCCGGGTGCACGCGCTCGTCGCGCGGCCGCTCGACGCGCCGGAAGGCCCGGTCCCCACCGTGTTCACCTTGCACGGTGGCCCGCATGCCGCCGACGAGGACCGGTTTTCGGCCTACCGCGCGGCGTGGCTCGACGCCGGGTTCGCGGTCGTCGAGGTCAACTATCGCGGTTCGACCGGCTACGGCACCGCGTGGCGCGACGCGATCGAGGGCCGGCCCGGCCTCACCGAGCTGGAAGACGTCGCCGCGGTCCATGACTGGCTGGTCCACAGTGGACTCGCCGATCCGGCGAAATGCGTGGTGTCCGGTGCTTCCTGGGGCGGGTACCTCACACTGCTGGCGATCGGCACCCAGCCGGACCGGTGGGCGGCGGGGGTGGCGAGCGTGCCGGTCGCGGACTACGTCGCGGCCTACGAAGACGAGATGGAGCAGCTGCGTTCCTTTGACCGTGCGCTTTTCGGCGGGTCCCCGGAGTCCGTTCCCGACGTGTACAAGAAATGCTCGCCCATCACGTACGTCGATGCCGTGCGATCACCGGTGCTGGTTCTCGCCGGGGACAACGACCCGCGCTGCCCGATCCGCCAGATCGAGAACTACCTGGACCGGCTGGCCACCCGGGAAATCCCTTACGAGTTCTACCGTTACGACGCGGGGCACGGCTCACTCGTGATCGCGGAGACCATCAAACAGACCGCGGCCGAAATCCACTTTGCCTTGCGGGCACTGGGGAACTGACCGGTCAGTGGTGGAAGGCTGTGCTGGCCTTCGGATCGTGCGTGGGCCCCGACTGTGCCTGCAGCTCAGGCAGGTCCCGCGAAAGGTCATCGATCAGCAGGTCCGCCAGGTCGTTCGTGAAACCGTTGCGGCACACCACCCGCAGCACGGCAAGATCCGTCCGGTTCGCCGGGAACGTGTACGCGGGCACCAGCCAGCCACGTTCCCGCAGCCGGCGGGACACGTCGAAGACGTCGAATGACGTGACGTCCGGCGTGGTCGTGAAGGCGAACACGGGCAGCTCGTCGCCGCGGGTCAGCAGCCGGAACGGGCCCAGCTCCGCGATCCGGGCCGACAGGCCCATCGCGACATCACGCGAAGCCTGTTGCACCGCACGGAAACCCTCGCGGCCGAGGCGCACGAACGTGTAGTACTGCGCGGCGACCTCGGCGCCGGGTCGCGAGAAGTTCAGCGCGAAAGTCGGCATTTCACCGCCGAGATAGTTCACGTTGAACACCAGCTCCTGCGGCAGCGCGTCATGATTGCGCCACAGCACCCAGCCGACGCCCGGGTACACCAGCCCGTACTTGTGTCCGGAGGTGTTGATCGACGCCACCCGCGGCAGCTGGAAATCCCAGACGAGATCGGGGTCGAGGAACGGCGCGATCATCGCACCGGACGCGCCGTCCACGTGTACCGGGATGTCCCAGCCGGTGCGTCCCGCGAGCTCGTCGAGCGCACCGGCGATCTGTGCGACCGGCTCGTAGCTACCGTCGAAAGTGGACCCAAGAATCGCCACGACACCTATGGTGTTCTCGTCGCAGTGCGCCACGGCTTCTTCCGCGGACAGGTGGAACCGGTCGCCGTCCATCGGCACCAGCCGCGGCTCGACTTCCCAGTACTCGCAGAACTTTTCCCAGCACACCTGGACGTTCGCGCCCATCACCAGGTTCGGCCTGCCGGTGCGCCCGAGCTTCGACCAGCGCCGCTTGAGCGCCATCCCGGCGAGCATGCACGCCTCCGACGAGCCGGTGGTCGAGCAGCCGATCACGTCGGCCTGGTCCGGCGCGTGCCACAGGTCGGCAAGGATCGACACGCAGCGCCGCTCGAGATCGGCGGTCTGCGGGTATTCATCCTTGTCGATCATGTTCTTGTCCACGCACTCGGCCATCAGGTCGCGCGCCTGCGGCTCCATCCATGTCGTGACGAACGTGGCGAGGTTGAGCCGCGCGTTGCCGTCAAGGAGGAGCTCGTCGCGGACGAGCTGCAACGCGGTGTCCGCGGGCAACGGCTCCTCGGCGAGGCGGTGATGCGGCAACGTCAGCGTCGCGGCGAATGCCGGATTCCTTCCGCCCACCAACGGGTTGCTGCCGCCGCGCCGGTTCGCCTGGTTCGTGTTTCCCGAGTGCAGGACCATGTACGGAACATAGCTCCCCGGCAACAAGATCGCTGAGCGCACAAAAATGCCGTGAGGGGAAATTCCCCTCACGGCATCCGGGTTCATGCCTGCTGGGCCTGCCACATCCAGTGGGCTTCTTCCAGCTCCCGGGTGATCTCGATCAACAGGTCCTGGGTGACCAGATCACTCTTGTCGGTCTCGTCGATGCGCTTGCGCAGCCGGGCGATCTCCTCGGCAAGGATCTGCACGATCGCGGCGACGGTCGACTCGACGCTCTGCCAGTTGTCCGGATACTCCGGGAGCCCGGAACTTTCCACCACCGTCTTCGCCTTGCCGTTGGGCGAAACACCGATGGCATTGGCACGCTCGGCGACCTCGTCGACATACTTGCGCGCCGTGGCCACCAGCTCGTCGAGCTGCAGGTGCACGCTGCGGAAGTTCGCACCCACCACGTTCCAGTGGGCCTGCTTGCCGATCAGCGACAGGTCGACGAGGTCGACCAGCGTGGCCTGCAGGGCGTTTCCGGTGAGCTCCTTGTCGCTCGCGGGCAGCGGGCTCTTGATGGGAGAGTTCGCCATTACGGAATTCCTCTCGCTCAAGAGGTCTTGGCGGTCACCTCGACCTCGATGTTGCCTCGGGTAGCACGGGAGTACGGGCACACCTGATGCGCCTGCGCGACCAGCGAACTGGCCTGCCCCTGCTCCAGCCCGGGCAGCACGGCCTCCAGTTTCACGGCCAGCTCGAAGGCGTCACCGTCTTTGCCGATGGTCACCTCGGCGGTGACAGTGGTGCCGTTGAGCTTGACGTTCGTCTGACGTGCGACCGCCTGCAACGCGCTGTGAAAGCAGGCCGAGTAGCCGGCCGCAAACAGCTGTTCGGGGTTGGTGCGCTCCCCACCCGGCCCACCCATCTCCTTGGGGATCGCCAGCTGCTCGTCGATCACTCCGTCCGACGAGGTGACCTCGCCGTTGCGACCATCACCGCGCGACGTCGCGACCGCTGTGTACAGGGCTTCCACTGTGTCCGTACCTCCTGATTCGTGGGGAGCAAAGCCTCCCACTGGTGACAACCGTCCGCAGGGCGCGCACGTTCCCCGGCGCACACGTCACCGTCACGTGAGTACCCAGCAGGAGGCCGTGCTAATCGATCAAGCCTGGCGGGCGCGGGCGAACTCCGTCACGTGCTGCCCGATGAGGCGCAGCGTGCCGACCACCTTCTCGTCCGATGCGCCGCCCGCTTCGTCGAACTTGACCTCGGCGGAGTTGACCGAACCGCCCAGCGGGGTCGGCCAGCCACGCAGGGCATGCGCGATCGTGCGCAACTGGTCGAGCGTGGTCACGGCCGCCTGCCAGCCGTACGCGACCGCGACCAGGCCGACCCCGCGGCCCTCGAGGTACGGGCGGGTGTCGGGGCGCAGGTCCTCGATGTAGTCGAGCGCGTTCTTGATCAGGCCGGACAGAGCACCGTGATAACCCGGCGAAACGATGATCAGCCCGTCGGCGGCACGAACGGCTTCGATGAACCGCTCGGCCTCGGGCGTGCGCTCGACGAGCGCGGAATCGTAGAAGGGGAAGGCAAGATCGTTGCCCGTGATCGCTTGCGTTCGCGCGCCGGCTTCTTCCGCGCCGGCAAGCGCGATGCGCAGCGCGCGCTCCGACTGCGAGCCGGCACGTAGGGAACCACCGATACCGAGGATGTGGGGCGCCGAGGAGGAAGTCACTTTCTGAGGCTAGCTGCTCGACTTAACTGGAGGTCCAGGTTTTGGGACGGAGACCGTGGTCACAGGGTGGCCATCCGGGCTACTCGTCGGTAACGTGGGGGCTCGTGGTCAACACTCTCCGGTCCCGCGTCGAAGCAGCCGGGGCCCAGCTGGCCTTCGGGCTGCCGCGTCCGGTGCGCCGGCTCATCGCCGGCCGGCCCATCCAGGTCGACGGCCAGGTGCTTTCGCTCGATGCCCAGCTCCTGTTGCGGCTCCAGCAGTTCTCGGGCGTGGCGATGTCGAAGCGGACTCCCGAGCTGGCACGGCAGGTACTCGCCCGTTCCCACCATCTGGTCAGCGGCGCCCCGATCGAGCCGGTCGGCAAGCGGGAGCTGACGATCCCCGACGACAACGGCGGCATCCCGGCGACCCTGTACACACCGCAAGGTCTGCCGGGGAACTCCGGGCTGCTGGTCTTCTACCACGGCGGCGGCTGGGTGATCGGTACTCGCGAAAGTCACGACAACGCGGCGCGCTTCTTCGCCAAGTACGCGGGGGTGCGGGTGCTGTCGATCGAGTACCGGCTCGCGCCCGAACACCCGTTCCCGGCGGCTGCGGACGACGCAGTGACCGCGTTCGAATTCGCCTACGCCAAGGCGCAGGACCTCGGCGCCGCCCCCGATCGCATCGCCGTGGGCGGGGACAGCGCGGGCGGGAACCTCGCTGCCGTCGCCGCGCAGGTCATGACCGGCAGAGGTGGTCCGGCACCGGCCTTCCAGTTGCTTCTCTACCCGGGCGTCGACGCCTCGACGCGCCGCCGGTCGAGGGAGTTGTTCGGCAGCGGGTTCTTCCTGACCGACGCGGATATGACGTGGTTCATCGACCACTACGCCCCGACCGGGACCGACCGCACCGATCCGCGTCTTTCCCCGTTGCTGACCGAGGATTTCTCCGGTCTGCCACCGGCCTACATCGCGACCGCCGGTTTCGATCCGCTGCGCGACGAAGGCGAGGCCTACGGCGAAAAGCTGCGGGCGGCGGGGGTGCCGGTCGCGGTGAGCCGCCAGGCGGATCTCATCCACGGGTACGTCAATTTCCTTGGGATCGGCCGCCGGTTCCGCGAAGCGACCGCCGAGGCGGCGGGTGCCTTGCGGCTGGGATTGTCCGGCCTCAAATGACGACCGGGGCCTGGCGTCGTGACACGCCAGGCCCCGGGCCCCCTCACCAGTGCTGACTTACACGCCCGGCAGCCCCGGCACCGGCAGCGACGGCGCGCCCGGCGTGGGCAGGCTCGGCGCGCCCCCCACCGGCAGTCCCGGCACCGGCAGCGACGGCACCCCACCGCCGAGCAGGCCCCCGAGCAAGGTGGTGACCAGCGTCAGCAGGCTCTTGAGCAGGTTGGTGACGATGTTCAGCGGCGGCGGCAGGTCCGGCAGATCGGGTACCGGCACCGGCAACTGGCGCGCGGTGGGCGCCTGCGACGGGTCAGCCAGGACGCGGCTGCTGTCGCTCGCGAGGCTCCGCGCGTCCGCCGCCTGCTGTTGCCGATCCGCCTGGATCGAGTACTTCTGTCCCGCGGCGAGGTCCCCAAGGACCGGGTCGAGCCGGTCGAGCGAGCGCTGGGTGCCTGCCACGTCGGCGCCGTAGGCGGCCCTGGTCAACTGGTCGCGAAGCTGCAGGACCTGCTGGCCGACCGCCTCCGTGCTCGAGGTGCCCTTGCCCTCCGCTGACGCGATCCCGGCTCCGGCCATCGCGAGCACGCTTCCCGCCACCGCAATGGCGGTGATCCGGGCGAACTTGCCTTTCATTCCCTAACCTCCTGGCCTCTGTGGACCTAACGGGGTTATGGGTACCGGCGCGGTCAGATGGTCACCACTCGATCACCCGACCGGGACAATGAGTCACCCTTACGTGCCGGAATCGAATCGCCGAAATTTTGCACCAATTGATGAACAGGTTCGCAGCACGATTAGCCCGATGATCAAAAACGCGAGGAAGGGGCGTCGCGCTGCGTGGCCGACCAACCCCGCGGACACGTGGCGACCACCCGATGCAGTGCATTCGGTGAGGCCTCGCCCTGATCACACCGCAGTGATCATGAAAAAATTTCCCACTTGTGGAGTCGCGGGCGCCCCATTTGTCGCAGCGGCCATACGGCTCCGTGGTGGGAGTCCTGTTATCAATCCGACCAAAAGTAGGCAGGCCCCGAGCGACACGTAACCGTTGCCGCGCAAGCCGGATAGCCGTGACTGTGGTCGGATTGGTAACGAACGGCTCAGTACTCGGTCGCGCCGGCCGGTTCCTTACGGCCGAGTGCGACGCAGTCCGCGCACAAACCCCAGAAGACGACTTCTGCCCTGTCCACCACGAAGCCCGCCGCCTGACCGGGTTCGAGACAGTCCGCCACGCCATGCACGGAATCGACGTCATCGGTGCGGCCGCAGCTGCGGCACACCACGTGGTGATGATTGTCGGCGGCCCGGGTCTCGAAGCGTGCCGGGTGCCCGGCAGGCTCGATGCGCCGCACCAGTGCGGCCCTCGCGCACGCGTGCAGCACGTCGTAGACGGCTTGAGTGGACACCGAGCCGAGCACCTGCCGCACACCGTCGGCGACCTGGTCGGCCGTGGTGTGCGGATGCTCGGCAAGCCACTCGAGGACGGCGACTCGTGGCGCGGTGATCCGCAGGCCGGCGGCCTTGAGCCGGGCCCGTGCGGAGATTCCCTGGTCTGACATGACTCAGCCAGCTTGCGCCACTTTCTGGAACCGGTCAAGAATGGCGCGCGGAGATCACCGTCTGCGACCGTCTGGCTGTTGCGCCTCGGGTGGTTTTCCGGGCGGCCTGATCGTTCACGGCCGCACCGGTAGCTTGAGCGCATGAAACTCGTGTACGGCATGGCCGCCGCGGCGCTCTTGCTCACCGGCTGCGCTCAGGTCGATTCGGCGACGGACAAAGCCAGCCTGTGCTCCGAAGCGCTCGGACTGTCCAACCTGAACCCGAACCTGAGCCCCGACGAACTCGCGCGACAGGCGCAGGACAAGGCGAACCGGTTGCGGGAGCTGGCAAATCGGGCCGCTGATCAGGATCTCAAGCAGAATCTGAGCAGTATCGCGGATTCCTATGTGGCGTTGGAAAAGCAGCAGGCCTCACGGCTCGCCGACGTCAACGAGTGGGTGCAGCGGAACGCGCAGAACATCGACGCACTCCGGAAGGCGTGCTTCTAGCGGCTCACTGTTCGACGGTTTTCCACCAGCGCATGGTGAAGGCGGCACCCGCCAGCACGATGACGGCCGTGAACGCGACCCAGCCGATCGGGAAACTCCCGCCCGTGCCGGCCTTCTCCGCGGCCGGCGCGACCGCCGGTGCGGCGGCGACCAGGCCGATCTTGACCGTCAGGTCCTCGCGCGGCTTCGGGCCGACAGTGATCGGCGGCATGCAGCCGTTGTCCACGCCCGGCACCCGGAAGGTCGCGAACTGCGGCGGCAGCTGCGCGAGATCGACGCACACCTGGTCGGAACCGTCCGGCAGATCGTCGAGCAGATAGCCGCCGTCGGCGCCGGTGCGGGTGGTGGCGACGACGCGCCCGGCTGCGTCCTTCATGGTGACCGTCAGGCCGGCCGCGCCGGGCTCGTCGGGATCCCGTTCACCGTTGGCGTTGCGGTCGAACCACACGAGCTCGCCGACCCGGTTGCGCGCGGCGACCACCCCTGCGTCCAAAGTGGACTCATCGCGGTGGCCGACGCCGACTGTCACCGCCTGGGTGCAGGAAGTACTGAGGCTGACGTCGGAATCCCTGACCTCGTCGCCGGCACGTGGTTTGGACCATTGTCCGCCTGCGTACGCGGGCGGCAAACCCTTGGGATCAAAGCAGACCTGGTAGGCCCCGTCGGGAATTCCCTTGAACGAGTAGGCACCGTCCGCACCCGTCGTCGTGGTCGCCACATCCCCGCCGTCCTTGACCAGCCGGACCGGCACACCGGCGATACCGGCCTCCGTCGGGTCCTGCGCGCCGTTTCGGTTGCTGTCGAACCACACCCGGTCCCCGATCCGGTTCGGCGGCGCGGCGAGCCCCGTGCTGAGCGAGGTGCCTTCCCGCTTGCCCAGACCGACCGTCACCGTGCGGGTGCAGCCGGTCGCCGGGTTCGCAGCGGAGGAGTTGACGTACTTGGCAGGAGTGAAGTCGGCAACGGGCTCGGGGAGATTGCCGAGGTCGAAACACACCTGGTACGCACCGTCCGGCACGTCGTCGAAAGAGTAGGCGCCGTCCGGCCCGGTGGTGGTCAACGCCAGCTGACTGCCGTCGTCGCCACGCAGTTTCACCGGGACACCGGCGATCCCCGGCTCGTCGGGATCCGGCACGCCATCGGTGTTGAGGTCCGACCAGACCTTGGCGGCGATGCGGTTGACCGGTGGCGCCAGCCCCGCGTCGAGCGTGCGGTCCTGGATGTGCGCGGCTTTCAGTTCGACCGGTGCGGTGCAGCCGGTGGCCGGATCGGGCGCCGAGTCCTGGCCCGGATTTCCGGCCCGCGGTTTGGTCAGCTGGTAGTCGGCGTACTGCACGGGCAACTTCGTCACGTCGAAACAGACTTTGTAGGTGCCGTCCGGCAGATGCGAGAAGGCGTACTGCCCGTGCGGGCCGGTGGTGGTGGCGACAATGACCGCGCCATCGGCGTTCTGCAGGGAAACGCCGACCCCGGCGACGCCCGGCTCTCCCGGATCCTGCACCCCGTTCCGGTTGACGTCCGCCCACACCAGGTCGCCTGCCTCGTTCAGTCCGCCAACCACACCGGCGTCCACCGTGTCGTCGACCGAGCCCGGCGGGCCGGTGGTCACCCTGACCGAGCCGGTCCCGGGGTCCACATTGGAATCGATATCCGGCAGGACACTCGCCAGCGGAGTGGTCCACCGCAGACCGTCGACGGCGGGCGTGCCCGGCAGACCTGACGTGTCCACATGGGAAAAGTCGAACTTGACAGTGAAACAGGTGTTCGGCACCAGGCCGTCCGCCGGACCGAACAGGTAACGCCCGTCGGCGTCAGTCGTCTTCTCCGCCAGTGGGCCGCCCGTGCCGTCGCACGGCAGCAACTGCACGCGCACGCCCGGAAGCGCGGGCTCGTCACCGTCCTGCACGCCGTCGCCGTCGGTGTCGAACCAGACCCGGTCACCGAGCTGCACATCGCCTGTGCCACCGCCGACCGCGATCGTCACGTTCGCCGCCTTGCCCCCGGACACGTCGACGAACTCGGTCATCCCGGCCAGTCCTGGCCCTTGCGGCGCGGGTTTCACGCCGTTCATGGTCGGCGGGATCGACGCATCGACGCGGTACCGGCCGCCGGAGAGCGCCTTCGTCGGGATCACCACGGATCCTTCGGGGCCGGTGGTGCCGCTCGCGCTGGCACCTGAGGGATCCGTGGCGACGACGAGAATCCCGGCGACGCCGGCGTTGTTCTGGTCCGGGCGCACGACACGCACCGTCAGCGGACCATCGGCGTCGTCGGCGGTCGCCTGCGTGGGCAGCCCGCTCACCATGAGCAGCGCCACGACGGCGACGATCACGTGCCTCACGACAGCTCCCCGACTTACCCCGCTGAAAGACTGCGCCCACAGTAAAGGCGGACCAGCCGATCTTCGGGGCCATGACACCTCACGAACGAGTGAAAACCGTTCGTTCGGCGCACAGGTCAGCCGTGTGCGATCAGCTCCGCGATCTGCACAGCGTTCAACGCCGCACCCTTGCGCAAATTGTCGGACGCCACGAACAACGCGAGGCCACGCCCGTCCGGCGCACCCGGATCCGTCCTAATGCGACCCACATAGCTGGGGTCCTGACCCGCCGCCTGCAACGGAGTCGGCACGTCCGACAGCTGGACACCCGGCGCGGAGGCAAGCAGTTCCGTAGCGCGCTGCGGGGAAATCGGCTCGCTGAACTCCGCGTTGATCGACAGCGAATGCCCCGTGAACACCGGCACCCGCACGCACGTGCCCGAAACCCGCAGACCCGGAATGTCGAGGATCTTGCGGCTTTCGTTGCGCAGCTTCTGTTCCTCGTCCGTCTCGAACGTGCCATCGTCCACAATGGACCCCGCCATCGGGAGCACATTGAACGCGATGGGCGCGACGTACTTCGCCGGCGCCGGGAAGGTCAGCGCCGCCCCGTCGTGCGTCAGCTCCGCGGCCCGCGAGGCAACCGCATTCGCTTGCGCCGCAAGCTCTTCCACCCCGGCGAGCCCACTGCCCGAAACAGCTTGGTAAGTGCTCACGATCAGGCGCACCAGACCCGCTTCGTCGTGCAACGGCTTCAACACCGGCATCGCGGCCATCGTGGTGCAGTTGGGATTGGCGATGATGCCCTTGCGGACATCCTTGATCGCCTGGGGGTTCACCTCACTGACCACCAGCGGCACGTCGGGATCCCGGCGCCAGGCGGACGAGTTGTCGATGACCGTCACGCCGGCCGCGGCGAAACGCGGCGCCTGCACCTTCGAAGTCGAGCCGCCGGCGGAGAACAGCGCAATGTCCAAACCGGACGGATCGGCCGTCGCCGCGTCCTCGACCTCGATTTCCGTGCCCTGCCAGGGAAGTTTCGTACCCGCGGAACGCGACGAGGCGAAGAACCTGAGCTGAGCGACCGGGAAGTTCCGCTCCGCCAGCAGTCTGCGCATCACGCCACCGACCTGTCCAGTGGCACCGACCACGCCTACCCGCACACCGTCCGCCATCACCGACCACTCCCTGCGTAGACCACTGCTTCTTCGTCACCGCCGAGTTCGAACGCGTCGTGGATCGCGCACACCGCCTCGTCCAGCTGTGCGTCGCGAATGAGCACGGAGATCCGGATCTCCGAGGTGTTGATGATCTCGATGTTCACGCCGACCTTGGCCAGCGCCTCGCAGAACGTCGCCGTGACGCCGGGGTGCGAGCGCATTCCCGCGCCCACCAAGGAAACCTTGCCGACCTGATCGTCGTAGAGCACGGAGTCGAACTCGAGCTCGAGCTTGAGCTTCTCCAGTTCCTCCACCGCCTTGGGGCCGTTGGCCTTGGACAGCGTGAACGTGATGTCGGTGCGGCCCGCGGTGTTGGACACGTTCTGCAGCACCATGTCGATGTCGATCTCAGCCGTCGCGATGACCCGGAAGATCCGCGCCGCGGCGCCCGCGTGGTCGGGCACCCCGGTCACCGTGATCTTGGCCTCCGAGCGGTCATGCGCCACACCGGTGATCAGAGCTTGTTCCACGGGGATCTCCTCAATCGAACCGGTCACCGTCGTACCCGGCTTGTCACTGTAGGAAGAGCGGACGCGGATCGGGACGCCGTACCGTCGCGCGTACTCGACCGAGCGCAGGTGCAAAATCTTCGAACCACTCGCGGCGAGTTCGAGCATTTCTTCGTACGGCACGGTGTCGAGTTTTTTCGCGTCCGGCACGATCCGCGGATCGGCGGTGTACACACCGTCCACATCGGAATAGATCTCGCACGCGTCGGCGTTCAGCGCGGCGGCCAGCGCCACCGCGGTGGTGTCGGAGCCGCCGCGGCCCAGCGTCGTGATGTCCTTCGTGGACTGCGCGACGCCCTGGAAACCCGCGACCAGCGCGATATAACCCTGTTCCAGCGCCTCGGTGACGCGACTCGGCGTCACGTCGATGATCCGCGCGTTGCCGTGCACCGCCGTCGTCACCACACCGGCCTGCGAACCGGTGAACGACCATGCTTCCGCGCCGTGCGCGGAGATCGCCATGGCCACCAACGCGTTGGAGATGCGCTCGCCCGCGGTGAGCAGCATGTCCATCTCGCGCTCCGGCGGCACCGGGTTGACCTGCTGGGCGAGATCGAGCAACTCGTCGGTGGTGTCGCCCATCGCGGAGCACACGACGACCACGTCGTTGCCGGCCTTCTTGGTGGCGACGATCCGCTCGGCCACGCGCTTGATCCGATCAGCGCTCTCCAACGACGAACCGCCGTACTTCTGGACCACGAGCGCCACTGGTATCGGACCTCCTTGGTGCGCTTTTCGTCGAAGCCTACCGGGATGGCCGGGTTCGTCCATGTCCTTATGTGGCCCCGACCACTCGTATCACTGCCTGTAATCAGGCGGAGTCGGAAAATTTCCGTTGCGTATGCGGTGTGTGAAAACATGGTTGGCCATGCGGAAGCCAGCGGACAGCAGCGCACCACTCGCCGATCTGATCGCGCAGCGGTGGAGCCCGCGTGCGCTCGACGAGACCGCCGAAGTCACTTGGGATCAGCTGCGCGCGGTGCTCGAAGCGGCTCGGTGGGCAGCGTCGTTCGGCAATACCCAGCCGGCGCGTTACCTCGTCGGCCGCCGCGGTGACGACACGTTCCGCCGGATCCTCGGCACGCTCACGCCACGCAACCAGGCGTGGGCGCACCGGGCAGGCGCGTTGCTGATCGCGGTCATGGTCACGCGTAACGAAAAGGGCGAAATCCCGTACGCCGAATACGGGCTGGGCCTGGCCGGGCAGAACCTGGTGCTGCAAGCCGTCGCCGAGGGGCTCGTCGCGCACCAGATGGCGGGGTTCGATGCGGACGCGGCGCGGCACGAGTTCGGCATTCCCGATGAGGCGGTGCCGCGCGTCGCGATCGCCATCGGGGTGCAGGCGCACCCCGATGTTCTCGGCGAGGAGCGCGCCGTCGAACGCGAACGCGCGCCTCGACGCCGTGTCCCGCTCGGCGAGTTCGGCTACACCGGTGGCTGGGGCCGGCCCGCATTTTGAGGCCACGCTTAGGTTTTGACGCTTCAGACGCGGTCAGGTTGCGTGGGTGAGACGTACCCCTCAACCGAGGATCCGGACCGGGGTGCCAGACATCTATGGATCCGTAAGGCAGGCAAACACCCAACCTGGGGGTCCACAATGAATGTCACATGGGTTCAGCGAGCGGGAATCGCCGGCATGGCTGTCGCGGCCGCGGCTGTGATGGCCGGCTGCTCCTCCACCGGCACCTCGGCCGCGCCCGCACCCGCCGCGCCGGCCAACGCCACGCCGAGCGTCGTCGCCCTGAGCGGGGCCGACTCCGCCGCGGACGCCGCCAACGACGAAAACGACATCAAGTCCGCCGCCAAGCGGGTCGGTGTGCCCGAGTGCAAGCACCTGGACACGGAGATCGTCCCCGACACGGGGTCCCCGGCGGATCCCCCCGCCGACGGTCAGTTCCGGGTGAAGCTCGCCTTCACCAACCCCGGGCAGAAGTGCGTGGTGCGCGGCTTCCCCGGTTTCCGGTTCGACGGGGAAGACGGCACCAGCTGGGATGTGGTCCGGACCAACGAGCCCAAACTGGACGTCGTGCTGGAGCCGGGCGACCGGACCACCGCGAACTTGACCTACCTGGCCTCTGACGAAGGCACGGGCTGGCACGTCAAGTCGATCGCGGTCACCCCGCCGCACACCTACGACACCCGGACGTTCCCGTGGAAGGAAGGCGCGATCCTGAAGCAGGACGGCGCCACTCACCCCGGTACCTACATCAGCCCGGTGCGCGCCGGCAGGTGATGGCAGTCCGGTCGATCACGATCGACTCGACACGGGCGAGGTCCTTTGCGCGCAACGGCGCGAAGGACCTCGCCGTCGCGTCAGGCGGCGCCGCCGAGGCGACGGATGATTCGCGCCGCGATCGCGGAGGCGATCAGCCAGAACAGCGCGGCGATGCCGTAGTTGACCAGCACTCGCAGCTTCTCGTCGTTCGGCTCGAACAGGTCCTTGAACCCGATCGACAGGGTGTCCGCCCAGCCGCGGATCCATGCCACGATGCCGTTGTCCGGGTTCGCCGAGCCCACCGTGAAGATCACGTGCAACACGAGAACGACCGCGAAGACCACGCCCGCCCAGCGGACGAGGCCCGCGACGAACCCGACAGTCTGGTCCTTGACCCGCCGCCAGTCCACGTCGACACCATGCTTCGTCCGTGGCTGCTCGTCGGTCTCACTACTCTCGGCGTGCTCGGCCATGCCGGGAAGTGTGGCACGTCCCGGCGGTGATTGCTACTCACCGGTAACGGTTCGGTAGCGCACCCTGTTTTCATCATCAACACCGCACGGTTACAGTGTGAGTGTGCTGCGTGCTCTCCTGCTTCGCTGCCGCGACGGGGCCTGATCGGACCGGCCCCCCGTCGCGGGGCTTGACGACGCCGCCGGTCGCCCGACCCGAATCCGGCAGGAGACAACCCCGGCATGACCACCTCCGATTCCACCAGCACCAGCCACATCCGTAAGCCGTCGCGACCCGCGCCCGCCGACCAGCCGGTGTGGAACCCGCAACGCGGCAGTTCGATGCCGTTCCACCGGTACAAGCCCTGGTACCAGCTCGTCGAGGACATCGACCTGCCCGACCGCACCTGGCCGGCCAAGCGCATCGACCGTGCGCCGCTGTGGTGTGCGGTGGACCTGCGTGACGGCAACCAGGCGCTGATCGATCCGATGTCGCCTGCCCGCAAGCGCAAGTTCTTCGACCTGCTCGTACGCATGGGCTACAAGGAAATCGAGGTCGGCTTCCCGGCCGCGAGCCAGACCGACTTCGACTTCGTCCGCGAGATCATCGACGAGAACGCGATCCCTGACGACGTCCGCATCCAGGTGCTGACCCAGTGCCGCCCCGAGCTGATCGAGCGCACGTTCGCCGCGCTCGAAGGCGCGCCGCGCGCGGTCGTGCACATCTACAACTCGACCTCGATCCTGCAGCGGCGCGTGGTGTTCCGCGAGGAGCGCGAAGGAATCAAGAAGATCGCGTTGCAGGCGGCGGACCTCGTCGCCGAGTACGCCGCGAAGTATTCCGACACCGACTTCCGTTTCCAGTACTCGCCCGAGTCCTACACCGGCACCGAGCTGTCGTACGCGGCCGAGGTGTGCAACGCGGTCACCGACATCTGGCAGCCGACGCCGTCCCGGCCGGTGATCCTCAACCTGCCCTCGACGGTCGAGATGGCCACGCCCAACGTGTACGCCGACTCGATCGAATGGATGAGCCGCAGTCTCGACCGCCGTGACTCGGTGATCCTCTCGCTGCACCCGCACAACGACCGCGGAACCGCGGTGGCCGCCGCCGAGCTGGGCTACCAGGCCGGCGCGGACCGGATCGAGGGCTGCCTGTTCGGCAACGGGGAGCGCACCGGCAACGTCGATCTCGTCGCGCTGGGCATGAACCTGTTCAGCCAGGGCATCGACCCGCAGATCGACTTCTCCGACATCGACCAGATCAAGCGCACCGTCGAGTACTGCAACCAGCTGCCGGTGCACGAACGTTCGCCGTGGGGCGGCGACCTGGTGTTCACCGCGTTCTCCGGCAGCCACCAGGACGCCATCAACAAGGGCTTCGACGCGTTGAACCGGGCCGCGGAGAAGGCGGGCGTGCCCGTCGACGAGTTCCCGTGGGAAGTGCCGTACCTGCCGATCGACCCGAAGGACGTCGGCCGCACGTACGAGGCGGTCATCCGGGTCAACTCGCAGTCCGGCAAGGGCGGCGTCGCGTACATCATGCGCACCGAGCACCAGCTCGACCTGCCGCGCCGGCTGCAGATCGAGTTCTCCCAAGTCATCCAGCGGCACACCGACACCGAGGGCGGCGAGGTGGACCCGGGGACGATGTGGCGCGCGTTCTCGGCCGAGTACCTCGAGGCCGAGTCACCGCTGAAACTGCTCAGCCAGCACGTCACCGCGAACGGCGACTACAACCTGACCGCGAAGGTGCAGGTGGACGGCGAGGAGCAGCAGATCACCGGCACCGGCAACGGCCCGATCGCCGCGTTCTTCGACGCGCTTTCGACCGTCGGCTATGACCTGCGGCTGCTGGACTACAGCGAGCACACCCTCTCCCCGGGCGACGACTCGAAAGCGGCGTCATACATCGAGTGCGCGGTCGGCGACAAGGTCTACTGGGGCGTGGGCATCGACTCGTCCATCGTCACGGCGTCCCTGCGGGCAGTCGTCTCCGCGGTCAACCGCTCACACCGCTGACTTACGGCGCCGGCCTCTCACGCGGGGGGCCGGCGCCTCGGTGAGGCGAAGCCGTCACTGCGGCCGACTCCGCATGCAGGGCCGCCAGCACGGTGGCCACCGCTGGGCGGGCGGACGCTCCCTTGCGCAGCACCGCCTCGATGTGCCGGGCCGCGCGCAGGCCTGCGAGCGGGCGGCCCACCACCGCCGGGGACATCGTGTACCGCGGCAGCAACGCGATCCCGTGCCCGGCGGCGACCAGCGCTTCGATGACCCGCAGGTCGTTGGTGCGGTGCACCGGCCGCGGCCACACCCCGGTGCGCACGGCCAGTGACCGCAGCGCGTCGTCCACCGGGAAACCTTCGTTCACACCGATCCAGGGTTCTTCCGCCAGTTCGGTGAGTTCGACCCGCTTCTGACCCACGAGCCGGTGACCTGGCGGCAACGCCACGTCGAGCGGTTCTCGCAGCAGGTACACGACTTCCAGCCGGTCGGCCGGAAAAGGCTCTGCCTGCTCGTCACGATGGCTCACCACGATGTCGAAGTCGGCGATCAGCGCCGGCACCTGCTGCGTCTGGATGTCTGCGTCGCTGACATCCACCTCCAGGCCGGGAAATTCGGCGAACCGGTGCAGCAGGCCCGGGAGCAACATCAGCGCGGCCGACGGGAAGAGCGCGAGCCGCACCCGGCCGCGTGGCTGACTGCGGTACGCGTCCAACTCCGCTTCCGCCCGGTCGAGCGCAGCGAGTACGTCATCGGCGCGAGCGACCAGCGCACGACCGGCGTCGGTGAGCCGGAGGCCACGCCCGGCCGGCTCGGTGAGCTGGAGTCCGACCTCGGCCTGCAACGCCCGCAACTGCTGCGAAACCGCCGACGGGGTGCAGTGCAGCGCCTGTGCGGCGGACGTCACGCTGCCCCGGTCGGCGAACTCTCGCAACACCCGCAACCTGCTGATATCCATAACTGTGAAGGATAGCTGAACGTTGAGTGCACATAATCTCGCTTGTCCTACAAAGTGGGCATCGACAGGCTGGACTCATGGTTGCTCGTGACCGTCTTCTCGCCGTGTTCGTCGCCGTAATCTGGGGCTGTAACTTCCTCGGGATCCACTACATGCTCGGGCAGTTCCCGCCCGTGTTCGCGGGTGCTCTGCGGTATCTCCTGGTCGCCATCCCGACCATCCTGTTCATCCCGCGCCCCAAGGTGCGGCTGCGCTGGCTGATCGGGTACGGCCTCGGGTTCGGCACCGGCCAGTACGCGCTGCTGTTCATCGCGATGAACATCGGCGTCGGGACCGGTCTTGCATCACTCGTGGTGCAGGCCTCGGCGCCGTTCACCGTCCTGCTCGGCACTTTCTTCCTGCGGGAACGGCTCTCGCCACGGCAACTGTCCGGCATCGTGCTCGCCGTCGGCGGGCTGGCGCTGATCACCTGGCACCAAGCGGAGCACGCCGCGCTGTTGCCGGTCGTGCTCGTCCTGCTGGCCGCGCTGAGCTGGGCGATCGGCAACATCTGCGCCCGCAAGGCGGAGCCGGACAACGCGGTGCGCTTCATGCTGTGGATGTCGGTCGTGCCGCCGATCCCGATGTTGGTGCTGTCGCTACTGCTCGAAGGGCCCGGCGCGCAGTGGCGGTCACTGACCACGCTCGGCACCTCGACGGGCCTGATCGGGCTCGGCGGCCTCGTCTACGTCGTGCTGCTGGGCACGCTGGCCGGCTCCGGCATCTGGACGGTGCTGATGCGGCGCAACCCCGCCGGTGTGGTCGCCCCGTTCTCGCTGCTGGTGCCGGTGGCCGGGATGACGATGTCGTTCCTGCTGCTGAACGAACGCCCGCAACTGACCGAGATACTGGCCGGGCTGGTCATCGTCGCGGGTGTGCTGCTCGGCTCGCTGCCGCGACGTCAGCGCTCAACGGGCGCGGCCTCCGACGAGGAACTGGCCGTCTCCTCGTCGTGATGCTTGCGGCCCATGCGTTTCTTGAGCACCAGACTGATGATCACGCCCGCGACCACGGCGACGGCCAGCGCGACCCAGGAGAACCGCGACAGCCACTTTTCTGCCACGACGCCGAGGGAGTAGACCAGTGCCGTCGTGCCGCCCGCCCAGGCGATCCCGCCCAGCGCGTTGGCCGCGAGGAACTTCCCGTAGTTCATGTGCAGCGAACCCGCGAGCGGGCCACACAAGATCCGCAGCAGCGCGACGAACCGGCCGAAGAACACCGCCCACACGCCACGCCGCGCGAAGATCCGCTCGGCATTGCGCACATGCTCGGGCCCGAAATGCTTCGGGAACTTCCGGCCCGCCCAGTCGAACAGCCTGCGCCCGCCCTTGCGGCCGATCAGGTAGCCGATGCTGTCCCCGATGATCGCGCCGGCGCTGCCGACGATCCCGACCACCCATGGGTTCAGCCCGGCATGGGTCGACGCCAGCAGCGCCGCGCTGACCAGCACGATCTCCCCGGGCAATGGGATGCCGAGGCTCTCGAACCCGATCACGGCACCGACCGTGATGTACACCAGAAGCGGCGGAATCGTCTCCAGCCACTGGTCGATGTGCACTACTCAGGTCCTTTCGACACCGGCTCCCCTGGTCCGCCAGGGTACTCGGCTCACGGCTCCAGCATCTCCGCGACGGACGCGGCGTGCGAAACCGAAGGACCGGCACCGGCGTCCACCTCGACGAGTTCGGCCTTGACCTCGTGCGGGGTGATCCGCCCGGCCTGGATGTCCTCCGCCCAGTGACACGCGACCCGGTGCCCGGCGCCGATCTCACGCAACTGCGGACGATCGGTGTCACACAAGGTCTCCTGCCGCCACGGGCACCGCGTGTGGAACCGGCAACCGGACGGCGGCGCGGCCGGTGACGGCAGGTCCCCGGCGAGCAGGATCTGCTCGCGACTGTCCTCGACCCGCGGGTCCGGCACCGGGATCGCCGACAGCAGTGCCTTCGTGTAGGGGTGCAGCGGCTCGGCGTACAGGGTCTCGGAATCGGTCTCCTCGACCAGTGAACCCAGGTACATCACGCCGATCCGGTCGGAGATGTGCCGCACCACGGCGAGATCGTGCGCGATCACCAGGTACGTCAGGCCCAGCGTCTCCTGCAACTCTTCGAGCAGGTTGATCACCTGCGCCTGCACCGACACGTCCAAAGCGGACACCGGTTCGTCGGCGACGATCAGGTCCGGCTCCACCGCCAGTGCCCGCGCGATGCCGATGCGCTGGCGCTGCCCGCCGGAGAACTCGTGCGGGTACTTGCGCAGCGAGCTTTCCGGCAGCCCGACCGCGGTCAGCAGTTCGCGCAGCCGCTTGCGCGTGCCCTCGCGACTCTTGTCCAGACCATGTGCGCGCATGCCTTCGACGAGGATCGACTCGACCGACTGGCGGGGGTCCAAACTGGACAGTGGATCCTGGAAGACCATCTGCATCCGCCGCCGCATCTTGCGCAGCGACTCGCCCTTGAGCTGCGACAGATCGGTTCCGTCGAACACCACGCGGCCGCCGGTCGGCTCGACGAGTCGCAGCAGTCCCCGGCCCAGCGTCGTCTTGCCGCAGCCGGATTCGCCGACGAGGCCGTACGTCTCGCCGCGCTGGATCTCCAGGTCCACGCCGTCGACCGCGTAGACATGGCCCACCGTCCGGTCCAGCACGACACCGCGCTTGATGGGGAAGTGCACCTGGATGCCTTCGACCTTCACCAACGCATCACTCATGACCGAACCCCCTGCAACGCGCCAACCGGGTTGTGGCAGCGCAACGTCCCTCCGTGGTCCGGCACCAGTTCCGGCGTCACCTCACGGCACCGGTCCAGTGCGTTCCGGCACCGCGGCGCGAACGCACACGCGTGCTCCCACGGGAGGTTGTCGGCCACGGAACCGGAGATGGGCACCAGTTTCTCGCCTCTCGGCGCGTCCAGCCGCGGAATCGATTCGAGCAGACCGTGGGTGTACGGGTGCCGAGCCGAGGAAAACAGCGCATACCGCTCGGCCCGTTCGACCACACGTCCGCCGTACATGACGTTGACTTCGTCGCACAACCCGGCCACCACACCGAGATCGTGCGTGATCATGATCAGCGCGGTGGCGGTGTCACGCACCAGTTCCGACAGCAGCGCGAGGATCTGCGCCTGGATCGTCACGTCGAGCGCCGTCGTCGGCTCGTCCGCGATGAGCAGCCGTGGCCGGCACGCGAGCGCGATCGCGATCAGCGCCCGCTGCCGCATCCCGCCGGAAAGCTGGTGCGGGTACTCGGAAAGTCGTCGCGACGGGTCCGGGATCCCGACCCGGCCGAGCAGCTCCTTCGCCTCCGCGCTCGCCTCCTTGCGCCGCATCCCACGGTGCCGTTCCAGCACCTCGGTGATCTGCAGCCCGATCGGGATGACCGGGTTGAGCGAGGACAGCGGGTCCTGGAACACCATGCCGAGATCACGCCCGCGCTTGTCACGCAGCTGCTTGTCGGACAGCGTCAGCAGATCGGTGTCCTCGAAGTGGACTGAACCTTTCACCTCGGCGCCACGTTTGGGCAGCAGCCCCATGATCGCGAGCGCGGTCACCGACTTGCCGCTGCCCGACTCGCCGACGAGGCCGACCGTACGACCGGGTTCGACGTCGAAACTCACCCCGTCGACCGCGGTGAACGGGCGGACGCCCTTGCGCTTGAAAGTGACCGAAAGGTCCCGGATCTCCAGTAGTGCCATGAAGCCTTACCGCCTGTTCTTCGGGTCGAGCGCCTCGCGCAACGACTCGCCGAGCAGCGTGAAACCCAGTGCCACCACGATGATTGCGATGGCCGGGTAGAACGCGAGCTCCGGTTTGACGTCCAGTAGCCCCTGCGATTTGCCCAGCATCAGGCCCCATTCGGCGCGGGTCCAGTCCGAATCGCCGAGCCCGAGGAAGGACAGCGCGGCGGCGTCGATGATCGAAGTCGCCAGTGTCAGCGTGGCCTGCACGATGACCGGGCCCACCGAGTTCGGCAGCATGTGCCGGAACACGATGGTGCCGCGCCGCACGCCGAGCGCCGTCGCCGCCAGCACGTGATCGCTCGACCGCTGAGCCAGCATCGCGCCGCGCAGCAGCCGCGCGAAGATCGGCACGCTGACCACGGCGACCGCGATGATGACCGTCCACTGTGTACCGTGCGAGAACAGCGCGGCGATCGAGATGGCCAGCAGCAGCGAGGGAATCGCGAGCAGGATGTCGGTCAACCGCATCAGCAGCGTGTCCACCCAGCCGCCGAGCGCGCCGGCCAGCCCGCCGATGATCATGCCGATGACCACGCCGATCAGTGTCGCGACCACGCCCACGATGAGGGTCTGCTGCGAACCAACGAGCAACCGCGAGAAGAAGTCGTAGCCGTTCTGGTCGCTGCCGAGGATGAAACCCGGCATCGGGCCGGGGATCGAGTCCGGCCGCAGGTTGTTCTTTAGCGCATCGTAGGGGATGTGCGGGTCTTTCGGCGCGATGAACGGGGACAGGATCGCCAGCAGCACGAACAGCGCCGTGATCACCGCGCCGATGATCGCGATCGGGCTGCGCGACATCCGCTTGAACGCGTCGGCCGCGAGGCTCGTGCCCCCGCCGGCGGCGGCCAGGTCGTCGATGCGGTCCTTCTTGCGCCGCAACAGATTCGTCGTCATCGCACCCGCACCCTCGGATCGATGATCGCGTACGAGACGTCCACCAGGAGATTGACGAGCACGTACACGAACGCGGCCAGCAGCAACAACGCCTGCAGCCGCGGGTAGTCCCGCCGCTCGATGCCCTGTGCCAGCAGGTAACCGAGGCCCGGGATGTTGAACACCTTCTCCGTCACCACCGCGCCCGCGAGCAGCAGCCCGGTCTGCAGACCGATCGTCGTGGACACCGGCAGCAGCGCGTTGCGCAGAATGTGCCGGCGCCGGATCACGGAGATGGTCAGGCCCTTGGATTCGGCGGTGCGCACGAAATCCTCCTGCTGAACGTCCAAAACGGACGCCCTGGTGATCCGCACGATCACCGCGAACGGGATGCTCGCCAGCGCGATCGCCGGCAGGATCAGGTGCCTGACCGCGTCCCAGAACGCGTCGAACTCACCGGTCAGCAACCCGTCGAGGGTGAAGAACCCGGTGATGTGGGTGGCGTCGATGGTGACGTCCTGGCGGCCGGACGGCGGCAGGATGCCCAGCTTCTGCGCGAAGATGTACTTCAACAGCACGCCGAAGAAGAACACCGGGACCGCGACGCCGACGAGCGTCGTGAGCACGGTCGCGTTGTCGAGCAGCCGCCCATGGAAACGCGCGGCCACATAGCCGAGCGGGATGCCGAACGCGATCGCCAGCACCAGCGCGAAGAACGCCAGCTCGATCGTCGCCGGGAAGGCGCGGCCGATCTCGGCGAGCACCGTGTCACCGCTGATCAGCGAGCTGCCGAAGTCCCCGGTGAGGATCCGGCCGAGGAACTTCCCGTACTGGGTGTAGATCGGCTGGTCCAGACCAAGCAAGTGGTTGAGGTCGGCCAGTTTCTGCGGCGTGGCCTTGTCCCCGAGCAGCGCCCCCGCGGGTCCGCCCGGCAGCAACCGCAGCCAGGCGAACACGAGGATGGACAGCACGAGGAGCGTAGGCACCGCCTGCAGCAACCGGCGAATGATGAATCGCAGCATATGGTTCGTGCCTTACGAGTTCCGTCACCGGAAAGTACCCACGCCCCGGGATCACCGCGGCGGGGGCACTTTCCGGCGCGAAGCTCCGTCAGCCCTTGGTGACCGTGTAGAAACGCTCGTCGGTCAGCGGTGTGGGGATCAGGTTGTGGATGTTGTTCTTGACCACGATCGCCGGCGGCGACGAGGTCAACGGCACCGCGGGGACATACTGCGAGATCACCACGCCGGCCTGTTCGTAGGCCGCCTTCTTCGCCTCCGGCGTCACCTGGGCGTCCGCAGTGGACAGTGCGGAGAAGATCGCCGGGTTGTTGAACCCGAACTCCGCCTTCTGCCTGCCGAAGAACGTCCCGACGAAGTTGCCGGCGTCGGCGTAGTCACCGGTCCAGCCCAGCAGGTGGAGATCCTGCTTGCCCGCCTTCTGCACGTCGTCCTTGTAGCCACCGTTCCACGGCTCCTGGACGATGTTGACGTTGATGCCGACAGCCTTGAGATCGTCCGCGACCGCGCCGCCGATGTCCACCGGGTTCGGCATATACGGGCGGGTGACCTCGGTCGGAACGTAGAAGTTCAGCGTCAGCCCGGTCGCCCCGGCCTGCGCCAGCAGCGCCTTGGCCTGGTTCGGGTCGTAGCTGTGCTTCTCCACCGCGTCGGTGTAGCCGGGCACGTTGTTCGGCAGGAACTGCGTCTGCGCGTAGGCGCCGGTGGGCAGCTTGTTCTTGGCCAGCTGGTCCTTGTTGATCGCGTACTCGATCGCCTTGCGGACCCGGACGTCGGCCAGCTTCGGGTTGTTCTTCTGGTTGATACCCAGGTACAGGATGTTGAACGCGGGACGGATCAGCACCTGGTTGCCCGCGTCCTTGAGCGAGGCGTAGTCCGCCGGGCTCGGGAAGTCGTAACCGTCGATGGTGCCGGCGGCCAGCTCCTGCTTGCGCGCGTTCTCGTCTTCGATGATCTTGAAGATGAGCTTGGCCGTCTTGGCCTTCTCACCCCAGTAGTCGTCGTTGCGGACGAGGGTGACCGTCTTGTTCGTCTTGTCGTAGCTATCGAACTTGTACGGGCCGGTGCCGGTCGGGTGCTGGTTCGCGTACTCGGGATAAGTGAACGAGTCGCCGCTTTGGGTCACGTTGTCGGCGTTGTACTTCTTGAGCGCGTCGGGGCTGGAGATCGACAGCGACGTCAGGCCGAAGGCGTCCGGGAAGGCACCCTTCGCCTTGTTCAGGTTCAGAACGGCGGTGTAGTCGTCCTTGGCCTCGCAGGACTTGTAGACGGGCGTGCCGGTGGCGTCGCCCTCGTTCTTCGCGAACCCCTCGAAGACGTCGCCGTAGTAGATCATCTGGCTCTGCGCGGCGGCGCCCTTCATGTTGTACCAGCGGTCGAAGTTGAAGCAGACCGCCGCGGCGTTGAAGGGGGTGCCGTCGTGGAATTTGACGCCCTGGCGCAGGGTGAACGTCCACGTCTTGCCGTCGGTGCTCGGGCTCCACGCGGTGGCAAGGGCACCCTCGAGCTGGGTGGTGCCGGGCTTGTAGGTCACCAGTGTGTCGAACATCTGGCGCGCCGGGCGGAAGCTCTCGCCGTCGTCGTTGAAGATGGGGTCGAAGTTCTTCGGCGCACCCGCGGCGCCGAAGACGAAGGTGTCATTGGCGCCACCGCCCGAACCACGTTCGGAGGCGCACGCCGACATGGCCACGGCGAGCGCACCAGCAAGCCCGATCAGGGCGAGTCGGCGCAGACGAGCCACCCGCTGAGGGAGCATGTGAACTCCTTGTACAAGTTGCAGTTTGTGACCGCCGACCCTAGCCGGATCCGGGCAGATTACTAACCACGACAGGTTACGATCGCGCTACGTAAAACATGAAACTCTCGCACGCTGGGGATATCCAGTTGCTCTGCGTAGAGCCTTTTCCCATATCGCCCCCACCGCCATCCTCCATATGGGTGAATGTCCCATCTACTGGGAACCATCCGCGTTCGAACGCCTGCCACCGTCGCAGGTGTGCACGGGAGGCTTCGCCGTCGCGCCGGACGGCGCGCTCGAGACGCTCTACAGGGTCTGGACCAATCACGAGGAACAGGGCCGAGAGTCGCGGGCGCACGGATTTCCGGCCCGCCGAAACACCTTCCAGGATCAGGATGTCGGGCGGCGCGACGGTGATGCGCTCGCCAGGCACGGGCCGCCCACTGGTCCAGTCCAGTTTGGTGTAGTGCCCAGTCTGGGCGTGCTCGAGCGGTTCGAGCACGCCCTCGGCCAGCCGCGGCCACCACGCGACCGGATCGTCCCAGGTCGCGAAGGAATCTGTGCTGATGATCGTGACGCGAGCAGGGGCCAACGCCCCGGCGAGCTTCGCGGCGAAAGTGGACTTCCCGGCGCCGGAGGGACCGTCGACGGCGACCAGCCGGACGTCACCGAGCCGGGGCGGCCAGGCGAGCACGGCGGCCGCGAGCTCAGAGAGCGCGGCGTCCGGAGAGGGCACGGCCAAGGGTCAGCTCGTCGGCGAACTCCAGGTCCCCGCCCATCGGCAGGCCCGACGCGAGGCGGGTGACGGCGAGACCGGGGAAGTCCCGCAGCATGCGCACGAGGTAGGTCGCGGTGGCCTCGCCCTCGGTGTTGGGGTCGGTCGCGATGATCACCTCGGTGACCTCTTCGCCGCCGATGCGGGTGAGCAGCTCGCGGATGCGCAGCTGGTCTGGGCCGATGCCCGAAAGAGGGTCGAGCGCGCCGCCGAGTACGTGGTAGCGGCCCTTGAACTCGCGGGTGCGCTCGACGGCCAGTACGTCCTTGGGTTCCTCCACCACGCAGATCTGTGACGTGTCGCGGCGGGTATCGCGGCAGATGCGGCACTGCTGCTGTTCGGAGACGTTGCCGCAGATCTCGCAGAACTGGACGCCCTCGCGGACCTTGCCGAGCACGTCCTGCAGGCGCGCGATGTCGGCCGGGTCCGCGGCGAGCAGGTGAAAAGCAATACGCTGCGCGCTTTTCGGGCCGATGCCGGGCAGCTGGCCCAGCTCGTCGATCAGGTCCTGAACTACACCCTCGTACAACTGGCGCGCTTCCTAACCGAGACCCGGCAGGCCGAGATCAGGCATGCCGCCGCCGAGCGCGCCCGCGACCGGGCCGAGCTTTTCCTCGGTGACCTTCCTGGCATTCGTGCTCGCGTCCCGGACCGCGGCGACGACGAGGTCCGCGAGTGTTTCGGTGTCCTCGGGGTCGACGACCTTCGGGTCGATCTTGAGGCTCTTGAGTTCGAGGTCGCCGGTGACGGTCGCGGTGACGAGACCACCGCCGGCGCTGCCGGTCACCTCCGTGCGCGCGAGCTCCTCCTGCGCGGCGACGAGCTGCTGCTGCATCTGCTGCGCTTGCTGGAGGATCGCCTGCATATCGGGCATTCCACCGCCGGGTTGCACCATGATCGGATTTCCCATCCTCGAGGGACTTGCACGTGCCGACCAGCCTAGCCGCCCGCGACACAGGACGGCCGATGGCGCGGCGAGTGGGCTCATCGGCGGTGCTGTGGCACCGTGTTGGCCGTGCGTGCGCGTGTGCTTTCCACGGTGATGGCCGGGTCGTTGCTGCTTGCGGCGTGTTCGAGCGGTGGCGCCGCGGCGCCGGCGCCGTCGCTGACCGCGCCGTCCTCGTCGTCGGATTTTGTGGGCCCGTCGAGTGTGTCGTCTGCTGTTGCCTCGCCGACTGTGCCGTTGCCTGCCAAGGTGCGGAAGGTCGTCATGCTGGACCCCGGGCACAACGGTGGGAACGCGAGCCACCCGGCGGAGATCAACAAGCAGGTCCCGGCGGGGCGGGGTGAGACGAAGCCGTGCAACACGACCGGCACCTCGACCCGCGCGGGGTATACGGAGCACGCTTTCAACTGGGATGTCGCGCAGCGGGTGGGGGCGGCGCTGGCGGCGCGCGGGGTGGTGGTCCAGTACACCCGGGACAGTGACGCGGGTGTCGGACCTTGTGTGGACAAGCGCGCGGCGCGCGGCAACGAGTCCGACGCCGCGGCGGTGGTGTCGATCCACGCGGACGGCTCGGACTCGGCGGGCGCACGCGGTTTTCACGTGTCGTACTCGAACCCGTCGTTGAATGCGGCCCAGGGCGGGCCGTCGATTGATTTGGCCGGCGACCTTCGGGACGCGCTCCGGTCGGGCGGCTTCCCGCCATCGACCTATCTCGGGGCGAACGGGATCTATCCGCGCGCGGACTTGGCGGGGTTGAACCTGTCGAACCGCCCCGCGGCCCTGGTCGAATGCGGCAACATGCGCAACCCGGCCGAGGCCGCGGCGATGTCGTCCGCCCCGGGCCGGCAGCAATACGCGGACGCCATCACGGCGGGGATCCTCCGGTACCTGGGCCTTTGACGCCAGTGGCGTGGTGACCGGCGGCCTTGGCTCTCTCCGGTCCCGATCCCATATCGCGAGGTGGTCGGCCGGCATGCCGCCGCGATGGCCGGGAGTGTGAGCCGGTCAGTCCAGGGGGCGGGCGCCCAGGTGTTCCGCGAGGAGACGGTGCGCCGCCTCGTCGTGGTCGATTGCGGGGGCCGCTGGGATCGGAGAGAGGCCGCCAGGAAGGGGTGACTCTTCGGCCAGCAGCTCGACCTCGTCCTCGTCCGGTTCCGGCGGAAGCGGGATGTCCGGTTCGGTCGTCACCGGCTGGGGCTTGGGGGGTGCGGCGGGAGCGGTCGGCCGTTGGAACGTGCGCGGTTGTTGTTGCGGTGCCTCGCGCTGCGTCGGGCCCGGCTGCGGTCGTGGGCCGGCGCCATTCGGGCGTGCCGAGCCGCCGCCGCTGCCGCCGTGGACGCAGCGCACTTGCCAGGTACCGCCGAGGACCTCGTGTAGTGCGGCCGCGATGAAGTCCGCGTTGCGGGGCTCGGAAAGCCTGCGTGCCAACGGTTCCGCGGTGTGCGACAGCACGACCATCGAGCCCTCGACACTCTGCACCGTCGCGTGCGTGAGCATCGCCTCGGTGCTACGGCTCGTCTTGCGGATCGCGGCGAGCAGGGCCGACCAGACATTGCGGATCGCCGCCGCATCCACGCCGCCCGACTCCCCTTGTGCCACAACGGTTTCCGTGGCAGCCGGACCCGGATCGGCGGACGCTGCGTTGGCCGGGGCCGTTCCTGCGGGTGCCGCAACTGGGCGGCCGGACTCCGGGGTGGGGCTGGTCGGCCCAGATCGGGCGGATTCCGCAAGGCGCGCGGCCTCCGGCGCTGGGCGACCAGGCTCCGGCGCCGGGCGGGTGGCGTCCCCAGCAGAACGGGCCGATTCCGCGGCCAGGCGAGCGGCTTCCGGAGCGGGACGACCAGGCTCCGCGGCGGGGCCGGGAGCTGCCGGCCGTCCCTCGGCTGCGCGTTGGGACGGACGCTGGTAGGACCGCTCCGGCGCGGGAGCGCCCGCCGAGGCCGCGACGCCACCTCGCTCGAGGCGTTCCAGGCGTTGCAGCATCGCCGCCTCACTGTCCGAAGCGGACGGAAGGAGCATGCGCGCGCACAGCAGTTCCAGCAACAACCTCGGCGCCGTCGCGCCACGCATCTCTAGCAGTCCATTGTGGACGATCTCGGCGTACCGGGTCAGCGTGCCGAGCCCTACGCGTTCGGCCTGCGCGGTCATCCGGGTCAGTTCGTCCTCAGGCGCGGACACCAAACCCCGCGCCGCCGCGTCGGGCACCGAGCGGACGAGCACCAGATCACGCAAGCGGTCCAGCAGATCCGAGGCGAACCGGCGTGGATCGTGGCCTGCTTCGGCCAGTCGCTCGACCGTGCCGAACACCGCAGCCGAATCCTCGGTCGCGAGCCCGTCGATCATGTCGTCGATCAGCGCGACGTCGGTGACCCCCAGGAGCGACAAGGCACGTTGGTACGTCACACCTTCCGGTCCGGCGCCGGCGAGAAGCTGGTCGAGAACCGACTGTGTGTCACGCGCCGAACCACCGCCGGCGCGGATCACGAGCGGGTACACGGCGGGCTCGACAGGGATGCCTTCGGCGGCGACGTTGCGTTCCAGCAGTTCGCGCATCGCGCGCGGCGGGATGAGCCGGAACGGATAATGGTGTGTGCGCGAACGGATCGTCGGCAGCACCTTGTCCGGCTCGGTGGTGGCGAAAATGAAGATCAAGTGTTCCGGGGGCTCTTCGACGATCTTGAGCAGGGCGTTGAAACCCTGCGTGGTGACCATGTGGGCCTCGTCGATGATGAACACGCGGTAGCGCGACTCGGCGGGCGCGTAGAAAGCCTTGTCCCGCAGCTCACGCGCGTCGTCGACACCACCGTGGCTCGCCGCATCGAGCTCGGTGACGTCGATACTGCCCGTACCCTCCGGCGCCAGCGCCCGGCACGAATCGCATTTGCCACACGGGTCGGGCGTCGGCCCCTCGACGCAGTTGAGCGAACGCGCCATGATCCGCGCGCTGGACGTCTTCCCACACCCGCGGGGCCCGGAGAACAAGTAGGCATGGTTGATCCGCCCAGCCGCGAGCGCGGTGCGCAGCGGCTCGGTGACATGCTCCTGCCCCACGACCTCCGCAAAGGTCGAGGGCCGATACTTCCGATAAAGAGCCAAAGCCACGCCGCGAGACTACCGCCCACCCCCGACACCCCACGAAACACCAGGAGAAGCCACCACCACCCCCGCACGCACACTCGCGCACACCGAACGCTCAACTCGCGCGGGCAACGGGGGCTGGTCGAAACCACACAGGACCGGCGCTCGCCAGGGCGAGGAGCTCGCGCCGTGGGGGTCTGGGGGCTCAGCCCCCAGATGCAATGAAGGGTGCGGCCGGCGGGAAGGTGGTCGAAGACCACCGAACAAGGGGACCCCCGCACCCGCCAGAGCCTGCTTATCCTTGCTGCCTTCCGGCCCTGGGGAGGTTCACAGGGTGGACGCCGCGGGGGTCCGTCGCCCAGTGTAGGTCACTGGGCGATCAGGGGTTGGGTCAGGTCGTACATCGTCGTGGTGCCGACCGTCGTCGCCGTGAAGTTCTGCTCGACCCAGCTGCTGATCGAGCCGCCACGGTCGCCGAAACCACCCGTGCCGCCGGAGACGTAGTACGTGATCTGCCTGTCGGCGACGTACTGCTGGAACTGCGCGAGGGTCGGCGCGGGGTCGCCGCCGTTGAAGCCACCGATCGCCATCACCGCCTTGTCGGAGCCGAGCGCGAGGCCCGCGGCCGATTGGGAACCGCTCGTCGCGGCGGCCCATTTCGTGGTGGTGTTCTTCAGCAGCGCGACCACCTGGCTGTCGGCCTGACCACCGCCGAAACCACCGCCGAAACCACCGGCTTCGGCGGCCTGCGCGGGCCCGGACGCGGGAATCGATCCGATGTGCGGCCGCGCGGCGGTGACCACGGCGTACGCGGTCGTGCCGAGCATCCCGGTGATCAGCGCGCTGACGCCGAGCACGACTCCCGCCCGGCGCACCCGGTCGGCACCGAACAGCAGGCCGAGCGTGACGATCGCGGTGAGCAACAGGATCAGGTACCGCAGCCACGGCTGCCACGACGGCACCCGGTCGAGCAGGATGAAATTCCAGACCCCGGTGACCGCGAGCATGAGCGCCAGTGCGATGCGGGCGGTGAAGTTGTGCCGTCCGCGCCACAGTTCGACAGCACCGATACCGACCAGTCCGCCGATGCCCGGCGCGAGCCCGACCGTGTAGTACGGGTGGATGGTGCCGCTCATGTAACTGAACACCACCGCGGTGACCACGGTCCAGCCGCCCCACAGCAGCAGCCCGGCGCGCCGGGGGTCGGTGCGCGGGGCGAACCGCGTGAACCACAGCCCGGCGACGAGTGCGATCAACGCGGCCGGCAGCAGCCACGAAATCTCCGAACCGATGGACTCGCCGAACATCCGGGTGATCCCGGTGGCGCCGCCGAACATGCCACCACCGCCGCCACCTCCGGCGCGATTCCCGTCACCACCGAAGATCCGGCCGAGACCGTTGTAGCCCAGGGCGAGTTCGAGGGCGCTGTTGCCGGTGGATCCGCCGATGTACGGGCGGCTCGACGCCGGCCACAGCGCGACCACGGCGACGTACCAGCCGGCGGACACCACGACGGCGAGCCCGGCCGCGAGCACTTGCAGGACCCGCTTGCCGAGCCCGGTCGGCGCGGCGACGAGGTACACCAGCACGAACGCGGGCAGCACCAGAAACGCTTGCAGCATCTTGGTGATGAAGCCGAACCCGATCGCGACACCGGCGAGCACGAGCCACCAAGTGCCCGCCTTCTCCAGCGCGCGAACGGTGCACCAGGCGCCGAGCGTCATCAGCAGCACCAGCAGCGCATCCGGGTTGTTGAACTTGAACATCACGGCCGCGACCGGGGTCAGCGCCAGCACCGAACCCGCGAGCAGCCCGGCCGCGGGACCGTTCGTGCGCCGCACGGTCAGATACAGCAGGCCGACGGAACCCACGCCGCACAACGCATTCGGCGCGAGCATGCTCCAACTGGAGAAACCGAACACGCGGCCGGACAAGGCCATCAGCCACATCGCGGCGGGTGGTTTGTCGACGGTGATCACGTTGCCGGGATCGAGCGAGGCGAAGAAAAGCGCCTCCCAGTTCTTGGTCCCGGCCTGGACCGCCATCGCGTAGAAATCGTTGGCGTAGCCGGATGCGCTCAGGTTCCAGAAATACAGCGCGGCGGTCGCGAGCAGCAGCACGGCGACGGCGGGCCGGACCCACCGTGACCGCCCCGTGGTGCGAGCGGCCAGGCGCGGCAGCACGGCTTGGCGCGGAGCGGCGGACGCGGTCGTCATCGGCGAGATTCTCCTATCGGCTCTTACGGAAGACCCAGTTGCGGAACAACAGGAAACGCAGCACGGTGGCGGCGAGATTGGCCAGTACCAGCACGATCAGTTCAGCGGCGCGGCCCGGCTCACTCCCGGAATGCAGCAGCGCGAGTGCACCACTGGTGAGCGCCAGCCCGAGGCCGAACACGATCAGGCCCTCGAACTGGTGCCGCCCGGCGCCGTGCGTGCCGCGGACGCCGAAGGTGAAGCGGCGGTTGGCCGCGGTGTTGGCGACCGCGGTAAGCAGGAGTGCGACGAGATTCGCCGCCTGCGCCCCGAATCCGCCGCGCAGCACCACGAACAGCAGCAGATAGGCAAGGGTGCTGCCGACGCCGATCGCCGCGAACCGCACGAGCTGCGTCGCCAGTTTCGGTGGCACGCCAGGGGTGGACACTCCGATCGGCTCCCGTCCGAGCTGGGCGCGAAGCTCGCCGACGGGCAGCGTCCCGCGCGCGAACGCCCGGATCATGCGCGCCACGCCACGCAGGTCCGCGGCGGCGGTGGCGATGATGTTGACCGACGAGTGGGGGTCGTCGATCCAGTCGACCGGCACTTCGTGGGTGCGCAGTCCGGCCCGTTGCGCCAGCACGAGCAGCTCGGTGTCGAAGAACCAGCCGGTGTCCTCGACGAGCGGGAGCAGCCGCTTGGCCACGTCGGCGCGGATCGCCTTGAAACCGCATTGTGCGTCGGAAAATCTGGCGGCGAGCGTGCCACGCAGGATCAGGTTGTAGCAACGGGAGATGATCTCCCGCTTGGGACCGCGCACGACCCGGGCGCCGCGGGCGAGCCGCGAGCCGATCGCGAGATCGGAATGGCCCGAGATGAGCGGCGCGACCAGCGGCAACAGCGCCGCGAGATCGGTCGACATATCGACGTCCAGATAGGCCAGCACTTGCGCGTCGGACGCGGACCACACCGCGTTCAGCGCCCGCCCGCGACCTTTCTGGTCCAGGTGGACGACGTCGACTTCGGGGATCTCGTCGGCGAGCCCGTCCGCGACGGCGAGCGTGCCATCCGTGCTCGCGTTGTCGGCGATGGTGATGCGGTACCCGTAGGGCACGGTGTCGCGCAGGTAGGCGTGCAGCCGGTGCACGCACTGGGCAAGATCGGCCTCCTCGTTGTAGACGGGGATGACCACGTCGAGAACCGGCCCTGCCGCTGAGGAAATGGCCCGCGCCGCTGCGGGGGAAGCGTCTGCGGAGGTCATGGGAACCACGGTGGTGGTGGCCGTTGTGGTGACCATGTGGCCGCGCTGTGCGGATGCTGTGAGCGTCTTGGGTATCCACGGCTGCGGAGGCTAGCCGTCGTTACCCCGGTCGATACGGCTCTAGAGGTCGATGACGATCTTGCCGTGCACGTGCCGGCCGGCCTGGAGCTCGGCCGCGCGGCGGATCTCCTCGACCGGGAAGCTCGCCGCGATGGGCACCCGGAGTTGGCCTGCCGCGACCAGGCGAGCGATCTCTTCCAGTGCGCCGGGAGCGGCGTTCGCGCCGTTGGCCGACGACACGCCGTCGACTTGCGCGGCGATGGTGCAGATGCGGCCGTCCGGGACGCCGAGTTCTCGTGCGGCGTGCACTGTGTCCATCCCGTGCAGGTCGATGGCGGCGGTGACACCGCCGGGTGCGAGAGCTCGGACCCGGTCGGCCAGTCCGTCCCCGTAGGCGACGGGCTCGGCTCCGAGATCGCGCAGGAAATCGGCCGATGTCGCCGATCCCGTCCCGATCACGCGCGCTCCGGCGAGCCGGGCCAGCTGGACGGCGAACACCCCGACCCCGCCCGCCGCGCCGCCGATCAGCACTGTGTCGTCCGGGCCGGGGCCGACCACGGCGAGGGCGGCGGCCGCCGTGCGGCCGGCGATCGTGAGGGTGGCGGCGGTGCGGTCGTCGACGCCGTCGGGGGTGTGATGGGCCTCGTTCGCCGCGATCCCCCCGGCTGGATCGACCACCACGAAGTCGGCGACAGAGCGGGACAGTGCGCCCCCGAACACCCGGTCGCCAGGTGCGAAGCCGGTCACCCCGGCGCCGACCTGGTCGATCACTCCCGCGTAGTCGGTCCCGAACCCGGCCGGGAGGCTCAAGCCGAACCGGGCGGCGGTGTCCGCGTCGGCGGTCATGATCCAGTCCATCGGATTAAGACCTGCCGCGGTGACCCGGATGCGGACCTGTCCCTGGCCGGCTTGCGGAACGGGAATCTCCTGGATTTCCAGGACTTCGGGGCCGCCGAATGAATCGAGCCGGACCGCCCTGCTCCTGCTCTGTTCCTGCATGTATGCCTGTCTCCTGGGGAACGGATCGAAACGGACTATGCTCCGTTTACATGACCGACTCTAACACAACCGGAGCGTGATCCGTTTTGACTGATGCGGAGATGCGCGCGCCACGGGCGGACGCGACCCGTAACCGCGACCAGTTGCTCGCGGTGGCGACGCGCGTGTTCATGTCGGCTGACGCCGAGCCGTCGATGCGGGCGATCGCCCGCGAGGCCGGGGTCGGCATCGCCACGCTCTACCGGCACTTCCCGACCCGCGAGTCGCTGGTCGATGCGGTCTACCGGGACCAGGTCGTGCGGCTGACGACCGGCGCCCGCGAGCTGCTCGGCCGGCTGCCGCCGGCTGCGGCGATGCGGCGCTGGATGGACTTGTTCGGGGACTGGATCGCGACCAAGAACGGCATGCTCGACACGCTTCTTGCGATGATCGAGTCGGGCGAGATCGCCCATGCACAGACCGGGGCCGACCTACTGGCGGCCATCACCATGATTCTCGATGCCGGCCGCGCGGCGGGCGACCTCCGCTCCGACGTCACCGCCGAGGACGTCGCCGCCTCCCTCATCGGCATCTTCACCGTGACCCCCCGGCCCAAGCATGAAGCCAAGGCCAGTCGCCTGCTGAACCTCCTGATGGACGGTCTCCGGCCCGCCTGAACCCGGGCCAAGCCTTCATGCGTCGAGGCCCGCGGACGGGAAAAGTACCCGGAACTCCGTTCGACCCGGTTCACTGTGGACAGTCACTTCACCCTGGTGTGCGGCGACGACGGCGGCCACGATCGCCAGCCCGAGGCCGGTGCTGCCTGCCGCGCGTGAGCGGGACGTGTCCCCTCTGGCGAAGCGCTCGAACACCTCCGGCAATACGCTTTGCGGGATACCGGGACCGTCGTCGGCGACCGTGAGCACCACCCGTCCATCCTCAGTGGACAGTCGGGTGGTGACCTTCGTGCCGGGCGGGGTGTGCGTGCGGGCGTTGTTGAGCAGGTTCAGCACGACCTGGTGCAACTGGTCGGCGTCACCGACGACGAGCAGCGGTTCCGGTGGCACGTCAAGCAACCATGGATGGTCTGGACCAGCCACGTGCGCGTCGGCGACGGCGTCCATCACCAGCCTGGTCAGGTCCACCGGTTCGTACACACGATGCCGCCCGGCGTCCAATCTGGCCAGCAGCAACAAATCCTCGACGAGCGTCGTCATGCGGGCGGATTCCGACTCGACCCGGCTCATCGCGAACGCGACGTCCTCCGGCACATCGTCCGCACTGCGCCGGGTCAGCTCCGCGTAGCCGCGGATCGCGGCCAGCGGGGTGCGCAGCTCGTGGCTGGCGTCGGCAACGAACTGGCGCACCCGGCTTTCACTTTCCTGGCGTGCGGCGAGCGCGGCCGCGACGTGCCCGAGCATCCGGTTGAACGCCGCGCCGACCTTGCCGACCTCGGTCCGCGGGTCGGTGTCGGCTTCGGGCACGCGCATCGGCAACGCGACTTCACCGCGGTCCAGCGGCAATTCCGACACACTCGACGCGGTGCGCGCGAGCCGGTCCAGTGGCCGCATGGTGCGGCGCACCGTGGCGGCGCCGATCCCGCCGGCGAGCAGCAGCCCGCCGAGCGCGACGGCACCGAAGATCAGCCCGAGCTGCCACAGCGTCGCGGTCACGTCGGCCAGCGGCAGGCCGGTGATCAGCGTGCCGCCGAACGACGTGCGGACGGCGACGACCCGGTACTCGCCGAGACCATCGAGATCGACCGAGTGGAACGCGCCGGTCGGCGGGAGCTGGGTCAGCTCCCGCAGCTGTTGTTGCGGGATCGGGTCACTGGGGAACGGATCCGACGGCGTCGGCACCACCCCGCCGCGCAGGATGCCCGACCGCACCCCACCGCCCGGCTCGATCAGCACGCTGAGCGTGCCGACCCCCTGCCCCGGCACCCGCAGCGAGTCCGGCGGGCGCTGCCCCGGCGGGAACGACGGCGTGCCCGGCGGCGGCCCCCGGGTGCCGCGGTCGCTCGCCGCGACGAGCCGGTCGTCAAGCTGGTGCAGCAGGAAACTGCGCAACGCGACCTCGGTGACCACGCCGACGACCAGGCACACGACCGCGAGCAACGCGATGAGCTGCGCGATCAGCTTTCCGCGCAGCGAAGAGGGGAGGAACCTGCGCCTAGGTCGTGGGTTTGAGGACATAGCCGGCACCGCGCATGGTGTGGATCATCGGCTCCCTGCCCGCGTCGATTTTCTTCCGCAGATAGGAAATATAGAGCTCGACGATGTTTGCCTGCCCGCCGAAGTCGTAGCTCCACACCCGGTCGAGGATCTGCGCCTTCGACAGCACGCGTTTGGGGTTGTGCATCAGGAAGCGCAGCAGCTCGAACTCGGTCGCGGTGAGCGAGACCGGTTCGCCGCCGCGGTGGACCTCGCGGCTGTCCTCGTCCAGGGTCAGATCCCCGACGACCAGCGTGGATCCCTCGCGCGCCGCCACGACCCTGGACCGGCGCAGCAGCGCACGCAGGCGGAGCACGACCTCCTCGAGGCTGAACGGCTTGGTCACGTAGTCGTCGCCGCCCGCGGTCAACCCGGCGATGCGGTCCTCGACGGCGTCCCGCGCGGTCAGGAACAGAACCGGCAGGTGCGGCGCCTCCGTACGCAGTTTCGCGAGCACCTCGAGTCCGCTCAGATCGGGCAGCATCACGTCGAGCACGACGATGTCGGGACGGAAGTCACGAGCCGTGCGCACGGCATCGGTGCCGTTGCCCGCGCTGCGGATCTCCCAGCCCTCCATACGCAGCGCCATCGCCACCAGCTCGGCGAGCGTCTCCTCGTCGTCCACGACGAGCACGCGCACAGCCGAGCCGTCGGCGTGCCGCAGATCGGCCTTGCCCGCACCGGGCGCGGTGGCGTTCATGCTGGTCATCGTCCCATCTTCGGGCGCGCGCGTAAGGCTTACCTGTGCGCGTCCTGTGGGTTTGCTGTGCGCCAAAGGCCGCACAGCATGTCCCCACCTCGTACACAGGCTGCGCACAGTATGGGCACCGAAGCTGGTCCCATGAGTACCGAGACGACCCCCCAGCCGCCTCGAGCCTGGGGTGATCCACAACCGGCCGCGTCGAAATGGTCCGGCCGCAACACCGCGATCGCCATCGCGGTGGCCATCGTGATCGCCGCGCTCGGCGGGGTCGCGATCTACGCCGGCACGTCCGCGAATGCCAGCGGACAACAGGGTTTCGGCGGCCCCGGCGGAGGCCGCGGGTTCTACGGCGCCCCACCCGGCGGCGGGCAGGCCTTCCTGCGCGACGCGCTACACGGCGACTTCACCGTCGAGGACAACGGCAGTTATGTCACCGAGCGGATGCAGACCGGCGAGGTCACCGCGGTGAGCGCAACGTCGATCACGGTGCGGAGCAAGGATTCCTACACCCAGACCTACGCGGTCGACTCGTCAACCCGGAAGGCAGGTGACCCGGCGACCGGGTCGACCGTGACGGTGGTGGCGAAGGTTTCCGGTGACACCGCCACCGCGACCGGTATCACCGACGGCACCCTGTCCCAGCGGGGCGGATTCCCGGGCGGGGGCCGGCAAGGGGGACCGCCGCGGTAACAAGACTTCTCCGACCAACTCGCGGGTCAGGCCCGCTTCCGGAGGCACCCGGAAGCGGGCCTTTCGTATTCACCGCGCCAGGAGCGACGCGGTCAATAACACACGAACTTCGATAATCGCGCCGGTTACGCGAGGTCGAACTGCCCCGCCTTCACGCCGGTCAGGAACGCCTCCCACTCGCCGGCGTCGAAAACGAACACCGGGCTGTCCGCCAGTTTCGTATCGCGGACGCCGATCAGGCCGGTGCTGCCGAGGTTGACCTCGACGCAGTTGCCGCCGTTCGGCTCACTGGCGAAAGATTTCTTCCAGTCTCCCTCATCGAACAGCGCGGCGGCCGTCTCGGGGTCGTAAGCCAGTGGGCGCGGGTGTTCCGCCATGGGGTCTTACCTCCGTGCTTGTGCGGCGCTGCCGCGGGCAAACGGCCTCAGCGCCTGGTGCTTGGGGACTTGGGCAGGTCCAGTCGAGTGACCGGAAGACTGATCACTCGACACCAAGATTATTCCAGGAGTACGATTAATCCGGTCCACCGGGGTACGCCCAGGTGATCAAGCTGCTGTCCAGCAGGCAGGCGGCCGTACTTCTGGGGAGGTGCATCGTGCTCGGAGCAGCGGCTGACCGCGCCCGCACGGTCACCGCCCCCTTCATGGTGGTCGGCCAGGTCAACGGCCGCGAGCAGGCGGTCGGCGTCGCGAACCCGGCTGACGCGCTCGCGCACATGCTCGAGTGGTTCGGCCTTGACCGCGACGCCGTGGCCTTCTGGTATCTCCGCGCGGACTGGCCGTCCCCGGTGACGCTGATCGGCAGGCCCGTCGCGGGGCTCGTCGGCGAAACCCGCCGCTGCGTCCATCTCTTCCCGGCGCGACCCGGCACCGCGCTGTTCGACACCGTCACCGCGTGCTGTGGAACCGAGCTGTCGTTGACCGAGATCGAATGGGTGCGCCTCGGCGCCGGTATGCCGTGCGAGCCCTGTCTCGTCGGCGGCGCCCCGCGCGGCCATGCACTGGAGGGATGACGGAATGACCGTGAGGATCGGTGACGCGACCCGGCCGGGGCGGCGGCGTGACCGTTACGAGGACCAAGCCCCCGCGACCGATCGTCGTCGCGCGGCCGTCGGCGCGCCCCGGCGACAGCGGCACGTCTGGTGGTACCACATCGAGTTCGCGCTCAGACCCCGCTGCTGAGCTTTCCGTGCCACGGCGCGGTTTTCAGAAGCGCTTGGCCATTTCCTCGCGGTAGGTCTCGGCGAGTTCCTTGAGGAATTCCCGGGTTTCCTGACGCTCCAGCGCGGCACCACGCAGCCGGTCCCAACCGTCCACGAACAACTGGAAGTCCTTCTGGTCGTCGAGGTAGATCCCGCCGGCCGAATGTTCGATGTAGGCGAAATCCCTTGTGCGGTCCGGGAATCGCATGATCGTGAAGTCGTTGGGCACGGACGCGAGCCTGGCGTCGAACGGCAGCACGTGGATGTACACCCGCTGCCGCCGGTCGAGTTCCATCAGGTGCTCGAGCTGGTCGAGCATCACCGCCGGCGCCTTGCCACCGGGCGCGCGCCGCAACGCGGCCTCGCTGAGAATGAACCGGTAGTACGGCGGCTGCGGCTGGTCGAAAACGGCCTTGCGGTCCAGCCGGTTGCGCACGAGTGACGTGACGTCCGTGGCGCCGAACTCGGTGAACTGCTTGAGCATGTAGTGCTCGGACTGCAACGGCCCCGGGATGCGTTCGCCGTGCCACGTCATGATCTCGACGGCGGCCGGTTCGAGATCGGTGAATGTGCGGAACCAGTGTGGCACCACGGATCGGTAGCCCGACCAGTGTCCACGTTGCCCTGCCGCGGCGCGGGCGAGGTTCATCAGGGCTTCGGACTCTTCCCCGTTGATGCCGAACGCGTCCAGCATCGCCCGCACGTCACCGAGTTTGACGCCGACCGCACCGGACTCGATCTTGTTGACCTTGCCCTGGGTACAGCGCAGCACATCGGCGACCTGCTGCTGGGTCATGCCGGCTGCGGTGCGGGCGTGGCGAAGCTCATTACCGAGTTGCTTGCGCCGCGAAGTAACGGTGCTAGCCATCGCTCACTTCCGGGCCCCTCGACCTGATCACACACTGGATTGCCATAGTGACAGCCGCCAAGGATTCCAGGAAATCCGGGGGGCCGCCAGTTACCCAATGACCGAAAGTAGCCGAGCCTTGCGCGTTCATCAGGGCGTCAAGAAAGCGCGCTAGGGTTCGCGGTAGGCCAAAATGGAAGGCGGACAATGAGTAAGAAGGCGAGCATCGGCGTCACGGGACTTGCGGTCATGGGCCGCAACCTCGCCCGGAATCTGGCCCGGCACGGCCATACTGTCGCCCTGCACAATCGTTCCGAGCAGCGCACGCGCGATCTGGTCGAGCAGTTCGGTGACGAAGGTGACTTCATCCCGGCGTACTCGGCGCAGGAGTTCGTCGACGCGCTGGAACGGCCGCGGCAGATTGTGATCATGGTCAAGGCCGGTGCCCCCACGGACGCCGTCATCGAGGAGTTCGCGCCGCTGCTGGAAAAGGGCGACGTGATCGTCGACGCGGGCAACGCGCACTTCGCCGACACGCGCCGACGCGAAGCGGCGCTGCGCGAGCAGGGACTGCACTTCGTCGGCACCGGCGTGTCCGGCGGTGAAGAGGGTGCGCTGCACGGGCCGAGCATCATGCCCGGCGGGTCGCCCGAGTCCTACGAGTCCCTCGGGCCGCTTTTCGAGGATATTTCCGCCAAAGTGGACGGTGCGCCGTGCTGCACGCACATCGGTCCCGACGGCGCCGGGCACTTCGTGAAGATGGTGCACAACGGCATCGAGTACGCCGACATGCAGCTCATCGCCGAATCCTTCGACCTGTTGCGTGGCGCACTCGGCTACGAGCCGGCGCAGATCGCCGACGTGTTCCGCACCTGGAACACCGGGCGCCTCGACTCCTACCTGATCGAAATCACGGCCGAGGTGCTCGCGCACACCGACGCCGCGACCGGCAAGCCGTTCGTGGACATCGTCACCGACCAGGCCGAGCAGAAGGGCACCGGCCGCTGGACCGTGCAGATCGGACTCGATCTCGGGGTGCCGATCAGCGGGATCGCCGAGGCCGTGTTCGCGCGTTCGCTGTCCGGCAGCGCGAACCTGCGGGCGGCCAGCCGTGGGCTCCCCGGCCCGTCGCGGACTCCGCTGTCCGGCGCGGCGGCCGAGACCTTCGCCGATGACGTCGAACGCGCGCTGTACGCGTCGAAGATCGTGGCGTACGCGCAGGGCTTCAACCAGATCCAGGCCGGTGGCGCCGAGTACGGCTGGGATATCGATCTCGGTGCGGTGGCGAAGATCTGGCGCGGCGGCTGCATCATCCGCGCGAAGTTCCTCGACGACGTGTCCGCCGCGTACGCCGCCGAGCCGGGCCTGCCGACGCTGCTGACCTCCGGTGACTTCCGCAAGGCCGTGGAGGACGCGCAGGACTCGTGGCGTTCGGTGATCGCGACCGCGGTCCGGCTGGGCATCCCGACGCCCGGTTTCGCCACCGCGCTCGCGTACTACGACGGGCTGCGCGCGGAACGGCTCCCGGCCGCGCTCGTGCAGGGGCAGCGCGACTTCTTCGGTGCGCACACCTACCGTCGCGTCGACCGGGAGGGCTCGTTCCACACCGCGTGGGCGACTTCGGAGCGGGCCGAGTCGCCGGCCTGATCAGGACTTCCCGGTGATCGCTTCGAGCGCGCTCCGGAGGGCTGATTCGACCGCGTTCTTGTCGAGGCCGGTGGCGGTGAGTGGACCGTCACCGGCCTCGTTTTCCAGTAGTGCCAACAAGATATGTTCCGTGCCGACGTAGTTGTGCCCCAGCCGCAACGCTTCCCGCAAGGTGAGTTCGAGAACCTTACGGGCGGCGCCGGAGAACGGGATCACGCCCTCGGTCTTCTTCCCGGTGGCAGGTGGCAGGGCATCGGCCGCAGCGCCACGAACGTCCTCAAGCGACACACCCAGCGCGATGATCATCTTGGCTGCCAGTGCTGTGCCGTCGCCGAGCACGCCGAGCGTGAGGTGCCCTGGCGTGATCTCGGTGTGCCCGAGCCGGCGCGCCAACTCCTGTGTCTCGACGACGACTTGCTGCGCGCGCGGGGTGAAGCGTTCGAAGCCGCCGCTGAGGTCGACGTCTTCCACGCTGACTCCCTTGGGCACAAAGCGTTTCTGCGCGGCCTGCTTCGAAACCCCCATGCTGGCCCCGATATCGGCCCAGGATGCGCCGGATCGCCTTGCCTGGTCGACAAAATGACCGATGAGATGGTCGGCGATCTCGCCGACCTGCTCGGCCATCAGCATCGCGTCGGACAACTGCTGGAGGGCACCCGCGCCCGGGTGCTGGTTCTTGACGGACTCGATCAGATCGTCGAGTCGAACGGGACTCGTCATGCGTCAACCTTAGGTTGACGACCTCGCCGTCGTCAACCACCGGTTGACGAGACCTCACCGGATGGGCAACAGCACACCGCGCTCGCCGTCGGGCCGGGGGCCGAAGATGCGCCGGTCTTCCTTGCCGATGCGAACGTCGTTGATACTCGCCTCACGCCGGCGCATGAGCCCTTCGTCGGTGAACTCCCACAGTTCGTTGCCGTAGCTACGCCAAGTCTGCCCATCCTTGTCGTGGCACTCGTACTGGAACCGCACGGCGATGCGGTTGCCGCGGAAACCCCAGAGTTCCTTGCGCAGCGCGTAATCCAGCTCGCGCTCCCACTTGTCCCGCAGGAACTCGACGATCGCGTGGCGGCCGGTGACGAATGTGTCCCGGTTGCGCCACACCGAATCCTCGGTGTAGGCCAGCGCCACCCGCTCCGGATCCCGGGTGTTCCACGCGTCCTCGGCGGCCTGCACCTTCTGCCGGGCGGTCTCCTCGTCGAACGGCGGGAACGGTGGTCGCGGGCTCATCTCGGTACCTCCTCGTCGTCGGAGAACGTTCGTTCTCCGCTGTGCGCTATCGTAGAGAACGACCGTTCTCACTTGTCAACCGGAGGTTCCGTGGACCACGCCGAGGCCACCACGCGGGCGCTCGACGCCGCCGAGGAGCTGTTCTACGAGCGGGGCGTGCAGGCGGTGGGCATGGATGCCGTCCGCGCCGCCTGCGGGGTCTCACTCAAGCGCTTGTACCAGTGCTTTCCGTCGAAGGACGAGCTCGTCGCGGCCTACCTGCGGCGGCGGGACCAGCGGTGGCGGGCCAACCTGGCTTCGGTCGTCGAGCAGCGGACCGAACCCGCCGATCGCCTCGCGGGGGTCTTCGATTGGCTGTACGACTGGTTTTCCGAGCCCGGTTTCCGGGGCTGCGCCTTCATCAACTCGTTCGGCGAGCTCGGCACCACGTCGCCGGCGGTCGCCGTGATCGCCCGTGAGCACAAAGAAGAACTCAAACGCTATGTGGCCCGCCTTGTGCGGCGGCTGCCGGTCGATCATCCCGCCAGGGTGACCGAGCAACTGTTCCTGCTCATCGAAGGAGCGATCGTCACGGCCGCGATCACCGGGAACCCGGACTCCGCCCGCCACGCGCGCGCCGCGGCCGAGGCGATCCTGGCCGCACACTACTCGAACGGCAGGCCCACGTAGTTCTCCGCGAGGCTCGTCGCCGCGGCTGTCGAAGACACGGTATAGCGCAGCTGCGAGAGCTGGAGGCGACGCTGAAAGTCGTCGGCACCAGGGGCGGTGTGCAACATCGACGTCATGGACCACGAGAAGTGCTCGGCCCGCCACACCCGCGCGAGGCAAGTGTCCGAATAGGACTCGGCCAGCTCGCTTCGGTTGTGCCGCAGCAGTTCCACCAGTGCCCGCGACAATACTCGCACGTCGGCGACGGCCAGGTTCATGCCTTTCGCCCCGGTGGGCGGGACGATGTGCGCGGCGTCGCCGGCCAGGAACAACCGGCCGTATCGCATCGGCTCGGCCACGAAACTGCGCATCGGCGTGACGCTCTTGTCCAGGATCGGCCCCTCGTGCAAGGAAAACCCGTCCGACGTCGCGAGCCGCGCCGACAGCTCCGACCAGATCCGGTCGTCGGGCCACTCCTCGATCTTCTCGTCCTGGGGAACCTGCAGATACAGCCGCGTGACCTCCGGCGAACGCATGCTGTGCAGGGCGAAACCGCGCTCGTGGTAGGTGTAGATCAGCTCCTCGTGCGACGGCGGGGTACGGGCCAGCACGCCGAGCCAGGCGAACGGATACTCGCGATCGATCGGCTTCAACCCCGGGGCGGACGGCCGGCTCACACCATGGAACCCGTCGCAGCCCGCGATCACCGCGCACTGCAGTTCCCGCGGTTTCCCATCCACGTCGCGGTAACGCACCCGTGGCCGCTCACCGTCCACATCAGACAGTTCCACATCGGCCACTTCGAACTCGACCGGATGCCCCTTGGCCTCGTGCGCGGCGATGAGGTCCTTCACGATCTCCTGCTGCCCGTACACCATGATCGACTTGCCGGTCAGCTCGGTCAGCGCAATCCGGTGGTCCGCGCCGTCGAACCGTAGCGAAAACCCGTGGTGTGGCAAGCCTTCCGCGTCCATCCGGGCACCGACACCGATCTCCCGCAGCAGCTCGACGGTCGGGTGTTCGCACACACCCGCGCGCACTCGCCGTTCCACGTACTCGCGGCTGCGTGCTTCGAGCACGACGGCGTCGATACCTTCGGCGTGCAACAGGTACGACAGCAACAGACCCGCCGGCCCCGCACCGATGATGCCCACCTGGGTTCGCGCCACCTGAACCTCCTTCACCGAGCCGGCCGCGCCCTCGGCGCGCCGAGGCTACGCGAGATCCCCCGCGCGGCGGCGCGGACCGCCGGCACGAGCGTCCACGCGTCCGCACCCTGCGCCGGCACCACGATCGAGATCGCCGCCACCACAGTGTCCTCGGGCCCGTGCACCGGCGCGGCGACGGACAGCGAAACCAGCTCGACCTGCCGATCACTGATCACGAAACCGTCGCGCCGGACACCGGCCAGCACGCGGCGCAGTTCGTCCGGCGAGCAGATCGTCTTCGGGGTGTAGGCCTTCAACGGCCCGGCGAGCACCTTCTCCTGCACTTCGGCGGGCGCGTGCGCGAGCAGCACCTGCCCGACCCCGGTCGCGTGCGCGTCGAGCCGGCTGCCCGCCCGTGACACGACGCTGACGGCGTTGCGGCCAGAAATCCGCTCCACGTAGACCACTTCGGACGCGTCGAGGACAGCCAGTTGCACGTTCTCGTGCGTCGCCTCGTAGAGGTCCTCGAGAAACGGCATGGCCGCGTCCCGCAACCCCATGCCACGCGACAGCGACGCGATTTCCCACAGCCACAGTCCGACGCGATAGTGCCCGTCATCCTGGCGCTCCAGTGCGCCACGCCGGGCCAGCTCACCGACGATCCGGTGCGTCGTGGACAGCGGCAGGGCGGCCCGGCGGCTCAGCTCCGACAGGCTCAGCGCGGGCCGTTGCGCCGTGAACGCGCCGAACACGTCGAGCACCCGGTCGACGACCGACGGCGCCTGTGCCGAGGTGTGCCGCATCTCCTCAGCATAAGCCGCATTCCCCCGGCATCAGCCCCAGACGAGCGCGGCGGTCTCCACGATCCGCTCCAGCTTCGCCTTCTGCTGATCCTCGGTGAGATCGTTGCCCTCCTCCGTGGAGGAGAAGCCGCATTGCGGGGAAAGGCACAACTGATCGATGTCGACGTACTTCGACGCCGCGTCGATACGCTGCCGCAGCGAGTCGACGCTTTCCAGCTCGCCGCGTTTCGTGGTCACCAGGCCCAGCACGACGTACTTGCCCTTCGGCACGAAACGCAACGGTTCGAACCCGCCGGAACGCTCGTCGTCGAATTCGAGGAAGTAACCGTCCACAGTGAGCTCGTTGAACAACGCGTCCGCGACGAAGTCGTAGCCGCCCTGCGCCACCCAGGACGAGCGGAAGTTTCCGCGGCACAGATGAGTGGTCACGGTCATTCCGGCGGGTTTGTCCGCGAGCGCGGCGTTCAGCGTTTTGATGTTGCGCACATGCTGGTTGCCCGGATCGCCGCCCATGCTCGCCACGAGCGCCCGCTGCTCCGGGTCGTTGAGGTAGGCCAGGCTCGTGTCGTCCAGTTGCAGATACGTGCACCCGAGTGACGCCATGCCCGCGATCTCTTTCGCATATGCGGCGGCCAAGTCGGCGTAGAACTCCTCCAGCTCCGGATACACCGACTCGCTGACCGCAGACCGCCCGCCGCGGTAGTAGACCATGCTCGGCGAAGGAATGGTCTGCTTCGGGGTGATCCGAGAGTCCACAATGGACTTCAAATACTCGAAATGCCGCCCGAAGATGACACCGTCAAGGCCGATCTTGTCGTGCACCTCGAGCCCGGCCGGGCTCCAGTCGAGATCACCGGCCGCGTTGTGGAACTTGACGTGCAGCTTCCGGTCGCTCTTGCGGATGCCGTGCAGCTGGTAGATGAAATCCATGTGCCAGGACGCCCGGCGGAATTCGCCGTCGGTGGCGGACCGCAACCCGGCGGCGCGCTGCAATTCGACAACGCCGCGAATGGACTCGTCCTCGACGGCCCGCAATTCGTCGGCGTCGATCGCCCCGTTGGCGAATTTCTCTCTTGCCTCATGCAGTTTCGCGGGACGCAGCAAGCTTCCGACATGATCGGCGCGAAACGGCGGTGTTGTGCGCGGAGTCATACCCCGATCCTCGTCGCAGTCTCGCCATGCCCGCAACCCACGCTCCGCTGCCCGGAAAAGGGCCGTGAAGGACCCCTCCACGCGAAGTCCTTCACGGCCCGATCTCTACGCAGGCGGAGCAAGGACCACAACGGAGTTATGTCCGCCCATGCCGAGTGAGGACTTGACGGTCAGCCCGTCCTCGATCTCGGTCCGCCCGTTGAGCAATTGCGGGTGTCCCGGCGCGACGGTGGGTGGCGCCGGCAGGAAACCCCGGTCGTAACCCAACGCGGCCACCGCGGTCTCCACCGCCGAAGCCGCCCCCTGGCAGTGCCCGACAAGCGGCTTCACCGAGTAGAGAGCGGTTTCGGCACCGAACAACTCGTCCAGCATGGTCGCTTCGGCGCGATCACACTGCTTCGTGCCCGGACCGTGCGCGTTGAGGTAACGCACGGCCGAGGTCGGCACGCCCGCATTCGCCAGCGCATCGCGGAAACAGCCACGGACCTGGTCGAGACCCATGTCGATCGACGTCACATGATGCGCGTCGTGCGACATCGCGCCACCGAGCGCGAGCGCGTACGGCCGGCCCGAGTTCCGGGACAGCACGAACGAAACCGCGGCCTCACCCATGCTGAACCCGCGACTGCCCTCCTGGAACGGGCGGCACGCGTCGAGCGGCTCGGTGTCGGTGATCGCCACCCCGAGCCGGACGAAATGCAGCACGTTCTCCGGCACCAGCGACAGATCCGTCGCGACGAACACGACGTCGTCGACGATCCCGGCGTCGAGCCAGGCCTTGGCGGTGAGCAGCCCGGCGTTACCCGAGGCGCACATCGCCGACACGTTCATCGCGGGACCGTGGAAGCCGTACTCCTGCATGAACGTCGACATCGGGGTCGACGGCATGAGTGCCAGGTAGTCACGCGCCTTGAGGGTCTGCTCGTCGTGGTAGAACTCGCGCCACAAGTCCACCTCGCCGAGCACGACGGCATGCAGCAGGCCCACTCTTGGCCCTGGCTGCCAGCCACGCCGCTCCGCGTCGGCGATGGCTTCCCTCGCCGACGCCCGCATGGCCCGCGCGAAACGGCTGCGCCCGTCGATCGGGTCACCGCCGTCCGGAACCTTCGCGACCCAAGCCGTCTCGTCCCGGTCCTTGCCGTAGCCACCCTCCAAAGTGGCGGCCGACTTGCCCGAGGACAGGCCGTCCCACAGCACCTCCCGGCCCCAGCCGTAGCCGGTGACCGCTCCGATTCCGCAAATACCGATTTCTCGCGAGATCATCACTCGCCCCTCCTGTTCATTACCTCTACGATCCGTTCCAGGCGGAAACGGATCTGTTAGGCCAACGACCAGCGACTTCACATCACTTGCCGTGGCAGGCTGGAAGCGACGGGAAGAGTGCTTTCGTCCGAGGCCGATACTCCGAATGGAGTAGCGGCGGATCTCGGGCAATTCGGCGGATCGGACGGACCATGGACGCAAACGCCAACGGCGCGCACCGGCCCGGCGAGGTGTCGCTCGAACACGATCAGGTCATCGACCTGGCGCTGGCGGCCGGTCGCGGGGTCGTCTGGTCACTGGACTTCGCCACCGACCAGCTGTCCTGGAGCTCCGGGTTGGCCGAGCTACTCGGTATCCCGCAAGCCGAGGATACTGACCTGCGAGCACGCCTCGCCGAGTTGATCAAGCCGCTCGTCGTCACCGCCGGCACCACGGCCATCTGGGAAGACCTCGAGCTCGAGAAGTCCTATACCGCTCCCGGCGGTGACACGCGCTGGCTCCGGTTCACCGCACGCCGTGGCGACGGGCAGCTGTTCGGGATCGCGCACAACGTGACCGACCGGCACGAGGACCGCCGCGAGCTCGCCGATCTCGCCGACCGTTACCGGCTGCTCGTCGAGCTGAGCCCGGACATGATCGTCGTACATCAGGACCGGGCGATCGTCTACGCCAACCCCGCGGCGGTGAATTTCGCCGGCGGCGGCTCGAAGGCGGCGCTGCTGGGTAAGCCGATCACCGATTTCGTGGACCTGCTGTCGCAACCGGAGATGTTCGACCGGCTCAGCCGCCTGACCGAACCGGGGGCCACTTCGGAGCCGGCCGAGGCGATTTTCGTGCGCGCGGACGGCACGCGACACGTGATGGATGTCGTCTCCGTCCGCACCACCTGGATGGGCCGCCCCGCGTTCCAGGTGATCATGCGTGACGTCAGCGCGAAGAAGGCCGCCGAAACCGCGCTGCGCTACCAGGCCGCGCTCGTCGAGCACGTCAGCGACGCCATCATCGCCACCGACGCCATGGGGCGGGTGACCAGCTGGAATCCGGCGGCCGAGGCGATATACGGGCTGACCGCGGCCGGCGCGCTCGGCCGTCGCGTGGGTGAGCTGGTCGGCGCCCCGCTGGACCCGGCGGCGGTGTTCAAAGGCGGCGGGGTCAGCGAGGAGACCCACCGCGCGGCGGACGGCTCGGCGCTCAGCGTGCGGGTGTCGGCGGCCGAAATGGACGACGGTTTCGTGCTGGTGTGCGCCGACGAAACGGCGCGGCGCCGGATGGAACGGCAGTACAGCACGGTGGTCGCGTCCCTCGACGAAGGCGTGCTGGTGCTCAGCGCGGACGGGCTCGTCATCTCGGCCAATCCGGCCGCGGAGCGGATCCTCGGGGTGCCGGAGTCGACGATGGTCGGCTCGTCACCGCGTGATTGGCCGATCTACGACGAATCCGGGCAGCGGATGCCGCCGAGCGAGTACCCGGCGGCGCAGGTCCGCCGCACCGGAGTCGCGCAGCACGGGCGCGTGATGCGCGTGCTACGCCGCGACGGACGCAACGTGTGGCTGTCGGCGTCGTGCCGCGCGATGAATCCCGAGGACAGCGATCTGAGCGCGTACGTGCTGTCCTTCACCGACATCACCGAACGCCGCGCGATCGGCGAGCGTCTCGAACACGACGCCACGCACGATCCGCTCACCGGACTCGCGAACCGGACGCTGGTCCTCGACGAGCTGTCCTCGCGGCTGCACCGGCCGGAACGGAAGTCGATCGCGGTGCTGTTCATCGATCTCGACAAGTTCAAGGTCATCAACGACTCCCTCGGGCATTCCATCGGCGACCGGGTGCTCAAGATCGCCGGCGAGCGGTTGCGCCGCGCGGTGCGTGACGAGGACGTCGTCGGCAGGCTCGGCGGTGACGAGTTCGTCGTGCTCGTGTCCGATGTGCACGGTGAGCCGGAGGTCAAGGCACTCACCGAGCGCCTGCGTGAATGGCTGACCCGGCCGGTTTCGGTGGACGGCCGGAAGTTGCATGTGGACGCCAGCATCGGGATCGTGCTCGCCGGCCCTGGGGACCGGCGGGCGGCCGACGAGCTGTTGCGAGACGCGGATGTCGCGATGTACCAAGCGAAAACGCTGGGCCGCAGCCGGTACGAGTTCTTCAATGTGGAGCTACGGCGCCGGATGCAACGGCGGCTGCGGCTCGAACAGGACCTGCGCGACGCGGTGCGTCTCGGCAAACTGTGGGCCGCCTACCAGCCGGTGGTGGACCTGCGGACCAACGAGATGGTTGCGGTCGAGGGCCTGCTGCGGTGGACGCACCCGGTGCACGGCGCGGTGCCGCCGATGGAGTTCATCCCGCTGGCCGAGGAAAGCGACCTCATCAACCAGCTGGGCGCACATGTTCTGCGCATCACCACACAGGAACTGGCGGCACGGCGGGCGCGTGGCATCGACGTCGATCTCAAGATCAACCTCTCGACGCGGCAGCTGGATGACCCCGCGCTGATTTCCGATGTGGAGCACGCGCTGCACACGACCGGGTTGCCGGCGAATGCATTGTGCCTGGAGATCACGGAAAGCGCGCTGATGCGTGACTCGGCACTGGCGAGCGAAGCACTGGCCGCGTTGCGGGAACTCGGGGTCCGCTTGGCGATCGACGATTTCGGCACCGGCTACTCGTCACTCGCCCAGCTGCAACGGCTCACTTTGGACACGTTGAAGATCGACCGCTCGTTCGTGATGCGCCTCGGCGAGTCCACCGACGCGGAAGCCATTGTCACCAGCATCATCGCGATGGCACATGCGGTGCACCTGACCGTGGTCGCGGAAGGCGTGGAGACCAGGACGCAGCTGAACCTGTTGCGCGACCTGGGTTGTGACCAGGCTCAGGGGTATCTGCTCGGGAGACCCCGCCCGGCGGCGGAACTCTGGTCCTGATCCACAGCGGACGCCTCACGGCTGCTGCTTGATCACATCGGTGGCCAGCTGCACGATCTCGGCGCGAATGGCTTTCCACAACGCCGTCGTGGTTTGTCCACTCGACACGAAGCTCGTCAGCACGACTCCCCGGATCGCCGCGAGTGCGGTCACCATGGCCGATGCGCCGCGCGGTCTGCGCAGGAAATCGGGGGCGACCTGGTTGAGGAGCTCGCTCATCCCGACGGTGAGCTCCCTGTTCAACCGGTGCACGTGCCGGCGCAACTCCGGATCGGTGCGGCTGCCCAGCCACAGCTCGACGAGCGCGGTGAACGTGGCGCCGTCATGCAGCGCCCACAGCCGATCCACCAGTGCCAGCACGCTTTCCGTCTCGGTCGGGCAGTGCGGTGGGTCGGCCCGGAACTGCTGGATGATCCGGCCCGTCGCGTGTTCGAGACCGGCGACCACGAGTTCCGCCTTGGTGGCGAAGTAATGCGCCTGGGCGCCACGGGTCACCCCGGCGCGACCGGCGATCTGCGCCGCGGTGACATTGGAATAGCCGAACTCGACGAGACACTCGACGGTCGCCTCCAGCAACGCGGTCCGGGTCGCCTCTCGTCGCTCGGCCTGGGTGCGCCGCTTCACGCCAGCCATCCGATCACCTTATCGGTCTCCGGCAAGTCGTCTGTGAAAGCGCTTTCAGGCACCGCGGAAAGTCGCCCGGTACATGCTCGGCGAGACGCCGACCGCGGTTTGAAAATGCTGGCGTAGCGACGCGGCTGTACCGAAGCCGGCGTGCGTCGCGATCCGGTCGACCGGGAGATCGGACTCCTCCAGCAGCTGACGAGCCCGCTCGACGCGCAACTGGGTCAACCACTGCACCGGGGAGACACCGATTTCCTCGCGGAAGCGGCGGGTGAAGGTGCGCACGCTCATCGAGTCACACGCGGCGAGCTCCCGCAACGACAGCGGGCGGTCGAGATGCCGCAACGCCCAGGCACGCGCGTTGGCCGTGGAGGAAACTCCGGGCTCGGGCACCGGTCGGGAGATGAACTGGGCCTGTCCACCCTCGCGATGCGGCGCGACGACCGTGCCGCGCGCAACCTCGTTCGCGACGGCGGCGCCGTGATCGCGCCGGATCATGTGCAGGCACAGGTCGAGCCCAGCCGCGACGCCCGCCGAGGTCAGCACGTCACCGGAGTCGGTGTAGAGCACGTTCTCCTCGACATCGATCGCCGGATACAGCTCGCGCAGCTGCCAGGCCGAGCGCCAGTGCGTCGTCGCGCGGCGGCCGTCGAGGATGCCGGCCGCCGCGAGCACGAAGACGCCGGTGCAGATGGACGCGATGCGCGTGCCAGGCCGGATGAGCGCGAACGCGTCGGCCGGCGGACCCTGCAACGGGCCGCCCGTCTGCGGTCCGTAGTCGTCGGCGGCGGACAGCACGATCACCGTGTCGGCGTCGGCCAGCGCCTGCGGCCCGTGCGCCACGGCGATCGTGAAGTCGGCGTCCGTCTGCACTTCACCGGGCACAAGAGCGCAGGTCACGACGTCGTAGAGCGATTTGCCCTCGCCCGAGCGGGCCTGTCCGAAGAGCCGGTGCACGATGCCCAGCTCGATCGGCAGAACCCCGGCACGGACGAGGACCACGACGCGATGCATGGCCCGATCCTTGCACAAGATGGCCTCACGGCCACTGGTTGCGAGCTCAACGATTTCGCACGCTGGGGTCATGAAGGTGTTGTGGATCCATGCCCATCCGGAACCGCGCTCGCTGACGGGCTCCCTTCGCGACGAGGGACTCCGCGCGCTGACCGAACTCGGGCACGAGTACCGGCAGTCGGACCTGTACGCGATGCGCTGGAACCCGGTCGTCGACCGCGCGGACTACGACCTGGACCCCGAGACGCGATTGGTGGTCGCCGGCGAATCCGCGACGGCGTACGAGTCGGCGCGGCTGAGCCCGGACATCCAGGCGGAGCACAAGAAAATCGAGTGGGCTGACGTGCTCGTGCTCCAGTTTCCGTTGTGGTGGTACGGAATGCCGGCGATCCTCAAGGGCTGGGTGGACCGGGTCTTCGTGAAGGGCTTCGGTTACGGGCTCACCGGCGAGGACGGCCGGGTGCTGCGGTACGGCGAGGGCCACCTCGCGGGAAAGCGCGCACTCGCGGCGATCACTGTCGGCGGCCGACCGTCGAGCCTCGGCCCGCGCGGCGTGAACGGGGAGCTCGAACAGGTGCTGTTTCCGTTGCTGCACGGCACTTTCTGGTACACGGGGATGTCGGTGCTGCCGCCATTCGTGGTGCACAGCGCCGATCGCGCGGGGGCGCCGGAATTCGAGCGGGCGGTCAAGGAGTTGCGGGCACGGCTGGAAACACTCGAGACCGAGGAGCCGATCCCGTTCCGGACCCAGAACGGCGGGGACTACAACGAGAACCTGGCGCTCAAGCCCCATCTCGAACCCGGCGGCAGCGGTCTGGGGATCCATCGTTTCCAACGCTAAGGTTGGAATTCTGCGATTCGTGCGGTAGGCCAACTCCAGGGTTGGCCTAGACTGCGGCCGTGGCCTGGGATACCGAAGAAACGCGACGACGCCTGATGGAAGCCGCGATCGCCGAGTTCGGCGAGCGTGGACCCGAAGCGACCATGGCGGATATCGCCAAGCGCGCCGGCATCAACAAGGAGCGGCTGTACAACTACTTCGGCGACAAGCAAGCCCTGTTCGACACGGTGTTGTCCAACCAGCTCAAAGAACTCGCCGCCGCGGTCGGGCGGCCGGATGGCGACGTCGCGGACATCGGCGAGTTCGCCGGCCGTACCTTCGACTACCACCAGGACCATCCGAACCTGGTTCGCCTGTTGCTGTGGGAAGCACTGGCGCAGCGCCCGGCCGACAACCCGGAGCGTTCCGCGCACTACCGCGACAAGGTCGAGCGCTACGCCAACGCCCAGCGCGACGACGTCCTTGACGACGAAATCGACGCCGACTACGCCCTTTTCATGCTCATCGCGCTCGCGGCGTGGTGGGTCGCGGTACCCCAGCTCGCGCGGATGTTGACCGGTGCCAGCGCGGACAATCCCGCGGAGCGCGCCAGACGCCGGGCCGCCGTCGTCCGTGCCGCGGAACGCATCGCCCTACCCCGGACCAACCCTACGGTTGCAGATTGAGTTGGTGACCCTATAGCCTGACATCACCAACCATAAGGTTGGAAAATCTCAGGGGGGTTGGGCCATGCCTGATACAACAACACGCGTCGTGATCGTCACCGGCGCCGCGGCGGGAATCGGTGCTGCCGTCGCGTGGCGTTTCGCCGAGGACGGCGCAAAAGTCGTGCTGTCCGATCTGGGCCCCGGCGCCGCCGATGTGGCGGCGAAGATCGCTGCGGCTCATCCCGGCTCGGGCGCCATCGGGATCCAGACCGACGTCACCGACCCGGCGGCCTGTGACGCGCTGGTCGCGGCCGCCGTCGACCGGCACGGGCGGCTCGACGTGCTGGCGGTCGCGACCGCTGTGGTGACGCCGAAGTCGCCACTCAAGGATCTTGATCCAGCCGAGTGGGATCGGGTGATGGCCGTCAACGCGAAGGGACCGTTCCTGTTGTCGCGCAGCGCGGTGCCGGCGCTGACCGCACCGGGTGGCAGCATCGTGTACGTCTACTCGGCGACCGCGCAGACCGGCGCGCCAGGGCGGGCGGTGTACAGCGCGTCCAAGGGAGCGCTCGGCGCGATGATCAAGAGCCTCGCCCTCGAACTCGCACCCGACCGGATCACGGTCAACGGGGTCGCCCCGATGTTCGTCGACGCCCCGATGAACGACGACGCACTCCGTGCCGCGGCGGCTGAATTCGGGATCACCGTCGAAGAAGCGCGTGCGCGCCGGGACGGCGCCATACCCCTCGGCCGCCAAGCCACCTCACGCGAAATCGCGGACGCGATGGCCTACCTGACGTCCCCCCAAGCGGCCTACGTAACCGGCACAATCCTGGACATCAACGGCGGCATCCTGCTGCGCTAGCGGTGTGTCACGCCGACCATCCCGGACCTCACGAGACTGACGTCCCAGGCGGGATCCCGTGCCCAGGGGCCCGTCGCGGTCCGGATGGTCGGCCGCCCGGACGAAAGTCATCGTTGTCGCCACCCCGGCCCCGAACAGGACCTCTTTGTCCAGGCCAATACTGGTGTCCCGTTGGTCATCGAAAAAACCGCCCTGACCTGGGTCGGAGCGGCTTCTTGAAGGGTGGCCAGGGCCGGGGTCGAACCGGCGACCTTCCGCTTTTCAGGCGGACGCTCATACCAACTGAGCTACCTGGCCGGAAACGCCGGCTGCGTGCCAGACGCTATTGCGACCCTGACGGGACTCGAACCCGCGACCTTCGCCGTGACAGGGCGACGCGCTAACCAACTGCGCCACAGGGCCTTGCTTGTACTGCGTACTCCCAACGGGATTCGAACCCGCGTTGCCGCCTTGAAAGGGCGGAGTCCTAGGCCGCTGGACGATGGGAGCTCGACCGGTTTCGGCGAACCGACCGACCGCGCTCTCAGGTCCCCCCGGGAGCGATTACAAGCATAGGACACGCCCCAAACGGCCTCCAACCCGGTATCCCTAAACGCCGCAAACGCTTGTCTAGCTGGGAAAACCGGGCCGCGCCCCGCTCCTAGCGCTGCGCCGGCAACTGACCGTCCTCATCCGGAACCAAGCCCAGCATGTCCAACAGCAACGCGCAGTCCTCGGCATCCGTCGCGCCCGTCGCGACCGCGAGCCGGGCCCGCCGCACCTGATCGTCCGACACTCGCGGCGAATCCGGCTGACCCGCGCGCTGTGACGGCACCCCACCCAACGCGCTCGCGTCGCCGCCTTCGTACCGAAGGAGGAACTGTCGCACTTCCACAGACCCGCTCATAGCTCCTCCAAAAGCTTCGTACTAGCAACTTGCCGCGAGGCTAGCCAGAGAAATAACGGCACCACAGCCCCCCGCCGAGTGAACCTGGCCCACCCCGATGCCCACTCAGAGCCACGAACGCGGGTGAACGCACAGCGACGACAAGATGACAATCCGGCCGACTTTTTCACGTTCACCACTCGCGAACGGAGCCGGACTCATGTAACAATCACAGTGCTGACACACCCCCGGTCAGCGCCTGTGG
>NZ_WMBA01000029.1 GCF_009707865.1 Amycolatopsis pithecellobii
GGGTTGTGGCGGGGTTGGGCTATGTGGGTGTCCGCGGCGCTCAGGTGGAGTAGCGCGAGCCGCTGTCTTGTGTGGCTCGGGTCACATTGGGGCGGTTGGCGTGACTTAACCGTTATCGTGGGCGCGTGCCTCTTCCATCGATAGGACGTCGCGGTAACACGAGAACCGACCTCAAGGCGGTCAAGCCCATCAACCCCGGGCGGCATCGCAACAGCGCCCGGGAAGCCGACGGCGCCGTCGAGGATCACGAGCTGACCAGTTACCTCGCCGCGCTGGCGCCGGAGACCGCTACGGGGCCCGAAAGCACCGGCACCGGCAAGCGCTTCGGCGAGGCGCAGGTGTACCAGCTGCGGATGAGCCTCATCGCCAGCTCTCAGCTCCGGGACATCGCCCAGGAACGCGGCACCTCGCCGCAGGCGCTGGCGCGTGACTGGATCCTCGAGCGCCTTTCCTGGGAATCCCAGGCCGCCTCCGCGCAGCGACGTCAGTTCGCCGACCACGCCGGAACCGCCAACACCGACCAGCACGTGTTCGACAAGAACTGGTCCTGACCCCGCCCGCAAGCCGCTGATTCCCCCGTCGGCGCAAAGAAAACAACCCGGCCCCCGAACAACGAACAAGCCCCCGGCGGGAAGATCCCACCGGGGGCTTGCGACGTGCTGCAGGAAGCGTCAGATGACGCGCACCTTCTGGGCCTGCGGGCCCTTCTGGCCCTGCCCGACCTCGAACTCAACCCGCTGGTTCTCCTCGAGGGTGCGGAAGCCGCGCCCATCGATCTCCGAGTAGTGCACGAACACATCGCCCTCGCCGCCATCCTGGGCGATGAAGCCGAAGCCCTTCTCGGCGTTGAACCACTTCACAGTGCCTTGCGCCACCGCTGTACTCCTCGTTACATCCGCATCGGGCGCCACCGCGGCGACACCCGGGCCGTCCCGGGCGGTTCCAACGAGACGAGCGAAGAGCGCGTGTCCGGCTCATGGCTCGCGTCAGAAGTTCCGCGAGTGTGAAGCCACGAACACGCAAAACGACGGCCTAGTGGGCAGCGTACCGGGATCTGGCGAAATCGAAAGCCCCTCCACACCCGTTCTTCGATGTCACCGGAACGTCGTACGGTGAATTCAGGGTTCGCGGCGGAGGAGGCCGGGTACTCTCATGATCTGTTCCGTCCACACAAAGTAGTGACACATGTCACCCGTTCGGGTGTCAACGTGCCAAGTTGGCGGACGTCTTCGGGGCTAAAGGGGAGAAGGGGCATCCACCGGTGAGACTACTCAGAACACGTCGTCTGCCAGCCGCGCTGATCGCATTCGGCGTGTCCGCGACACTCGCGCTCAGTGCCTGCACGGGCAATCCGACGCCGACGCCGGTGAACGGCACCCCGAGTCCGGCGGGAAGTGGCTCGACGGAGGCGAAGGCAGCACTGAGCTTCCAGCCCGCCGCGGGGGCCACGAACGTCGCGCCGGGGGATCCGGTCACTGTGTCCGTCACCGACGGCGCCCTCCAGGCAGTCACTCTGACCAACCCGGACGGCAAGCAGGTCGCCGGTCAGCTCGCCGCCGACAAGCACAGCTGGGCGCCCACCGAGTCGCTCGGTTACGGCAAGACCTACACCTGGTCCGGCACCGCGGTCGGCTCCGACGGACGACCGGTCCCGCTGGCCGGCCAGTTCAGCACCGTGACCCCGAAACGGCAGATTTCCGGCAGCCTCAACGTCGGTGACGACCAGACCTACGGCATCGCGATGCCGATCGCGCTGACCTTCTCCAGCAAGGTGACCGACAAGGCCGCCGTGCAGAAGGCGCTTTCCGTGGAGACCACGCCCAAGACCGAGGGGGCATGGGCGTGGCTGTCCGACACCCAGGTTCACTGGCGCCCCAAGGATTACTTCCAGCCGGGCACCAAGGTCACCGTGGCCGCGAAGATCTACGGGGTCAAGCTCGCCGATGGCACCTACGGCAAGCAGGACGTGACCTCGTCCTTCACCATCGGCCGCTCGCAGATCGTCCGCGGTGACACCAGGACCCACCACATGCAGGTGATCCGCGACGGGCAGCAGATCGCGGACTACCCGGTCAGCTACGGGCTCGACTCCGACCCTGGCCGCGTCACGCACAGCGGGATCCACGTCGTGATGGACAAGCACCCCGTGTACTCGATGAGCAATCCGCGCTACGGCTACACCGACGTGAACGTGCCGTGGGCCGTGCGCATCTCCAACAACGGCGAGTTCATCCACGGCCTCGCCGCCTCGGTGTGGGCCCAGGGCAAGAAGAACATCTCGCACGGTTGCCTGAACCTCTCGCCCGCGCGAGCCAAGGAGTACTACGACGGGGTGCTCATGGGTGACCCGGTCGAAATCACCGGCAGCACCCAGCAACTCAGTCCGCAGGACGGCGACTACTCGGACTGGACCTACTCCTGGCAGGACTGGACCAAGCTCTCCGCGAGCGCGTAACCCTTACCCGGCACTAAAGCACGTGGCCGTCGAGGTTCTCCTCGGCGGCCTGCGTGCATTCGAGGCGCTCGGTGGTGGTCTGTTCGTCAAGGAACGCCGGAACCGGAATCAGCTGCTGGGTGCAGTCGTCGAGCAACCGCGCGGCATCCGCCATTCCCGGGGTCTCGTTGCGGTCGGTCATCGCCGCCCTCTCCTCACTTACGGTGCCCCCATCTTGCCGTGGCCGAGATCACGACTCAACGCAAGGTTCTGCTGAAATACCTCGCAGTTCGTGAACGATGAACACTCGGGACCCACCAAGTGGTCCAGCCAAGTACCGTGCCGGCACTCGCCGGACGATCCGGTGAAGAGGAGGAAGTCCATGGTGTTCACTGTGCTGCTCGTGGAAGGTGGCGTCGCGTTGGGTATTTCGGCGATCCTGGCGGCGTGGTCACGCCGGCACTTCGCTCCTCGCCGCACCGCCGACTGAGCCGGCAGGGGCCGCGCCTTCGGAAGAAAGCGCGGCCCCTGCCCGAATCGGGTCAGCTCGTGGCGGTCCGCAGCCCTGCCGACGGCGTGGTCTGGACCTCGATCTGCGCGATCGGAACCCGTGCCGTCTCCGGGATGCGCAGGATCGGCACCACCGCGATCGCGGCCGCGATCATCAGGTAGAACGCCGGCCAGTCATTGTTCCCGGTGCCATGGATGAGCGCGGTGACGACCACGCCGCAGGTACCACCGAAGATCGACGTGGACACGTTGTACCCGATGGCGAACGAGCCGTAGCGCACCCGCGTCGGGAACATCGCCGGGAACGTCGAGCCGATCACCGCGAGCATCAGCACCAGCAGCAACGCCACGATGGCGAACCCGACCACCAGCAACGCGATGTTCCCGCTCTGCATCAGCTTGATCGACGGGTAGCTCAGCACGATGTACCCGATCGCCGCGGTGAGCAGCAACGGTTTCCGGCCGATCCGGTCGGACAGCGCGCCCAGCGGTGCGATCAGCGCCATCTGCACGAGCTCGACCCCGATGATGATCATCGTCGAGGTGTTGTCGTTGATTTTCAACGTATCCGTGAAGTAGGTCGGCATCGTGGTCAGCAGCATGTAGTCCGCGATGTTGAGCAGCAGCACGATCCCGACGAGGTTCAGGATCATCCGCCAGTTCTGGGTCAGCGTCTCCTTGAGCGGTGCCTTCTCCGCCTTCTCACCGGACTTCTCCAGCCGCTGGAACTCCGGGGTGTCCTCCAGTTTCGACCGCAGGTAGAGCCCGACGAGGCCGAGCGGCAGCGCAACGAAGAACGGGATCCGCCACGCCCAGCTTTCCACCTGCTGCGCGGTGAACGACAGTGTCACCGCGAGCACGACGACGTTGCCCAGCACGTAACCGGTCAGCGTGCCGAACTCCAGGAAGCTGCCGAAGAACCCGCGGCGGCGGGTCGGGGCGTACTCGGCGATGAACGTCGCCGCGCCGCCGTACTCGCCACCGGTCGAGAAGCCCTGGATCAGCCGGAGCAGCAGGACGAGGATCGGCGCGCCGATCCCGATCGCGTAGCCGCCCGCGTAGGTGGGCAGGCAGCCGACCAGGAAGGTACAGCCGGACATCAGCAGGATCGTGATCGCGAGGACCTTCTGCCTGCCGAGTTTGTCGCCGAGGGGCCCGAAGAACGCTCCGCCGAAGGGCCTGACCACGAACCCGATCGCGACCAGCGCGAGCGATTTCAGGACCGCGTTGCCCTCACCAGGGAAGAACACGGTACCGATGGCCGTGGCGATCGCACCGGAGGTGAACACACCGTAGTCGTACCATTCGGTTGCGTTACCCATCGCCGAGGCGATCACCGCCCGTTTGACGGTTCTCGGGTCGATTTCCTGTTCCTGGGCCGCCGAATCCGCCATACTCCCCGACCTCCTCATGCACAGTTCCGTAGCCAGCGGGCAATGTGGCGACCTTAGTCGCTCCCGCGCGATTGGCAGTAATTTTCCAGCTTCGCGTGTTCCTTGTCTCTCCGAAGAAGGGGCATGTGGGAAATCCAGTGCGGCCGCGAGTTAGCTTGGTCGAATGAGCGACGGAACCCGGTTTCCCGCAGTGTGGCCCCCGGTCCGGACCGAGCAGCCGGCGCCGCATCCCGACACACCGCCGCCCGGCACGGAACTCCCGATGCACTACGACCGGTGCTTCGGCTGTGGCGAATTAGACGGCGGGCTGCACATGCGCTCGACGATGGGCGAGCATGCGCTGGTGCACTCCCGGTTCACCGTCACCGAGGCACACCAGGGCGCGCCGGGACTGGCCCACGGCGGCCTGCTGGCCTGCGCGTTCGATGAAGCGATTGGCTCAACGGTCGGCAACGTGCTGCGCCGCCCGTCGGTGACCGGGAAGCTCGAGACGGACTTCGTACGGCCGGTACCGGTCGGATCGACGCTGTTCATCACCGCGAAGGTCGACGGGGTCGCGGGCCGGAAGCTCTACGCGAGCGCGGAAGGCAGGCTCGACACCGAGGACGGGCCCGTCGCCGTGCGCGCCCGCGCGCTGTTCGTCGAAGTCGCCCTCGAACACTTCACGACACACGGCGCGCCGGACGCGCTGACGAAGTTGAAGCGGGCGGAGCAGATCAACCCCTGACCCCAGCCGCTAGGTCAGGGTGCGCGGCCGGATTTCGTTGGCGCGGTCGACGAGGTCGATGCGGTCCGACGAAGTATGGGCAAGCCTTGCCAGGGTGCGATAACAGCGCTCCAGTCCAAATCGGACGTCCCGTTCGGACAGTGCGTAGCCCAGCACACGCGTCGACGTATGGTGATCGGGTGGACCGGAGCGCACCCACTCGAATGCGGCTTCCAGTACCTCCGCGGTCAGTTTCGTCCGGCTCTCCGCGTCGAGGCTGAGCCGCTCGAGCCGTGTTCCCGCGTCGAGGAGATCTCCTTCGGTCACCGAACCGTCGCCGCTCGCCCTGGTCTTGATCTTGATCGCGGCGACCTGTGCGGCGACGTAGTGCGTCGACGAGGACGGCACCGATTCGAGCACCTCGACCGCGCCTGCGCGGGCGCCCTGCGCCAGATACACCCGGGCCAGGCCGAAAGCGGCGCTCACGTAACTGCGATCGGTCCGCCACACCAGCTCGTAGAGCCGCGAAGCCGCGAAATGGTCACCGACGCCTTCGGCGCTCACCGCCAGCGCGAGCTTCGGCGCGAGCTCTCCGGGCAGATCGTCATACACCGCTTCGAAAGCGACCTGTGCGACGCGTTGCCGACCGCCGGCCAGCTCGATCAGCCCGCGGTGCCAGTCGATCCGCCAGTCGTGCGGGTATCCCGCGCGGATCGCCAGGTACTGCGCGGCTTGCAGCTGCCTGCTCGCCTCGGCGAGCTCGCCCAGCTCAATCCGGGCACGGACGATCCGCAGCCGCACCTCGATCGACTCGCGCGGCGCGCCGATGAGTGCGTCGATCGCGCCCTGCGGGTCGAGTGCGGTGGTCGTGGCCAGCACACCGGCCGCCGGGTCGCTCGTGTCGACCTGCGGGATCGGCAGCCCGCCGACGACCTCGGCGCCCTTCGGCAGCGGCACCGGCTGCCCCGGCTCTGGTACCACGATGTCGATGCCGAACGTGCTGGTCTCCGGACCGAACACAGTGGACACTCCGGGCCGGGCTTTTCCGGTGCCCATGGCCATGATCTCGCGCAGCACCCCGGCCAGCTGATCGGCCATGTCCTCCGCGGTGATGAACCGGCGGTCCGGGTCGGGATGCGTCGCGCGCTTGAGGAACCGGTGGTACGAACCGAAAAGCTTGAACAGCGGGACCTCGTCCGCGCTCGGCAGCGAGTCCTTGTACTTCGTGGTGTAGCCGTTGAACTCGAAGCTGAGCACGGCGAGGGTGCGGCCCACCGTGTACAGATCGGATGCGACCGACGCGCCATGGGTGGCCAGTTCCGGTGCGCTGTAACCGGTGGTGAAGAACAGCGGGCTCGAATAGTCATCGATCCGCCGCACCGCACCGAGATCGATCAGCTTGAGCTGCTCGTGGGTCTGGATCACGTTGTCCGGCTTGAGATCGCAGTACAGCAGGTTCTGGCTGTGCAGGTAGCCGAGCGCGGGCAGGATCTCCAGACCGTAGGCGATGACCTGGGCGATCGGCAGCGGGTCCGGCCTGCCCACCGCGCGGTAGTGCGCCAGCGCGAGCTGCCGCAGCGACTGACCGCCCACGTACTCCATCACGATGTAGCCGACCGAGTGCCCGGTGCGAGTATCCGGATGCTGGACGAAGTTGTAGATCCGGACGATGTTCGGGTGCTCGACCTCGGCCAGGAACCGGGTTTCGTTGACGGCGGCGTTCATCGCGGTCACGTCGCCGGTGTCGATCAGTCCTTTGAGGACAACCCAGCGGTCGTTGACATTGTGGTCCTGCGCCAGGTAAATCCAGCCGAGGCCACCGTAGGCGATCGCGCCCAGCACCTCGTACTGCCCGCCGACGACGTCACCGGGCTGTAGCTTCGGTACGAACGAGTACGACGTGCCGCATTTTTCGCACACGCCCTCGGGCCCGTCGTCACCTCGGCCGACCTTGGCCGAACAGTTGCCGCAGTACCGTTTTTCCTCCGACACCACCGGATTCGTCAGTACCGCGGACGCCGGGTCGCGGTAGGGCACCGGTGGCACGTCCACCAGACCCAGCCCGAGCCGGCCGCGCCGGGAGCTGCGGCGGCCGCTGCGCCGGGAGGTGCCGGCGAACGGGCCGGACCCCGTGCCCGGACCGGTGCCGGGGCCGCTGCCGGAACCGGACCCGCGGCCGCTGGACATCTCCGGCAGCACGCTGTCGGTGCCCGGATCGGGCAGCACGCCCGGTCCGCCGTGCTCGGCCGCGGGGCGCGGCACGGCGATGCTCGTGGTCGGCGGCGCGCTGGCGAGCACGCTCGTCGCCAGTGGCTCCTCCGGTTGCGATTGCGGAGCGGGGCGGATGAACCGCGTCGCCTCCGGCGGTGCCTCGTCCAGCCGGCCGGAGATGGGTTCGTTGTCGGGCATTACTTCCTCACTGGTACGAAACACTCGGCGGACCGGCCGGCCCGAGCATCGGCGCGATCCACGTGTTGTAGTTCCGCTGCCAGGCCCCGTTGTTCCGGACATTTTCGAGCACGGAGTTGACGAACCGGACCATGTCCTGCTGGCCCTTCGGGATCCCGATGCCGTAGTTCTCCTGCGTGAACCGCTCGCCGACGACCGCCACGTTCGGATCCTGTTTCGCCATGCCGGCCAGGATCACGTCGTCCGTGGAGATCGCGTCGACCTGTCCCTGCTGCAACAGGACCAGGCAGTCCGACCAGTTGTCCACCGACACCGGGACCGGCTTCGACGGTGCCGCCTGTATCGCGCCGAGCGAGGTGGAACTCCTTGTGGCACAGACCTTCTTCCCGCCGAGATCGGACAACCCGGTGATGCCGGAGTTACGCGGCGCGAGCACCCGCTGCCCGGCGACGTAGTAGGTCGCGGAGAAGTCCACGTCTTTGAGCCGTGTGCAGTTGATGCTGTAGGTACGGACCACAAGATCCACCGCGTGCGTGCGCAACACGTTCTCCCGCTGGGACGACGGGATCGTCGTCCACTGCACGTGTCCTTCCCAGCTGCCGAAGATCGCGCTGGCGAGCTGCTTGACCATCTCGATGTCGAAACCCTCGAGCTGACCGTTGGCGGGATTGAGGAAACCGAACAGGTAAGTGGTCTGGTCCACTCCGGCGATCAGCCTGCCGCGCTGGCGGATCGCCGCCATGGTGGACCCCGGCGGGATGCCCGGGCTCGGCGCGAGACTGCGCGTGTCACAGTTCGCGGAATCGGCACCGGTGTTGGTCTTGTCCGCGCCGCCCACGTTCGCGGGCGTCGGCACCTGCACCGCGCCGACCGGCGCCGGATCGATCGGACTGCCCGCGTTGCCACACCCCGCGACGAGCAACACCACGGCCACCAGAACCGTCGCGAGCCTCGTTCTGCTCACCGGAACTCCCTCAGCCGGTCACGGATCCCGATGGTGACGCCGGCGGCGGCGATCACCGAGAACACAGCAACCCCCGGCGCCAGCAACGTCAGCGCCTGCTCGGCGGAGCGAGTGTCGTCGAGGAAGTTCTGGCGGCCGATGTCGATCGCGGTGCCCAGCGCCTGGTCCACCTTGGCGAACGAAGCGGCGGCGCCGTTCGGCGCCGTCGGGTCCACTGCCTCGTGTACCGCGTCGGCGTAGTTGCCGCCGTCGTCCTTCGCGCGGATGTCCTTGTGGATGTCGAACCACGTGGTGCCGGCCGCCTGCGCCGCCTCGATCTGCTCGCCTGCCTTACCGCTCATCAGCCCGTGCGCCTGTTTCAGCAAACTGGTGACCTGCGGGTGAAGCTGCTGGTAGTCCGCCTCGTAGGTGGAGCCGTCGCCGCGCGAGACAAGGGTCATCAGCTCGTCGGCCCTGGCCTGGACCGCGCCGCTGCGCGCCTGAACCAGCACGTCAACCGGGTGGCTACCGTCGTCGCGGCCGTCGGCGACGAGCACGCTCTGCACGATGAGCGCGACCGTGCCCCACAACAACACCACCACCATCGCGCCCGTCGCGACGACGAGCCCGATGTTGAGCAACCGGTTCGTCCGCCGGGTCAGGTAGATCTGCGTCGCGATGAGGGCGGCGATCACGACGATGAGCAGTGGCGTGCTGACCGAAAGGAAACCGCTCACGGCCTCCTGTTCGGCGGTCAGCCTGCCGGTGTCGAGCTGGTACAGATCCCCGGCCGCGGGCAGGATCACCGTGCGCATGAGATTCGAGGCCTCGCGCAGATAGGACGCACCCACCGGGAAGCCTTGCAGGTTGTTCACCCGCGCGCGCTCGATGATGCCGGTGTAGACCGGAAGATTGCGGCTGAGGATGTCGACCTTCTTGGCGGCGTCGCCGTAGCCTTCGGAGTCCGAAGCGGCTTTCGCGAGCGCGGCACCGGCCCGCGCAATGTCCACGTTGTACCGGTCACGCAGTTCGGCCGGCTCGGCGCCGATCACCAGGAACGCGTTGGCCGAAGTGGCATCCGCGTCTGAGAGCGAGCGGTAGATCTCCTGCGATGCGGCGGTCAACGGCTCGCGGTGGTCGATCAGCTCGTTGATCGTGTCTTGCTTGTGCTGGACGGTAAAAGTCCCGACCGCGCCGAACACCAAGACCAGCACGACAAGTCCGACACCCATCGCGGTGAGCCTGCCCGGACTGCGACGCAGTGACTGGATCAGCCGGCGCCACGCGGTGACAGGCAGCTCGACCAGACCGGCGAGACCGCTGCGCCCGGGTTCGCCCTCGGGTTCGGGCACGGGAGGTTCCGGCACGGGTCCGCTCGGCGCCCCCGGCCGCACCGCGGTACTCGTCATGAAATTTCCACCCTCCGCGTCACGTACCCGCATGAAGGTATCCGAGTCGCCGCGGACGTCGCCATGGAGTGTGGCCGTTTGTCATGGCGGGAGCAAGAAAAAGGCGAAGCGCCCCGGGGGTCCAGTGGGCTTGCCCCCTGGCGGGGGCACGGGGGCTCGACCCCCGAAAGACACGCGGAGCGAAAACGGCGAAGCGCCCCTGCGCGAGCAGGGGCGCCCCATTCGCGAAGCTCTTAGATGAGGCTGACAGAGGTGGCCTGCGGGCCCTTCTGTCCCTGACCGATCTCGAACTCGACGCGTGCGTTCTCGTCGAGGCTACGGAAGCCGTTGCCCTGAATTTCCGAGTAGTGCACGAAAACGTCGCCGCCGCCGTTGTCGGGGGTGATGAAGCCGAACCCCTTCTCGGAGTTGAACCACTTCACGGTGCCCTGAACCATAAAAACAATCTCCAAATACAGCAAAGAAATGGAGCACCGGTGCGATGCTCCGGCACTCAGTCAAGCACAATTCGGCGCGCGGCGCCAACCTGTTCACGAAGATCGGTCCGAACGGAACAAGGCGGACAACCTCACCTCGGGCTCCAGCACGTCGGGATCGGTCCGCACATCGATCACACTCGGACGCTGGTGACGCATCGCGCGACCGACGGTCGGCTCCAGCTGTTCGGGTGACTCGACGGTGTAGCCGACCGCGCCGAACGCCCGCGCCGACGACGCGAAATCCAGGGTGCCCATCGCCACCCCGGACAGCCGCCCGTGTGTGCGCGCCTGATGCATCGCGACGTCGGCGTTGAGCCCGTTCTGGCTGACCACGACGATCACCGGCGCCCGGTAGCGAACCGCCGTCTCCAGCTCGTGCCCGGTGCTCATGAAGCTGCCGTCGCCGACCATCGCGACGACCGTGCGCTGCGGTGCGGCGAGCTTGGCCGCGACCGCCGCGGGCACCGCGTAGCCGACGCCCCGGTCGGCGGGGCCGAGCTGGGTGTGCGGTTCGGTGAAACACCAGTAGCGGTGCACGAAACTGGCGAAGTTGCTGGAATCCGTGGTGACAACCGTGTCCTCGGGCACCATCTTGCGCACCGCGCGCACCACGTCCGCGGGGTGCACCAGCACACTGTCGCGCACGTCCGGAGGTGTCATGAACGTGTGCGTCGCCGCGTTGGCCGCCGAACTGCGCCGCGTGCGCGGGGACACCAGCCCGTTCAGTTCACGCAGGAACGGCCCCACCTCGGCCTCGATGCGAAAGGTCAGCCCGCGCCGGTGCGACGGGATCAGCCCGGTACCGATCATCACCAGCGTCTGACTCGTCGACGGGTAACGGAAGTTCTGGGTGGTGACCTCGTCGAGGCGGGTGCCGATCGCGAGCACCAGATCGGCGCGGTCGAGCGCGTCCAGCTGCCGCGCGGGGATGCCGATGCCGAGGTGCCCGGCGTAGCGGGCGTGGTTCTCCGGGAACGCGTCCTGACGGCGGAACGCGTTGTACACCGACAACCCCAGCTGCTCGGCGAGCTTGATCAGCTCGTCACGGGCCGGGCGGACGCCGCTGCCCGCGATGACGACCGGGTAGCGGGCATCGGCCAGCAGGTTCGACACCTCGTCCGCGGACCGCAGCAGCGCGCCGCCTCGGTCAGGACCCGGATCGGGCTGAGGCACGCCCGCGTCGTACGGCGCGACCCAGAAATCGTCGGGCACGATGAGCACCGCCGGACCACGGCGACCGCGCCGCGCCTCGCTGAGCGCGTCGGCGAGCATGATGGGGACCTCGGCGGCGGTGCCGGCGCGCGCGAACCATTTCGCGAACGGGCGGAACGGCGAGAACAGATCCGGCCCGTCGGTTTTGTCGCCGGAGAGGTTCACCGATGGCCGGTCGGGCAGCAGCACGACCAGCGGAGTCTCGTCCTGGCTCGCGGTCTGCACCCCGGTCAGCAGGTTCAGCATGCCGGCGCCGCGCGTGCCCAGCAGCAGTGCCGGCCGGTCCCGTAGCTTGCCCTCGGCCTCGGCCATGAAGGCGGCGCCGACCTCGTGCCGGGCGGTGACCAGGGCCACGGGACCTTCGAACTGGAGGACGTCGAGGAGTTCGAGGAACGAGTCACCGGCCACGGTGTACGCGCGCTGTACCCCGGCGTCGCTCAATACCCGGACCGCCATCCGCGCCACGGTCCACCCTTGCTGATACGTGATGGATCAAGGTAAGCAACCTTCACTACCCCGGTCAAGTGAACGGAAGGTATCGACAGTGAGGCGCGATCATCCCTGAGTAGACCTAGGGTGGGCTTGTGCCGAACGAAACCGTCTTCACCTACGGGGCGCCCGCGCTCAAGTACGGGCCCGGCGCCTGCGAAGAAATCGGATACGACCTGACGCAGGCCGGTGCCCGGCGGGTGCTGGTACTGACCGACCCTCAGGTTGCGGCGACCGGCTGGCCGGCGCGGATCGCCGAGGGGCTCGCCGGATACGGCCTGCACGCGGAGATCTACGACGGCGTGCACATCGAGCCGACGGACGTGAGCATGGCCAAGGCCGTCGACCACGCGCGCGGTACCGGGCCGTGGGACGCGTTCGTCGCCGTCGGCGGTGGGTCCACGATCGACACCGCGAAGGCCGTGAATCTGTTGACCAGCAACGAGGGCGAGTTGATGGACTACGTCAACCCGCCGGTCGGTGGTGGCCGCGCACCGGGCAACCCGTTGAAGCCGCTGGTGGCGGTGCCGACCACAACCGGGACGGGGGCCGAGAGCACCACAGTCTGCGTGCTGGATGTGTTGTCGCTCAAGGTGAAAACCGGGATCAGCCACCTGCGCCTTCGGCCGACGCTCGCCGTCGTCGATCCGCGGCTGACCGTCAGCCAGCCCGCCATGGTGACCGCCGCGAGCGGGATGGACATCCTGTGCCACGCCGCGGAGAGCTACACGTCGAAGTTCTATACGGATTTCGAGCAGAAGAAGCCCGAGCAGCGGGTTCCGTACTGCGGCGCCAACCCGATCTCCGACATGTTCGCCGAGCGGGCGCTGGTGCTGCTGCGCGATTCGCTGCCGGCGGCGGTGGAGAACGGCGAGGATGAGCGGGCACGGGAGAACCTCGCGCTCGCCGCGACGTTCGCGGGCCTCGGTTTCGGCAACGCCGGGGTGCACATCCCGCATGCCAACGCGTATCCGATCGCGGGGCAGGTCCGCGATTTCGTGCCGGCGGGGTACCCGCCCGGCGAAGCCCTTGTGCCGCATGGCATGGCGGTGTCACTGACCGCGCCCGAAGCGTTCCGGTTCACCTTCGAGGCCGCGCCGGAACGGCACATCCGGGTCGCGCAGTTGCTCGGCCCGGACGTCGAGCGCGCAGGCGATGACGCCGACTACCTGCCCGCGGTACTGCGGCGGCTGATGGCCCGAATCGGGATTCCGGACGGTATCGGCGCGGTCGGCTACACGGAGTCCGATGTGGACAGTCTGGTCGAGGGTGCGCTGAAGCAGCAACGACTCCTGGCCGGCGCGCCGCGAACCCCGACCGCGGATGATCTCGCCGGGATCTTCCGCCGCTCGGTTTCGCTGTGGTGAACGTGCCCGCCGTGCGAAAACCACTGCGAGCTACTCTCGACCCGTGAATTCCGGGTTCGCGGTGGTCGTGGCGGTGGCCTCACTGGTCGTCGCCGCGTGGGCGTTCGTGCTCGCCGCGCGGAACCGGGAACCGCAACGCGCGCTGCTCGCCGGACTGGCCGTGGTCGAGCTGCTGGTGGTCGCGCAGCTGGTGCTCGGGATCGTGCTGCTGATCGGCGGCGGGCGGCCGGGCAATCTCGTGACGTACCTGGCGTACCTCATCGGCGCGCTGGTGATCATCCCGGCCGGTGCGGCGTGGGCACTGGCCGAGCGCAGCCGGTCCAGCACGGTGATCCTGGGCGTGGCCTGCCTCGCGATCCCGGTGATGGTGTTGCGGCTGCACCAAATCTGGGGAGGCGCGAGTGCCTGAACCGCGGAACACCGCCACGGGCCCGGGCCGGGTGCTCGTCGCCGTATACGCGATCTTCGCGCTGGCCGCGACGTCGCGTGCGGCCGTGCAGATCTCGACCAAGTTCCACGAAGCGCCCCTCGCGTACGTCCTTTCCGCGGTGGCGGCGGTCATCTACATCATCGCGACGGTGGCGCTGGCCCGCCGCGGCTCGACATCGTGGCGTGTCGCGCTGGTGTGCCTGTCCGTCGAGCTCCTCGGTGTGCTGAGCATCGGCACGCTGAGCGTCTTCGACACCGAGGCCTTCCCCGATGCGACCGTCTGGTCCGGCTACGGCGAGGGTTACCTGTTCATCCCGTTGGTGCTGCCCGTGCTCGGCCTGTTGTGGTTGCGCCGCACGGCCCGCGTGTCGCGATGACCGAGGACATCTGCTGGCTGAGCGCGACCGAACTGGTCCATGCGCTGCGCGAGCGGGAGCTGTCCGCGCGCGAGGTGGTGACCGCGCAGCTGGACCGGATCGAGCGCGTCAACCCGGCGGTCAACGCGATCGTGACGCTGCTGCCGGAGTATGCGCTCGAACAGGCCGCCGACGCCGACCGGCGACTCGCGGCCGGTGAGCCGGCCGGCGCCCTGCACGGGATTCCGATGGCACACAAGGACACCCACGACACGGCCGGCATCCGCACCACCTATGGCTCGCCCGTGCGAACGGACAACGTGCCGGACACGGACGAGCTGATCATCGAGCGGCTCCGCAGGGCGGGCGTGATCACCCTCGGCAAGACGAACGTGCCCGAGTTCGCCGCCGGCTCTCACACGTTCAACCCGCTGTTCGGCGCGACGCGCAACCCGTACCGGCCCGACCGGAGTGCGGGCGGCAGCAGCGGGGGCGCGGCCGTCGCGCTCGCCTGCGGTCTGCAGCCGCTGGCCGACGGGTCCGATATGGGTGGCTCATTGCGCAACCCGACGTCGTTCAACAATGTCGTCGGCCTGCGGCCCGCGCCGGGCCGGGTGCCGGGCTTTCCCGGCCCTGCTGCCTGGTCGACGATGGCGGTGTCCGGTCCGCTCGCGCGCACGGTCGCGGATGTCGCGCTGATGATGTCCGTGATCGCCGGTCCGGACGACCGTTCGCCGATCTCGATCAGTGAGTCTGGAAGCGCTTTCACGCAGCCGCTCGAACGCGATCTCACCGGGTTGCGCGTCGCGTGGAGTCCGGACCTCGGGGGGAGTTTCCCCGTTGACCCCGTGGTGCGGTCGACACTGGCGGCGCAGGTGCGGGTATTCGAGGAACTCGGTTGCGTGGTCGAGGAGGCGAGCCCCGCACTGACCGGCGCGGACGAGGTGTTCCGGACGCTGCGGGCGTGGCAGTTCGAGCTGACGCTGGGCCCGGTGCTGGACCAATCGCGCGAGCTGCTCAAACCGAGCCTGGCGGACAACATCGAGCAGGGCAGGCGCCTGCACGGCACGGACCTGGCACGCGCCGAAACCCTGCACACCCAGCTGTACCACGAGATGCGGCGGTTCTTTCACCGGTATGACGTGCTGGCGCTGCCGGTCAGCCAGGTGCCGCCGTTCGACATCGAACTGGAGTACCCGACCTCCGTCGACGGCGTGCCCCAGTACGACTACCTCGACTGGATGCGGTCGTGCTACTACATCACCGTGACGGGCTCGCCGGCTTTGTCGGTGCCGGCCGGGTTCACGCCCGACGGCCTCCCCGTGGGGTTGCAGTTGGTCGCGCCCCATCGTGGCGAGTTCGGTCTGCTGCAGATCGGCCACGCCTTCGAGCAGGCAACCCGGTTCGGGCTGCGCCGGCCCGCGTTACCGCCGCACCCGGTGGCGCCGTGACGGGCCGGGGTGCAGGAGGCGGGCGGTATTGATCAGGCCGACCATGCTGAACGCTTGCGGGGTGTTGCCGATCTGGCGGTGACGGCCGGTGTCGTATTCCTCGCTGAGCAGGCCCACGTCGTTGCGCAACGCGAGCAGCTGCTCGAACAGCTGCTGGGCCTCGGTGGTGCGGCCGATGCCGTGCAGGGCGTCGGTGAGCCAGAAGCTGCAGGTCAGGAACGCTCCTTCGGAACCGCTGAGGCCTTCCAGTTCGGGGTCAGGGTCGTAACGGCGCAGCAGGCCGTCGTGGGCGAGGTCGCTTCGCACCGCTTCGATGGTGCCGACCACCCGCCGGTCGTGCCACGGCAGGAAGCCCACCCGCGGGATGAGCAGAAGCGCCGCATCAAGGGCTTTTGACCCGTAGAACTGGGTGAACGTGTTGCGGTCGGGGTCATACGCATGAGCGCACACGTCGTCGTGAATGCGTGCGGCCAGCGCTCGCCATTCGTCGAGCGGGCCGTCGAGGCCGTGGCGTTCGACGGTGTGTACGGCGCGATCCACGCCAGCCCAGGCCATGACCTTGGAATGCGTGAAATGCCGGCGCGGGCCGCGGACCTCCCACAGACTGTTGTCCGGCTGATCCCAATGCCCCTCCAGGTAATCGAGCATGCCGCGTTGCAGTTCCCATGCCTCGTGTTCGACCGGAAGGCCGGTGTCACGCACCAGGTGCAACCCGTCGAGAACCTCACCCCACACGTCGAGCTGGAACTGCCCGGAGGCCGCGTTGCCGACCCGCACCGGCCGGGATTTCTCATACCCGGCAAGCCAGTCCACAGTGGACTCCGTGATGCGGCGGGCACCGTCGAGGCCGTACATCATCTGCAGATCGGCCGGGTCACCGGCGACGGCACGCACCAGCCATTCCCGCCAAGCGCGCGCTTCCTCGGTGTAACCGGTGCCCAGCAAGGCCTGCAAGGTGAACGTGGAATCCCGCAGCCAGCAGTAGCGGTAATCCCAGTTCCTGCTGCCGCCGAGCTGCTCGGGCAGTGACGTGGTGGCCGCGGCCAGTATCCCGCCGGTGGGCGCGTAGGTAAGCGCTTTCACGGTGATCAGCGCCCGCCGGACCGCGGCCTCCCACGGACCGCGGTAGCGGCAGCGGGAGATCCACTCGGTCCAGAAGCGCTCGGTGTCCCCGAGGGCCTGTTCCGCGTCCAGCGCGCGGGGTTCGGGCAGGTGCGAAGGCCGGTAGCCGAGCACGAACGGCACCCGTTCACCGGCCGCGACTTCGAACCGCGCGCTCAGGGCTGCGCCGTCGTTGGTCACGGAGACCGGGGTGGTCAACGAGACGGCGTCGGGGCCCGCGATCGCGGTGTGCGCGGTGCCGTCGCCGTGAATCCAGGGAACGATCGAGCCGTAGTCGAACCGTGGGCGCACCGTCATGCGCATCGGGACGCGTCCGGTGACCCCTTCGACGATGCGGACGACGGTCGGCGTGTCACGACGCGGTGGCATGAAATCGAGCACCCGCACCGTGCCGTCGGGGGTTTCCCATTCGGTGGCAAGCACGAGCGTGCCGTCGCGGTAACTCCGCCGGGCCTCTCCGGACACCGGGGCGAGCTGCCAGGTGCCGGCCTGCTCGTCCTGCAACAACGCGGCGAAGCAGGCGGCCGAGTCGAACCGTGGCAGGCAGAGCCAGTCGATATCGCCACGGCGTGACACCAGCGCCGCCGTGTGCAGATCGCCCAGCAACGCGTAATCCTCGATCAGCGCGGCCATCCTGGCTCACTCCTTCCGGCTCAGACGGCGAAGGCCTGCAGGTCGGCGTCCTTGAGCGCGAAACCGTGCCCGGCGGCGGACGGATCCGGCCGCACCTGGCCGCCGGTCGGATCGAGGGCGCCGTCGAGAAATTTCGTCGCGATCCGGTCGTGATCGGCGAACCACTCCAGGTGCCGGACGTTCGGGGTCGCCGCGGCCACATGCGCCGCGAGGTGAGGCGCGCAATGGGCGGAGACCTCGAGGTTCGCGGCGGCGGCGAGCGCCGCGATCCGGCGCCATTCGGTGTAACCGCCGCAGCGGGTGACGTCGATCTGGAGGCAGTCCACGGCACCGGCGTCGATCATCCGCGCGAAGTAGGTCAGGTCGTAACCGTATTCGCCCGCCGCGATATCCGCCGCCGTCGCCGTGCGCAGGGCGGCGAGGCCGGCAAGATCGTCGCTGGAGACCGGTTCCTCGAACCAGGACACACCCAGCTGGTCCAGCATCGGGCCGAGGCGGCGGGCCTGCCCACAGTGGTAGCCGCCGTTGGCGTCGACGAACAGTTCCACGCTGTCGCCGATGACATCGCGAGCCGTCCGCATCCGGGTGAGGTCCCGGTCGATGCGGTGACCGCGGTCCTCACCGATCTTGATCTTCACGGCGGGCAGGTGCTGCTCCTGGACCCAGATGTCGAGTTGATCGTGCAGTTCGTGGGTCGACTGGTTGGTGAACCCCCCGCTGCCGTAGACGGCGACCTCGTCGTGCACCCGGCCCAGCAGCTGTGATACTGGGATGTCGAGGACACGGGCGGCGGCGTCCCACAGTGCAATGTCCACAGCGGACAGTGCACAAGAGACCAGGCCTGGCCGCCCGAGGTTGCGCACCGCCCGCTGCATCGCCGACCACTGGGCCGGCACGTCCAGCACAGGTTGGTTTTCGACCAGGGGCGCCAGAAACCCGGTGATCAGCGGGACGCATGCCTCGTGGGCGTAGGTCCAGCCGAGCCCGGTGACGTCCCCGGCCCTGATGTGCACGGCCACAAGGGTCGTGCCGGTCCAGCGCAGGGTGGCATCGGCCTCGGGGCCCGGCGTCGGGATGCGATACGCCGCCGCACGGACCTCGTTCACCACGGGATCGCTCATGAGGATGCTCCTCCGGCGAGTAGTTCGGCCAGGTGCACGGCGCGCCGCCCGTCGAACTCCTCGATCTGGGTGCGGCAGCTGAACCCGTCGGCCAGCACAGCCGTGTCCGATGTGGACTCTTGCAACCGGGGCAGCAGCACACGTTCGGCAGCGGCCCGGCTCACGTCGAGGTGACCGCGTTCGAAGCCGAAATTACCTGCCAGGCCACAACATCCCGAGTCCAGCCGTTCGACTTCGGTCCCGGCGGCCTCCAGTAACCGGCGGTCGGCGTCCCAGCCCAGCACGGCGTGCTGGTGACAATGCACCTGCGCCACCGCGCGTCCACCGCGGGCAGGCGGGCGGTATCCGGGGGAATGCTCGGTGAGCAGTTCGGCGAGCGTGACGGTCTGCCGGCGCAGGCGCCGCACGTCGTGATCTTCGGGGAACAACTCGGCGGCATCGGACCGGAACACCGCCGTACAGCTGGGTTCCAGACCGAGCACGAGCCCACCACGCCGGACATGGGGCGCGAGCGCCTGCACCGTGCGGGTCAGCACGCGCTTGGCGACTCCGAGCTGACCCGTGGAGATCCACGTCAGCCCGCAGCACAGCGGTTGCGCCGGCATCACCACGCGCCAGCCCGCGTCTTCGAGCAAGCGCACCGCGGCTTGCCCGATCTGCGGGTGGAAGTGGTTGGTGAAAGTGTCCGGCCACAGCAGCACTTCGCCGCGAGCGCCGGCACCCTGCTGACCGCGTCCCGCGAACCAGCGTTGCAGCGTCTGCTTGGCAAACGCGGGGATCTCGCGGTTTTCGATGCCCGCCGCCGCCGTCGCCAGCCTTGCGAGGCTGCGGGTGTGCGTGGCGGCGTTGATCAGCCGGGCACTCCGTGTGCTCGCGACAGCCTGCGCCGCGACCGGCAGCCAGCCCAGCGCGTAGTGGGCACGCGGTCGTCGCCACGGGCGGTGCCGGTAGTGCTGGGCGAGGAACTCGGCCTTGTAGGTTGCCATGTCCACATTGGCCGGACAGTCCGTCTTGCATCCCTTGCACGCCAAGCACAAGTCCAGCGCGTCAGCCACGGCTTCCGAGCGCCAGCCGTCGGTGATCGGGCCGTCGCCGTGCCCGTTGAGCATCTCGAACAGCAGCCTCGCCCGGCCGCGGGTGGAATGCTCTTCCTCGCCGGTGACCTGATAGGACGGACACATCACCTCCCCGCCTTCGGTGACGTGCTGGCGGCAGCGACCCACGCCGACACAACGGTTCGCGGCCTGTGCGAACGAACCGCCGTCGTGCGGGAACCGGAAATACAGGCTCTGCGTGGTGGCCGGCGACCAGTCGCCGCCGAGGCGAAGATGCGTGTCCAGCGGATAGGGGGCGATCACCTTGCCCGGGTTCATCCGGTCGTCCGGATCGAAGATCGCCTTGAGCCGGCCGAACGCGCGAGTGACTTCGGGGCCGAACATCGTGGGCAGGAGCTCGCCGCGGGTCTGCCCGTCGCCGTGCTCACCCGACAACGAGCCGCCGAATTCGGTGACCAGCTGGGCCGCACGCTCCAGGAACCGGCGGTAGGTAGCGACCCCGTCGGCGGTGTACAAGTCGAACGGGATGCGGGTGTGCACGCAGCCGTGTCCAAAGTGGCCATACAGCGCGGGCCCGGTTTCGCCCTCGTAACCGAATTCCGTGTACAGCGCGCGCAATCGGTGCAGGTATTCGGCCAGCCGGCCGGGCGGGACCGCCGAGTCCTCCCAGCCTTCGAAGGTGTCCGGCTCACCGGGAATATGCGCGGTGGCACCAAGTCCAGCCTCCCGCACCTGCCACAACTCGGCCTCGTGTTCGGGATCGTCGAGAAGGCGGTGCGGCGTCTCGGGTAGTACGTCGATCAGCCGATTCGCACGCGTGGTGGCCTCGTCAAGGGTTTCGCCCCCGAACTGCACCATCAGGAATGCGCGGCCGTTCGGAAGCTGGTGTCGCGCCTCGGACTTGAGGCGCTTGATCTCTTCGTCGCGCAACAGCTTGGCGTCCAGGCCTTCGAGCGCGATGGGTTCGTGCGGCAAGACGTCCGTGACCGCGCCGGCCGCCTCCTCCACGTTGCGGTAGCCCAGCACGACCAGGGTTCGCTTGCGCACCACGGGAACCAGCTTGAGCTTGGCCCGCAGCACGGTGACCAACGTCGATTCGCTGCCGACCAGCAGACCGGCGACGTCGAAACCGTGTTCGGGCAGCAACGAATCGAGGTTGTAGCCGGAGACCCGACGCGGAATGTCGGGGTAGCGCGCCCGGATTTCGTCGGCATACTCGTCACGTAGCTGCCGCAGCTGCCGGTAGATGGTCGCCCGGCTGTTGCCGTGCCGCTCGATCTCGGCGTACTCCTCGTCACTGGTCGGCCCGCACCAGAAGCGAGTGCCGTCGTAGCACAGCACTTCCAGCGCCGCGATGTTGTCGACGACCTTGCCGGTGCGCTGCGCGGTGGCACCGCACGAGTTGTTGCCGATCATGCCACCCAGCGTGCAGTTGCGGTGGGTGGCCGGCTCCGGCCCGAACCGCAACCCGTCGGAGGCGAGCTGCTGGTTCAGATCGTCGAGCACGATACCGGGTTGCACCACGCAGGTTCGCTCGCCGGCGTCCACGCTTTCCAGGCGATGGCAGTACTTCGACCAATCCAGCACGACGGCGGTGTTGGTGCCCTGCCCGGCCAGGCTGGTCCCGCCGCCGCGCGAAAGTACTGGCGCGCCGAACTCGCGGGCCACCGCCACCGCCTCCACGGCGGCCTCGATGGTGCGCGGCAGCACAACCCCGAGCGGGACCTGCCGGAAGTTCGAGCCATCGGTCGAATACGCGGCGCGGCTGCCGGCGTCAAACCGCACCTCTCCGTCCACACGTGACCGTAACGCGTCGGCAAGGCCAGCATTGTCCACTGTGGATTGTGGGGGCCGGAGCACCGGGTCCGGCAGCTGGGACGTGGTCACATCCGCTCCTTTCGGGGGTCAGCGTCGCAGGATCCCGGCGAGCGCCGCGAGTGCCGCCCCGCCCGCTGCCGCGGCGACGGTCCCGTGATGCTGCGAGGCCCACAGCTGGGGGCTGCGGCGGTGTGAGCTCTGGTCGAAATCTCCGTGCGCTCCGGCGTCGGTGCCGGGCGCCGCGTCGACCGGTGCCCACAGGTTCACCGGCTGGTCCGGGTCATGCGGTTGATCGGTCTGCTGGGAGGAGAACCCGGTGCGCCCCAGGTAGCGATCCAGCACGCCGGGGGCGACGGCGTTGGCGATCAGGGTGGCCACCGTGTTGCCGCCGACCCAGTACTCCCGCCGGCGCGGGTGCTCGGCCGCGTAGACGATGGCCCGCGCGGCGACCTCCGGCTGGTAGATCGGTGGTACCGGCTGGGCCTGGCGCCGCAGCCGCGACAGCACCCAGGTGAACTGGGGCGTGTTCACCGCGGGCAGCTGCACCATCGTCACCCGCACTTCGCTGCCCTCGTGCAGCAGCTCGCAGCGCAGCGACTCGGTGAATCCCTGGATCGCGTGCTTGGCTCCGCAATACGCCGACTGCAGCGGGATGCCGCGATAGGCGAGCGCGGAACCGACCTGCACGATCACCCCGCGGTCCCGGTGCCGCATCCGCTTCAGCGCCGCGCGGGTGCCGTGCACATAGCCGAGGTAGGTCACCTCCGTCACCCGCCGGTATTCATCCGGCCCGATGTCGATGAACGGGGCGAACACCGAGGTGAACGCGTCGTTGACCCAGACCGAGATCGGGCCGAGGGTCTCCTCCACCTTGCCGGCCGCCTGGTCGACGGCTTCGTAATCGGCGACGTCCACCGTGAGGGGCAGTGCGGTCGCGCCGGCACGTTCGACCTCCTCGGCCGCCGCGTCCAGCCCCCCGCCGCCGCGGGCCAGCAACGCCACGGCGTAACCACGCCGGGCGAAAGCGCGGACGGTGGCCCGGCCGACCCCGCCACTGGCGCCGGTCACCACCACCACCGGTGCATCGGTGCGTGAATGCATCATTCAGCTCCCTTCGTTCCGGGGGTTTACCATCATTGCGTGACGCAAACGTCGAAGTCGGAAACCGACGCGGCACTGGCCACATTGCGCGCGATGGTGGCGATTGCCGACGCCACCGTCGAGCACAGCAGCGGCCGGCTCACCCTCACCCAGTTCCGCACCCTGCGCGCGATCGCCGAGCGAACCCCGGTGACGATGAGCCAGGTCGCCGCCGAACTGGACATCAACCCCTCATCGGTCACCAGGGCATGCGAGAAGCTGGTGGCCGAGAAGTTGATACACAGAGCGCAAAATCCGCTGAACAAGCGGGAGACGCTGCTCGCACCGACCGCTGCGGGCCACTCGCTGGTCAACCGCGTCGATCACGACCGGCGGCAGGCGCTCGGCGCCGTCCTCGAGCGGCTCGACCCGAGCGTGCAGGACGCGGTCATCCCGGTATTCGAGGCCTTCGCCGAAGCGGCCTTGCACATTCACCCGGACGGTACCGGCGGGCAATAATTGCTTTACGCAAGTGTTGCTGGACGATGTGCTGCGACATTGGAGTGATCTGAAAGCCGCCGCCTGCCGCGCGCGGCCGTGACAAGAACAATCACAGCATGGTCAACCCACGGGTGCATATCCTCGCGTTCGGCACCTTCACGGTCGGCACCGAGGGGTACGTGATCGCGGGCCTGCTGCCGGAGGTGGCGCGCGATCTGCACACCACGGTGGCCGTCGGCGGTCAGCTGGTCACGGTGTTCGCGCTGGCCTACGCCCTCGGCGGCCCACCGCTCATCGCGCGGTTCCGCCGGGTCCGCCCCCGGCGGTTGCTCGTCGGCGCAGCGCTCGGTTTCGCGGTGGCCAACGTGCTGGCGGCGTGCGCTCCGGACCTCGGCACGCTCATCGCCGCCCGTGTCGTGGCGGCCGCCGGCGCGGCGTTGTTCATGGCGCCCGCGGCGGCTTTTTCCGCCGCGCTGAGCAAACCGGAGGACCTGCCACGGGCCATTGCGCTCACCGCCACCGGCAACGCCCTCGCGCTCACCGCGGGTGCGCCGATCGGCACCGTGATCGGCTCGGCTTTCGGCTGGCGGGCGGCGTTCGTGTTCGTCGCGGTGCTCGCCGTCGCGGCCGCCGTACTGGTCAGGCTCCTGTTGCCGGACGTGCCACCGGCCGCGGGCGGCGCCGGTGACCGGGCGGAACTGCTCAGATCGCCGGCGGTGCGGTGGGGTTTCATCACGACGTTCGGCCTGCTGCTGGCGACGTACACCCTGTACACGTACCTGGCGCCGGTGACGGCGGCGGCCACCGGCCGCGGCAGCGACACGGTCGCGTCGCTGATGGCCGTTTTCGGGATCGGCGGGCTGGCCGGGGGCCGGCTGGTCGGGCGCCTCCTCGCCCGCCACGACCTCGGCCGGGTGCTGCGGATCGGGCTGCTGTCGGTCGCCGCGATGATGATCGTCATCGCGGTACTGACGGCGACCGGCCCCGGCGAGACTGTGCACCTGGTGGTGCTGTTCCCGGCGGTGTTGTTGCTGGGCACGGCGTTCTGGTGCGCGGGGATCAGTCAGCAGACACGGTTCGCCCTGCTCGCGCCCACACAGCGATCGGCGGCGCTGAGCCTGCACTTCTCCGCGCAGTTCCTCGGGGTAGCCGCGGCCGGAGCGCTCGGCGGGCTCACGCTGGCGGCGACGTCGGCGACCGGGACGGTGGTGACCGCGGCCGTGATCGCCCTGCTGGCGCAGGTGGGAGTCCGCAGGCTGCCGTCGCGAGCCGCGGAGGAACCACAGGACGAACGATCATAATTCTTGCCTCCAACCGAGAATTTGTCTTAACATCGGATGTTGCACTGACCGTTTGACAAGTCTCACGGGGGCGTGATGCAGGTCGGAATCGGACTTCCCAGCACCGTCCCCGGTACCACGGGGGCCACCCTGTGCGAGTGGGCGCGGCGCGCCGACGCCGGGCCGTTCAGCACGCTCGGCGTGCTGGACAGGCTGCGCTACGACAGCGTCGATCCGTTCGTGGCGCTGGCCGCCGCCGCGGCGGTGACCGAACGGATCGGCCTGGCCACGACGATCGCGATCGGCCCGCTGCGCCGCGCCGCGATGCTGGCCAAGGAAGCGGCCTCCGTGCACGCGTTGGCCCCGGGCCGGATGACGCTCGGGCTCGCGGTCGGCGCCCGGCCGGATGACTACGAGGTGGCCGAGGCCGCCTACGAAAACCGGGGCACGGCCTTGTCGCGAGAACTGGCCTACCTGCGTGGTCCCTTCGACTCGGCGGGCATCGGACCCGCCACAAAGTTCGGCGCCGGTGGCATCCCGGTGCTGATCGGTGGCGCCGGCGGGGCCGCGCTGACCAGGATGGCCCGGTACGCCGACGGTTACGTGCACGGCGGCGGCCCGCCACGGGCCTTCGCCTCGGCGGCCACGAAGGCGCGTGCGGCGTGGCGCGATCTCGACCGCCCTGGCGAACCCGTGTTGTGGGGCCAGGGGTACGTGGCGCTGGGCGACGCCGACCGCGGCCGCGACTACCTGCTCGACTACTACGCGTTCACCGGACCGTTCGCCGCCCGCATCGCGGCCGGTGTGCTCACCGACGCGGATTCGGTACGCGACTTCGTACGCGGCTACGCCGGAGAGGGCTGCGACGAGTTGCTTTTGTTCCCCACCACCGGCGATCCCGACGAAGTGGATCGGCTCGCGGAGATCCTGTCGTGAAGGTCGTCGTACTCGGGGGCGGCCCCGCCGGGTTGTACGCCGCGATTCAGTTGCGCAAGTCCGGGCACGAGGTGGTGGTGCTCGAACGCAACGCGCCGGACGCGACTTTCGGTTGGGGCGTGGTCTTTTCCGAGGAAACCCTCGGCTCACTCCGCGACGCCGACCCGCCGACCTACGTACGGATCCGCGACTCGTTCGCCCGATGGGCAGAAGTAGACATCAGGTTCCGTGGCAGGACCATTCGCTCTCGCGGACACGTGTTCTCCGCGATCGCACGCAAGCGGTTGCTCGCCATCTTGCAGGAACGGGCGCGGGAACTGGGTGCGTCACTGCGGTTCGAGACCGAAGTGGACGGTCCCGCCGGGGTCGAGGCCGACCTGGTGGTCGCGGCCGACGGGGCGAACAGCCGCAGCCGCGCCCAGCTCGATTTCGGGGCCCGCACGCGTCCGCAGGGCGGCAAGTACGTGTGGTTCGGTACGGATCTGGTGCTCGACGCCTTCACCTTCGCCTTCCGGGAAACCGAGCACGGGCTTTTCCAGGCACATGCCTATCCCTTCGACGGGCACACCAGTACCTGGATCGTCGAATGCGCAGAGGACGTGTGGCGCGCCGCTGGTCTGGACCACCTTGACGAAGCGGGCAACATCGCGTTCTGCCAGGAGCTGTTCCGGGCCGAGCTGGCTGGGCACCGGGTGCTGTCCAACCGGTCGCTCTGGCTGGATTTCCCGCTGGTGCAGTGCGATCGGTGGCACCGGGACAACGTCGTACTGCTCGGTGACGCCGCGCACACCGCGCATTTCTCCATCGGCTCCGGCACCAAACTCGCGATCGAGGACGCGATCGAGCTGGCGACCGCGCTGGAGGGGGCGGGCGAACTCGACGTGGCGCTGACCGAGTACGAGTCGGCGCGAAGGCCCATGGTGGAACGGTTTCAGCAGGCGGCGGCCGACAGCGCCGGTTACTTCCTGCGGACCGCGCGCTACCAGCGGTTCGAGCCCGTGCAGTTCGCGTTCAACCTGCTCACCCGCAGCGGCCGGATCACGCACGCCAATCTGACGCAACGCGATCCGCACCTGGTGCGGGCGCTCGACGCCTTCTGCCGCCTCGGTGAACCCGCGCCGCCGGGGGCGGTCGCGGCGCCGCCGATGTTCAGCCCGCTGACGGTGGGCGGCCTGCGGCTGGCTAACCGGATCGTGGTGGAAACTCCGGACGAGGCCGGTGCACCGGAAAAGGCCGCCACCGGTGCAGGTCTGGTGCTGGCCGGCCCGGTGGCGATCGACCGCGCCGCACGGGTGAGCCCGGAGACCCCCGTACTGTCCGAAGTGGACTGGACCGTGGTCGCGGCAAAGGTACGGGAGGCGGGTGCCCGGCTCGGGGTCCGGCTGACACACGCCGGCGCGCGCGGGGCGACGCAGGCTTCCTCGGAAGGCGTGGACCTGCCGTTACCGCCATCGCAGTCGTGGCCCCTGGTGGCGGCATCGCCGATTCCGTATACGCCGTTCGCGCCGGTTCCGTCCCAGCTGAACGAAGCCGAACTGGACCAGGTACGCACGGCTTTCGCCGATGCAGCAACGAAAACCGCTCTGTCCGAAGTGGACTTGCTGGAGCTGGACATGGCCGACGGCCGGTTGCTGGCGGGGTTCCTGTCCCCGCTGACCAACCGGCGCACCGACCGCTGGGGACAGGACAGGTGGGCTTATCCGCTGTCGGTACTGGACGCGGTGCGGGCGGCGTGGCCCGCGGGCAGGCCACTGTCGGTGCGGTTGACCGTGGCCGATCGGTTCCCCGGCGGGCTGACCGAGGACGAAGGGATCCGGCTGGCCCGCGCCGTGCGGGAACACGGCGCCGATCTGGTGCACGTACGCGCCGGCCATTCGGTCGCCGACAGCCGGGCGGACTACCGGAGCGGACACCTGACTGCACTGTCCGATCGGGTCCGGACCGAAGCGGGCGTACCCACGCTGGTGAGCGGCTATCTGACCACCCCGGACGAGGTGAACACCGCCGTCGGCGCGGGTCGCGCGGACCTGTGCGTGCTGGCCCCGGTGACGCTGGAGCCGGTGATGCCGGGATGAGCGCCCGCAGGATCGTCGTCACCGGCGGCACCCGCGGTATCGGCGCGGCGATCGCGGCGCGCTTCCGGGCCGCGGGCGACGAGGTGATCGCGATCGGGCACGCGGAATGCGACGTGACGGACGAAGCCGCCGTGGCCGCGTTCTTCGACCGGACCGGGCCGGTGGACGTGCTGGTCAACAACGCCGGTGTCGCCAGCAGTGCACCACTGGCGAAAACGACGGTGCAGCAGTGGCAGAAAGCCATGGCTGTCAACGCATTCGGCGCGTTCCTGTGCACACGGGCGGTGCTGCCCGGGATGCTCAGCCGGGACAGCGGCCGGATCGTGACGGTGGCCTCCACCGCGGGGTTGGCCGGCACGCGGTACACCGCCGCCTACACGGCCGCCAAGCATGCCGCGGTCGGGCTCATGCGAACCGTGGCCGCGGAGGTGGCCGGGACCGGGGTGACGGCGAACGCGGTCTGCCCCGGCTTCGTGCGCACCGATCTGACGGCGGAATCCGTGCGTACCATCGTCGCCCGAACCGGCCGCACGGCGCAGGAAGCCGAAGCCACGCTCGCCGGGATGAACCCGCTGGGGCGGCTGCTGGATCCGGCGGAGGTGGCCGCCGCGGTGGGCTATCTCGCCGACCCGGGTTCCGGCGCGGTCAACGGGCGCGCGCTCGCACTCGACGGAGGGGGAATCCCGTGAGCCCGCACCGGGTGGTCGACTCGCCACTGCTGGCCACACCGACCGGGTTCGCGCATGCGATCGTCGCCGCCCCTGGCGCACTCGTCCACTTGGCGGGGCAGACCGCACAGGACCGCGACGGGCAGATCGCCGGGACGACCATGGCGGAGCAGTTCGACGTGGCGGCGGGCAATGTGGTCACCGCGTTGCGGGCGGCGGGCGGCGTGCCGGAGGATCTGGTTTCGATGACGGTCTACGTGACCGACGTCGGCGCGTACCGGGCCGCGTTGCGACCGCTGGGCCGGTTGTGGCGCAAGCATTTCGGCCGACATTACCCGGCGATGGCGCTGCTCGGGGTGCGGGAGTTGTTCGACGCCACGGCCATGATCGAAATGGTCGCAGTGGCCGTGGTTCCTCGTCAGTCCGAAGTGGACTGAGCGGGCTCGTCGTCGCCGGTGTACTGGTGCACCAGCGCTTTGGCCTCGTGCAGGTGGCTCAGGGTGCGCTCCCTGGCGGACGTCCCGTCGGAGCGGCGGATGGCCGCGAGGATTTCACGATGTTCCTTGACCGCCTTGCTGATCTGGCCCGGCAACCGCAGCGCGGCGCGGCGTTCCGCACCGACCAGGGACAGTACCGAACGCAACAACGCGGCCACGTCGTCGTTGCCGGCGTTCTCCGCGATGACCCGGTGGAACTCGGCGTCGGTGGCGATCACCCGCAGCATGTCGCCGCCGGCCGCCGCCTCCTCCATTTCCGTCACGTTGGCCCGCAGCTTGGCGAGCACCGGTTCGGTGTGCTGCTGGGCGAGCCGCTCGGCGAGTGTCGGTTCGACCATCATGCGCAGGTCGAACAGCCGGTCCACCAGCTGGTCGTGCTCACGGAACCAGCTGCGCAGCTGCCTGTCCCCACTGTCACGGTCCCGCACGTAGGTGCCCGAGCCCGGGCGGATGGAGACATATCCGATCGAGTCCAGCACCCGCAGCGCCTGGCGCAGCGAGCCGCGGCTGACGTCGAGCTGGTCGCACAGCTTGCGTTCCGCGGGCAACCGAGACCCCGCGGGGAGCTCGCCGCTGTCGATGAGCGCACGCAGGTGATCCACGGTTGCGCTCCACACCTGCTCCTGTGCCACAGGGGAATCCTGCCTGATCACGGGCGGCCTGTCAGTCCGTCTGACGGCAGGACGACGGCCCCAATTGGTTCTACCGATTTTCGCCGCACTCTGTTAGCGTCGCTCTGCCGAGACGACCGGCGCGCCCGACCGGCGACGCTGTGCCGTCATCACCGACAGGGGGGTCGGACAAACGGCCTCACCCGGGTTGCGAGGAGAGGTCATGACCGACTTGACGTCCGCGGCGATGCGGAAGGCCACCAAACGGCTGGTCCCACTGATGGCGATCTGTTATTTCGTCGCCTATCTCGATCGCACGAATCTTTCCGTCGCCGCGCTGACCATGAACAAGGAACTCGGCTTCAACGCGACGACCTACGGTTTCGGCGCCGGCGTGCTCTTTCTGGGGTATGTGCTGCTCGACGCGCCGAGCAACCTGATCATGCACCGGGTCGGCGCCCGGCGGTGGATGGCCCGGATCATGATCGTGTGGGGAATCGTGGCCGCGGCCTGCGCGACGATCTCCGGCGAGGTCAGCTTCTTCGTGCTGCGGTTTCTGCTCGGCGTGGCCGAGGCCGGGTTCTTCCCCGGCATGATCCTCTACTTGACCTACTGGTTCCCGGCCGCGCGGCGGGCCACTGTGACCGGCCTGTTCATGGTGGCGGTGCCGTTGTCGACGGCACTGGGTGCACCGCTGGGCGGACTGCTGCTCAAACTCGATGGGGCGGCGGGGCTGAGCGGCTGGCAGTGGTTGTACCTCGCCGAGGGCGTGCCCGCGGTCATCCTCGGGATCGCGCTGCTGTGGCTGCTGCCCGACCGGCCGGCGAAGGCCAAGTGGCTGACCGACGAGCAGCGCACGGCGATCGAGGATGTGCTCGCCAAGGAGACGGCCGAAACCGAGAAGGGCAACCCGATGCCGGTGCGGCGCGCGTTGCTGCACGGCAGGACGCTGGCGCTGGGCCTTGTCTACTTCGGGATCGCTTTCGGGCTCTACGGTCTCGGTTTCTGGATGCCGCAGATCATCAAGTCCAGCCTGGAAATCAAGGACAATCTGAGCGTCACGTTGCTGACCGCCGCGCCCTATGCGGTGGGTGCGGTGGCGATGGTGGTCTGGGGCCGCGCGTGTGACCGGGCGGGCAAGTCGGCCACATACACGATGCTGCCCATGGTGGTCGGCGGGGTGGCGCTGGTCGTTTCGGCGTTCCTGACGAGTGCGCCGTGGCTGGGCTACGCGGGGCTGTGTGCCTGTGCGATCGGCGTGATGGCGGCGTTCCCGGCGTTCTGGACGATGCCCTCGGCGTTCCTGGCCGGCGCCGCGGCGGCAGGGGCGATCGGGATCATCAACTCCATCGGCAACCTCTCGGGGTTCATCGGGCCGTACTGGGTGGGCTGGATGTCCAGCCTGTTCGGGTCGGCTCAGTGGGGCCTGGTCACCATCGGCCTGGTGATGACGGCGGGCGGGATGCTGGCCCGCAGCCTCGGTGACACGCCACGTGGGTACGCCTCCGAGCCGCGCGGGGTGTCGTCGACGCTGGCCACCCCTCCGCAGAGCTGACTGTCCGGCCTCTCGGTACGCGGGTGCACAAATGTGCACTCAAGCCCGATCGAACTTGCCACTTGCTTGGTGACCCGTCCTCTCAGTAGAGTGACATATGTCAGAAAAACCATAGCTTGAGCCAGTCAATCGATCATTTTCTGGCACAACGGCTTTTCGATTGTGCGGTGGCAATCTCCATGCACACGTTCTGGAATCCGCGTACCGAGACGCTCGACCGGCCCGGTCTCGAACGGCTACAGGCGGCGAAGCTGCGTCGCGTCGTCGCCTGGGCGGCCGACCGGAGCCCGTTCTACCGGCAGCGGCTCGCCGATGCGGGCGTGACGCCGGCCGACCTGCACACGGTCGCCGACGTCACCGCCCTGCCGCTGCTGACCCGGGACGAGTGGATGGCGGCGCAGACGGCCTCCCCGCCCTACGGGACGTTGCCCGCGATCGAGGCACACCAGGCCGTCCGGGTGCACACCACGAGCGGCACCACCGGGCGGGAACCGTTGCGCGCACTCGACACCCGCAAGGACTGGGCGTGGGCGGCGGAAATGTGGTGCTACGGGTTGTGGGGCGCAGGGGTGCGCCCGGCCGACACCGCCTATGTGGCCTTCGGCTACGGCTCGTTCATCGGGTTCTGGGGACTGCACTACGGGCTGGAGAAGATCGGTGCGCTGGTGGTTCCCGGCGGCGCGCAGGACACCGCGAACCGGGTGCGCCAGATCGTCGACTTCGGCGCGACGGTGGTGGCCTCGACTCCGACCTACGCGCTACGGCTCGCCGAAGAGGCCCGAGCACTGGGCGTCGACCTTCCTTCGTCCACTGTGGACAAGGTGATCCTGTCCGGCGAACCAGCCGGGTCGATCCCCGCCACCAAGCAGCTCATCGAAGAGCAGTGGGGCGCACGGGCCTTCGACACCGCCGGGATGACCGAGGTGTCAACGATCTTCATGTTCGAATGCGCCTACCAGCCTGGCGGCGCGCACATCATCGAGGACCACCTGCTCGAAGAGGTGCTCGAACCGGGTGGCGACACCCCCGTCGGATACGGCGAGCTCGGTGAGCGAGTGGTGACGAGTTTCGGGCGCAGCGCGGTGCCGTTGTTGCGGTACCGCACCTCGGATCTGGTGATCAGAGAACCCGGCTCGCGGTGTGCGTGCGGCCGGATATTCGACCTCTATTCCGGAGGTGTGCGTGGGCGGGTCGACGACATGAAACTGGTCCGTGGCACCAATGTCTACCCGCGGGCGGTCGAGTCGATCGTGCGCGGACATCCGGAGATCAGCGAGTTCCAGCTGCGGATCAGCCGCGAGGGCACGCGTGACGAAATCACGCTCAGGGTGGAGGCCGGCCGGGCCGACGACGGCCTGCGGAAGCGGCTGCTCGACGAGCTGGCCCAGGCGCACGAGGGGCTGCGGTTCCGCGTCGAGTTCTGCGAACCGGGCGGGTTGCCGCGGTTCGAGCTCAAGGCCAGACGGCTTGTCGACGACCGGCCGGAAATGGTGCCGGCACATGTCTGAACCAACCGATCTGCTCGGCGCGCCGCTGAATGCCGCCGAGAAGCGCATTGTCACCGTGTACCAACAACTCAAGGACCTGCTCGGGCGGGACGACCTCGCCCCGAGCACCCAGGCCAATCTGCGCAACGCGCTGGCCGCGGTGGCCATCGCGGTCACCGATCTGGGCCTTGTGTTCGAACACCTCACCGAGCTCGAGATCTGAACCGGCCGGAAGGAGGTCAGCCGATGGCGGACCTGACGTTCACCCTCGACGGCGCCACCCCGGAACTGGCTGGGGACGTCTTCGTCGCACCCACCGCGGCGCTGATCGGCGCGGTGCGGATCGGACCTGGCGCGAGCATCTGGTTCGGGGCGGTGCTGCGCGCCGATCAGAACCGGATCGAAATCGGCGCCGGGACGAACATCCAGGACAACGCCGTACTGCACGCCGATCCGGCGGACTACCCGGGATATCCGGTGCTGCTCGGCGAAGACGTCACGGTCGGGCACGGCGCGGTGCTGCACGGGTGCAGCGTCGGCTCCGGCGCGCTGATCGGGTCCGGGGCGATCGTGCTCGACGGGGCTTCCATCGGCGCCGGGGCGCTCGTGGCCGCGGGGGCATTGGTGCCGGCGGGCCGGGAGATCGAGCCGGGCGTGCTCGCCGTCGGGTCACCGGCGAAGGTCGTGCGGGAACTCACCGAGCAGGAGCGGGCCGGTCTGGTCCGCCCGCCCCAGCTGTACCGGGCGCTGGCCGAAAGGTATCTGCGGCAAGGAAAGGCAGCGGCACGGTGATCGTCGAGCGAACCGAATTCGACACCGCGGGCGGGTTGCGGATCCGGCGGACGAGCGCCGCCGCAACCGACCGGGACTGGCAGGAGCTGCTCGCGGGGGTCGATCACCGGCCCGGCGGCGTGCTCGAATGCCAGGTGACCTACCCGGGCCGCTACCTGCCGTGGCGCCTCGGCTTCGCCGATCCGTACGTCGTATACGAGTCCACCGGGACCGGCTTCCGGTTCCTGAGCCTCCGCTCGGACGCGCGTCCGGTGCTCGATTTCCTTTACGCCGCACTGAAATCCGCGCCGGCCATCGCGGACCTGTCGTGGTCGCCCGACGGATTCACCGGCCGTATCGAGACCACCGAAGGGGAGCTGACGGAGGAGCAGCGCACGTTGCGCCCGACCGCGGTGCACCCGTTGCGGGCGACCGGCGCGGCGCTGCGCACCACGGCGGACGCCTATCTGGGCTGGTACTGCGCCTTCGGTTACGAACTGCTGACCCAATGGGACCCGATCGAGCCGCGCCTGCCGCGTCCGGACGACCTGCGCACGGTGGTGGCGTATCTGCCGGGCAGGCTGCTCGTCGCCGGGGCCGACGGGGACGCGCTGACCGAGCACGTCTACCGCTGCGGGGACCCGGATACACCGGTGCCGGACGGCACCGCGGACTACGTGCGGACAGCCGAAAGCTCGCACTCGCTGCCCGGCTGCACCGCCGATGCGGAGCGTTATCAGGCCGGGGTGCGGGAGGCGTTGACGCGCTTCCACCGCGGTGATCTGTTCGAGGTGGTGCTGAGCCAGACCATCGTCCAGCCGGTGCGGCAAAGCCCGGCCGCCGTTTACCGGCGCCTCACCACCGCGAACCCCAGCCCGTACCAGTTCTTGCTGAACCTGGGCCGCGGCGAGTTCCTGGTGGGCGCTTCCCCGGAGATGTTCGTGCGGGTGCGCGGGGATCGCGTCGAGACCTGCCCCATCTCCGGCACGGTCAGCCGGGGTGCGGACGCGCTCGACGACACCGTGCACATCATGACTTTACTCAAGTCCGAAAAGGACGAAGCCGAGCTGACGATGTGCACCGATGTGGACCGCAACGACAAGTCGCGGGTGTGCCGCCCCGGCACGGTGGAGATCATCGGGCGACGGCAGATCGAGCTGTACAGCAAGCTCATCCACACCGTGGATCACGTGCAGGGAAGGCTGCGCGACGACTGCGACGCGTGGGACGCGTTCCTGAGCCACATGTGGGCGGTGACCGTGACCGGCGCGCCGAAACGGGCCGCCACCCAGTTCATCGAGGACCACGAAACTTCGGCCCGGCGCTGGTACGGCGGCGCGGTCGGAGTCGCCCGGTTCGACGGGTCGATGGAAACCGGGCTCACCCTGCGGGCCGCGCGGATGTGCGAAGGCTCGGCCGAGATCAGGGTCGGGGCCACACTGCTGGCCGACAGCGACCCGGCAGCGGAAGAGGCCGAGACGCGGCTCAAGGCGGCCGCGGTCGTCGCCGCGATCGAAGGCCCCGCGCCCGTGACTCCCGTAGCCGCGGCTCAGGCGGAACCGGATGGCCCGTCCGTGCTGGTCGTGGACCACGAGGACTCGTTCGTGCACACCCTCGCCGACTACTTCCGCCAGGCCGGCTGCCTCACCACGACCCGGCGGTGGGGCTTCGCCGAACACCACCTGGACGAAGCCGATCTCGTCGTGCTGTCGCCGGGCCCGGGCCGTCCCGAGGACTTCGTCGTGCGGGAAACCATCGAGCGCTGCGTGCGCCGGGGACTGCCGGTATTCGGGGTCTGCCTCGGTTTGCAGGGCATCGTCGAGTACTGCGGCGGGCGGATCGGGACGCTGCCCCGGCCGGTGCACGGGCGCGGCACCAAGATCACCGTCACCGAGCCCGGTGACCCGCTGTTCGCCGGGCTGCCGGAACGATTCGTCGCCGGGCGCTACCACTCGCTACGCGCCCGGCAGCTCGATTTGCCCGGCGAACTCCGGATGACGGCGCAAAGCGACGACGGCGTGGTCATGGCCGTGCGCCACCGCAGGCTGCCACTGCTGGGCGTGCAGTTCCATCCCGAATCCCTGCTGACACTGGACAACCGCAACGGGCATCGCCTCGTGTCCAATGTGGTCACCGAGTTCAGTCGGCGCTCGGACGCCGCGACGTCAGCTCCTCCGGTTCGGCCCCGCCAGGGAGGTGCTTACGCCGATGCTCGCTCTGCAGAATGATCATCGCCTCGTTGCGCTGGATGTTGGGCATCTTGTGCAGCACCTCCAGCATGATCTCCCGCAGGTGCAGGTGATCACGAACCCGGAGGCTGATCACCAGGTCCCACGTTCCGCTGGTCACGTGCACCGCCTGCACCTCGTCCACGGCGAGCAACTCGCGGACGGTTTCGTCCACGTCCTGCTGCCGGTTGAGCTGCGTGCCGACGAGCACGTCCATCCCGAAGCCGAGGGCGCCGGCGTCGACATCCGCGTGGTAACCGAGGATCACGCCCGTCGACTCCAGCCGGTTGACCCGCTCGGTGACCGCGCCGGGAGACATGCCGATCTCCCTGGCCAGCGCTCGCGAGGAACGCCGCGCGTCGGCGGTGAGCAGTTCGAGGATCCTGCGGTCGATCTCGTCCAGCCGGGAGCTGTTCGGACCTGCCGGCTGGGCGGCTTTGCGCAGACCGGGGCTTTTCACCTGATGACCTCCTCCGGAAACAGTGTCCTGCCAGCGGCGGGTTTTTCCGTACGAAAGTTTACCGTTCGGGTTTCGAACTGCATATGTGTCCAGTCAAGACAAGTTTCGATCGAGACATCCGGGAGTAGCGATGGCGAGGGTTGCGGGCCTGGCCGGCGTGGCGCACCAGTCGTTCGACACGGTGCGATACGAACGTGACGGCTGGGTCGCCACGATCACGATCGACCGGGAACGCACGCTCAACAGCTTCTGCCTCCGGTTGTTCGAGGAGATCCAGGACGCCCTGCGGATCGCCGAACGCGACGACGCGGTGGCGGTGGTGGTGCTGACCGGCGCGGGTGAGCGGGCCTTCTGTTCCGGCGCCGATATCCGGGAGCACTGGGAGCTGTGCCAACGGCCGCGGGACTACCTCAAGTGGATCCGCGAGTTCGTGGCCATGCAGACGGCGCTGATGCGCTGCCCCAAACCCACCATCGCCCGGCTCAACGGGTTGGTGCTGGGCGGGGGCAACGAGCTGAACATGGCTTGCGACCTGGCGATAGCCGCCGACGATGTGATCATCCAGCAGGCCGAGCCCGCCCGCGGCAGCGTCTCCGGGATCGGGGTCACCCAGTGGCTGCCGCTCGCGGTCGGAGACCGGCGCGCGCGGGAGGCGATCTTCCTGTGCGAGCCGATCAGCGCCACCCAGGCGGTGGAGTGGGGCATGATCAACCACGCGGTGCCGCGGGCCGAGCTCGACACCGCGGTGGCCGCGATGGCGGGCAAGCTGGCCGACAAGTTCCCCGAAGCGTTGCGCTACGCCAAGGTCCAGGTCAACGCCCTGCGCGAGCAGGTGTGGTCGGCGACCGCACCCCACGCCGCCGAATGGCTGGCCATCCACGCCGGCTCCCCCGAAGCACACGAAGGCATGCGGGCGTTTCTGGACAAGCGCGAGCCGGACCGCATCGGGCTGCGCGAGCGCGCGGTCCGCGACGAATCACCGGAGTTCGCCGATGGCCCCCCGGTCGGTGAGTGCCCCGAATGCGGGGCGCGGCAACTGCCCGAGCGGCACGCCTTCTGCGGTCACTGCGGCACGAAGTTGTGAGTTGCCATGGACTTTCGTGAGACGGATGAGGAAACCCGCTTCCGGTTGGAGCTACGGAAGTGGCTGGCATCGGTGCCGCATCGCCGGCAGGGCTCCGCGGATGACAGCGATACGGTCGCCATGCGGTTCACCGCGGGCCGGCGGTGGCACAGCGCGCTCGCCGAGGGCGGCTGGCTCGGATTGGACTGGCCCACCGAATACGGCGGGCGCGGGCTGGACGGGGCGTACCAGATCATCCTCAACGAGGAGCTCGACGCCATCGACGCCCCACAGCTGGCCACCTGGGTGGGGGTCGAACTGGTGGCGCCGACCTTGCTGCGCTGGGGTTCGCCCGCGCAACGAGAGCGGCACCTGCCGCCGATCCTCGCCGGGACCGAAGTGTGGTGCCAGGGCTTTTCGGAGCCCGATGCGGGGTCGGACCTCGCCGCGGTCCAGACCACTGCGACCCGCACCGAGACGGGTTTCGTGCTCACCGGGCACAAACAGTGGACGAGCTGGGCGCAGTTCGCCCAGTACGCATTGGTGCTGGCGCGAACCGGCGAGGAGAGCGCCCGGCACCGGGCGCTGACCTGTTTCATCGTGCCACTTTCGGCGCCGGGGGTGCGGGTCACGCCGATCCCGATGCTCTACGGCGACGCCGAGGAATGCGACGTGCACCTGGATTCCGTGCACGTGCCCGCCGATGCCGTGGTGGGTGAGGTGGACCAGGGCTGGCAAGTCGTGATGACCAGCCTCAGCCTGGCCAGGGGCGCCGCGACGCTCGCCCGCATCCGCACCCTGGGCAGCCTGTACCGGCACTTCGCGACCGAGACACTGGCCGCACGGACCGCACATGACGTCCTGCCGCAGCCGTTGGCACTGACCGGCGCGCGCCTGGAAGCGTTGCGGTTCCTGGCTTATCGCAAGATCGGGGAAATGGTGGAGGACGGCGAGCCCGGCCCGATCGCCTCCACGGAAAAGCTGTTGTGGGCCCGGTTTTCGACCCAGCTGGCGGAGCTGGCGCTGGACAGCGCGGGCCTGCTGGGTGTCACCGAGGCCGGCCCGTGGGGTGGTTCCACCGGCTGGCGCCGCCACCTCTACCGGTCATTCGCCAACGAGATCGAGGGCGGCACCAACGAAATCCAGCGCACCATCATCGCCAGGCACGTCCTGGGGCTGCCCTGCTGAAAACCCGGACGGAGCGCATCCATGAGGTTCACTCTCACCCAAGACCAGATCGCCTTACGCAGTAAGGCGGCGGAGTCCTTCCGGCCGCTGCCGGTGCCGTGGCCGCCCTATCCCGGCGACCGGCTGATGCCTGCCGAGCCGGCCGACGACCGGCAGGAGGTCACGCAGTTCGGCGCGCTCATCGACGGGGTGTGGGACGGCGAGCCCGCCGCGGGTGACGACCGGCTGCTGCGCACCGCGCTGGTCGCCGAGGCGGCAGGCGGCGCCTTCCCGGTGTCGAGCATCGTCGAACTCGTCCTGCTGCGCAGGCTGGCCGCCGGTTCCGCGGAACTGGCCGAAGCGCTGGCCGGACGGCGGCATGTTGCGGCGTTCTCGTGCGCTCCGGGGACGCCGACCGCGCGGTTGCGCCGGGCGGGCCGCAACTACCAGCTGAGCGGACGGTGTCAGGCCGTGTGCAGTCAGCCCGCCGACCGCGTTTTGTTGCCGGCCAAGCAGGACGGGCGGATCGTGCTGGTATCGGTGGACCCGGCCGAGCCCGGGATCGAGGCCACTGAACGGCATCCGGTCGCGGCCGGAACCACCTTGCTGGAACTGGATTTCACCAACGCGCGGCTGGCCCCGGACCAGGTTTTTCCGCTGCCCGCAACGGCAGGATCGCTCACCGACCTGAACTCGCTGGGCCGGCTGCTGTCCGCCGCCGAACTGGTCGGGGTCATGCAGTGGGCACTCGACGCCGCGGTCGGACGGGCACGCACCCGGCAGCAGTTCGGCCGCCCGATCGGTGCGTTCCAGGCCGTCGCCCACCAGTGCGCGGACCTGCTGTGCACGGTCGAACTGTGCCGCTCGCTGGTTTACGCCGCCGCGGTCACCCACGACGGCGGCGGTATCCCCGACCGGCGCCTGGCCGCACAGGCGTGGCTGCTGGTCTGGCACGAGTCGCTCGGGGTGCTGACCACGGCGCTGCACCTGTTCGGCGCCGACGGGCTTCGCTGGTCCGAACCACTGCACCTGCAACTCAAGCGATGCCAGCTGCGCCGGCAACTGTGGGGCGATATGCACGAGGTGTCCAGCTATCTGACCGAAACACGGCCCACCGGGAACGGAGGAGTTTGATGGCCCAGGTACTCACCAGCGCCGATATCGATCAGACCATACTGCTGGAAAAACCGGTCGCGGTGCTCGGCTACGGCTCGCAGGGGCGCGCGCAGGCGTTGAACCTGCGCGACTCCGGGGTGGACGTGCGGGTCGGTCTACGCGACGGCGCGCCCTCCGCGGAGCGCGCACGGGACGACGGGATGCGCGTGGTCGACGTGCCCACCGCCGTCGCCGAGGCGACGCTGGTCGCCATGCTGATCCCGGACACCGCCGCGCCCGCCGTGTTCCGGGAGTGGGTGGCGCCGGATCTCGCACGGGGCGACGCGGTGCTGTTCGCGCACGGGTTCAACGTCCATTACTCCACTGTGGACATTCCGGCGACGGTGGACGTGATCATGGTGGCGCCCAAGGCACCGGGTCATGCGGTCCGCACCACCTTCGCCGACGGGCACGGCGTCCCCTGCCTGACCGCGGTGTCGCAGGACTTCACCGGGCAGGCAACGGAACTGGCCAACGCCTATGCCGACGCGATCGGTGGCGGCCGGGCCGGAATCCTCGCCACGACCTTCGCCGAGGAGACCGAAACGGACCTGTTCGGCGAGCAGTCCGTGCTCGTCGGCGGTGTCACCGGGCTGATCAGGACCGCGTTCGAAGTCCTGGTCGATGCGGGCTACCAGCCGGAGTCGGCGTACTTCGAGTGCGCCCACGAGCTGAAGCTGGTCGTCGATCTCATTTACGAGCACGGGCTCGCCGGGATGTACCGGTTCATCTCGGACACCGCCGAATTCGGCGACTACCACACCGCGAACCGCCCGGTGTGGAGCCAGGTTCGCGCGCATTTCACCGGCCTGCTGCAAGAGATTCAGGACGGCCGGTTCGCCCGGACCTGGATTGCGGAGGACGAGTCCGGCCGCGCCATGTTCCTGGCCGCCCGCAAGGCCGCAGCCGGCCACCCGATCGAAGAGGTCGGCGAGCGGTTGCGCGGGCTCACCCGGTGACGGATCAGGGCGAACGCACTCTGCCGCCGCCCGTACCCCGGTGAACCTTGACGTAGGTACGCCGGATGCGGGCCACCTGGTAGGAGCCCGGGAAGGCGGGATGGGAAAGGGCGTGCAGCAGCTGCCGGTGTTCGTGCTCGTCGGCCTCGACGTGCAGCACCGAACTCCAGCGGCCTGCGGTGCGATAGACAGTCCGGATGGCGGAGCCGGGCACGGTGCCGTCCGTGGCCGGATCGCCCGGCGTGGACATCGCGACGAACAGGTCCGCCGTGTCCGGTGGGATGCCGGTTCGCTCCGTGCACACCACCGCCCGGCAACCGCGCAGAACGCCGAGCTGGCCCAGCCGCCGGAGCCGGCGTTCGGCCGCCGCCGCGCTCAGACCGGTGGCACGGCCCAGCGCGGCCGACGAGAGCCTCGGGTTGAGCATGAGCACCTCCACCAACGCGCGGTCGGCGTCGTCGATACCTGGTGTGACTTCCCGGCCGGAGCCGCGATCTGAGGCGGGTTTCGCCCTGGTCATGGTCCCTCCAGCGGCAAACGCGCGCGACGTACACGTTCGCATTCGCCCTTTGGTCCTATAAACCCCCAGCTCATGCCAGACTGGTACTACCAGTTCACGCTGTCAAGTCCATGACCTTTTTCAAATGAATATTTCATTCCGCGCAACGAATGCGGGATCGAATTCGAAACCGGTATTCCCTTACCCGAACGAGCGGACAGCACCACCTTCGCATCGGACCGCCGCGCCGTTCGTCAGGCTCGCCAGCGGGCTGGCGATGAACGCGACGGTGCTCGCCACCTCCTGCGGCCGGGCCACCCGCTGGACCAGTGACGCGGGCACGACCTCGTTGAGGATCATCGATTCGAACTGGTCGTACGCCAGCCCCGACTCGGTGGCCAGCCGGTGAAACCCTTCGGTCTCCGTGGCACCGGCGAGGACGGTATTGACCGTCACGGCTGTCCCCCGCGTCTGCTCGGCCAGTCCCCGCGAGAGCGAAAGTCCGGCCGCCTTGGTCACCGCGTAGTCGAGGGCGAAAGGTGAAGACGTCACGGACAGATCGCTGCCGAGAAACACGATGCGCCCGGAGTTGCGCGCCAACATCAATTTCAGGTGGTGCCGGGCGAGCCGCACCCCGCTCATCACGTTCGTCTCGAACTTCCGGCGCCATTCCTCGTCCTCGATTTCGAAGAACGGCGGCGACCCGTAGGTCGCGGCGTTGTGCACGACGATGTCCACCTCCGGCGCCGCTTCCAGGACGGCGGCCGTGCCCGCATCGGTGGACAGATCCCCTGCTGCCGCACGGAGATCTGCATCCGGCTGCTCCTTCAGCAGCTTCTCGCGAGCTTCCGCCACGCGTTCCGGCGAACGCCCGTTCAGATACACCGAGCAGCCCTCCGCGGCCAGCTTGCCGGCCACCGCGAAGCCGATCCCCGCGGTCGATCCGGTGACGAGCGCGCTACTGCCTTTCAGGCCCAGGTCCATGCGTTTTTCCTTTCGGTCAAGCCACTTTGCCGGCGAGGATGCCGGAAACGACGTGCTCGGCGATGGCGAAAGCGGAGGTGGCCGCCGGTGACGGCGCATTGCGCACGATGAGGACGTCGCGATCACCGGAGAAGGCGAAATCGTCGACGAGCCTGCCGTCCCGCGACACCGCCTGGGCCCGCACTCCCGCCGGGCCACGCTCGAGGTCGGCCAGGCACAGCTCCGGCACATAGTCACGTGCGAGCCGGAGGAACTGCCGGCGGTTCGCCGACGACGCGACCTCTTTGACGCCCACCCGCCAGTACTGCTTCGCCAGCCGCCAGGAACCCGGCCACGTCAACGTCTGTGCGAGATCGGCGATGGAGATATCCCGCCGCCGGTACGCTTCCAGTGCCAGAGCCAAGATCGCGTTCGGGCCCACGCTCACCGTGTCGTCGACATGCCGGGTCAGATGCACCCCCAGGAAGGGCAAGCGGGGATCCGGCACCGGATAGACCATGCCTTTGATCAGGTGTGCCGCGTGGTCCCGGAGTTTCAGGTACTCGCCACGAAAAGGGATGATCCGCGGATCGCTGGGGTGGCCGAGCTTCCGCGCGAGCCGGCTCGACTGCAACCCGGCGCAGACGATCACCCGGTCGGCGTTGACCCGTCCCGAATCGGTGATCGCCTCGATTCCCGTATCGCCCTGCCGCACACCGAGCAATCCCCGCGCTTGCCGCAGTTCTCCCCCAGCCGCAACGAATTCCTCGGCGAGCTTCGCGGCGACCTGTCCATAGTCGACAACCGCGGTGGTCGGGGACAGAATCGCGGCAACGCCATGCACGTGCGGCTCGATCTCCCGGATCCCTTGCGGCCCCATGGTTTCGATACCCGGCACCCCGTTCGCGACAGCTCTTTCGTGGAGCTGCACGAGCTTTTCCGCCTCGGCCGGATCGCGTGCGACAACCAGCTTGCCGAGTTCCTGGTACGGAATTCCGTGCGCACGGCAGAAGTCCTTCATCAGCCCGGCACCGCGACGGCAAAGCTGCGCTTTGAGGCTCCCCGGTTGGTAGTACAGACCCGCATGAATGACGCCGCTGTTGTGACTGGTCTGGTGCCGCCCGACCGCCGATTCCTTCTCCAGCAAGGTCACCCTCGCGGCCGGGTGCCGTTGCTGCAGTTCACGGCAGATCGCGAGCCCGACGATTCCGGCGCCGGCAACCAGGAACCTCATGCCGGTTCGCCCGGCGCGCAGTACATCCCGCCGAACCCGACCAGCCATTCGGGCGCCGGGCTGTAGAACTCCTCAACTGCCCGATAGCGGCCCTCTGTTCCCAGCGCGGAAAACGCCGCAATCCAGGTGCGCACTTCGTGCGTCGCGTTGCCGGCGACCCGGCTCAGCTCGTCACCGTCCATTGCCATCGCGGCGTCGATATCGCCGTCGCGCAACGCCTGCAGGAACCGGGCATCCCATTCCGGGTTCAGTGGGGTGAACGTGGTCCGACCCGCCGCGAAATCGAGGCCGGCCTGGATTACCCGGCCCTGTGTCGCCGAATCGTCCAGCGGCCCGTCCACGAGCAACCGCGGCGAGACCTCCCCGCTTGCAGTGAGTTTCTTCGGCATCGGCGGGTCATGTGACAGCCCACCGGAGCCGACGAGCAGCACGCGCAGGCCCGTGGCCGACGCATAGGTGCCGACGGCTTCACCCAACGCACGTGCGCGGGCCATCGGCGCGATCGGGGCCGCCGCGCAGTTGATGAAGACCGGGATGACCGGCGGTGTGCTCGCTTCTTCGGTCAGCAGGAACAACGCCTGAGTGAAGCCGTGATCCACCCGCATGGCCTCGGAAACCGCGACATCGACGCCGGCCTCCAGCACGTGACTCGCCAATCCCTCCGCCAGTTCACGTGGAACGTCCAAGGTCACCTTCGGGGTGCCGAAATCGCCGACCGTCGAGCATTGCAGGCCGATGCAGAACTGCGGCATCAAACGGTAATTGAATCCACGGTAGTGATCGGGACCGAACATGATGATGACATCCGGCGCGTAACTCTGCACCTGCTTTCGCAGGCGGTCGATTCCGTCGGTCACCGTGCGTTCGATCTCGGCGGGAACCCGATTATGGCCGAGCAGCGGGGAATGCGAGACACAGCACACGTTCAGCACGAATGGAACTTCCCTTCAGGAAGGGTGTGGCGAAAAAAGCACTAAGAAATTGTTCAGGGACAGTTGTATGTTCTCCGCACACCCAGTGCACGAGTCACCGTCGCAGCGGCGAGCGCCACGGAATTCGCGGCCCGGCGAAGATCGAAGGAACGAATCGGGCCCGTCACGGAAACCGCGGCAGTGCCATGCGTGCCGGGCAGGAAAATCGGCGCCGCGACACAGTTGATTCCGCGCACCGCTTCTTCGGAATCGAAGGCGATGCCGTACTTCTGGATTTTCCGGAGCTCACCCCACGGCGCACTCGGATCACACCCGATCTCCGGCACCTCGGTCAGCACCGTGCCGATGAAGGTGCCGATCTCCGGGTCCGGCATGAACGCGATCATCGCCTTGCCGAGCCCGGTGAGGTAGGCGGGCATCCGGCCGCCGTCCCGCGTCGGCAGCACGCTGCCCGGCCTGCCCCCGATCTTGAGCAGGTACAGCACATCGATCCCGGTCAGCACGCCGAGGTGGACGACCTGCCGGAACTCGTCGTAGAGCTGCTGCATGACGGGCGCCGCTCCCTCGCGCAAGTGACGGAAACGTCCGGTGAGCAGGCCCAGCTCGAACATGCTCATCGCCGGCATGACCGAGCCGCCCGCCGTTCGCTCCAGCAAGCCGTACTCGATCAGGTCGTTGACCATCCGGTACGTCGTCGACTTCGGCAGGCCGGTCCGGCGCATCAGCTCCGGCAGCGTCAAGTGCCCTTCTGTACCAAGGAAAGCCAGGAGCAACCGGGCCACGCGCTCGGTCACCCCGGACGCCGAAGTGTCCATCGAAGCCACTGCGGGCCGCACATCGTCGTGCTCCTGCATGGCTCACTCCTTCGCTCAGTGTGCCCACGGGGAACCCGCGCGCACTTCGATGCGGTTCCCGTCCGGATCGAGCACGAAGACATACCAGCACGAAACGTCTTCGCCCGACTGCCGTGGTGTCGAGTTTACCGGTTGAAATCGCGCCGGAACGCCGTCGATGGTCGCGCCGAATTCACGGCATCGCGTCACCGCGTGTTCCAGATCGGGTACTTCCAGTGTCAGGAAACGCAAACCGTATGCCCGCCCCGGTGGATTGTGCTGATCCGGCGACTCCTGGTACTGGATCAGTTTCAGTACGCTTCCGTCCCGGGACAACGCCACCGCCGAATTGATTGCGGTGGTGAACTCTCCCACGCGGTCGAACCCGAACAGCTCCCGATAGAACTTCTCCGACCGGGACAGGTCGTTGACGACGAGTGCGACCTCCATGGTGCTCACAACGTTGCCTTCGCTTCGACGAAGAATTCCGTCACTATCCGGTTGAACTCCTCGGGTCGCTCGTAATGCGGCCAGTGACCGGCACCGGAGATGAGCTCGAAACGCACGTCCGGGATGTGCTTGAGATGCCGCTGGGCGTCGTCGAATCCGTGCAAGGGATTGGAATCCGACCATACGACGAGAGTCGGTGCGCTGATCCGCCGAATCCGATCCGGGGTCAGCACATACCGGGCCAGGTCGTCGCGATCGAACAGGCGGCTGAACAGGCGGGTCAGCGCCACCTGCACTTCTGGTCGCTGGTAGATCACCTGCCGGAGCCTGACCAGCTCGTCAGTGACCGCATCCTGGTCCGCGAACAGCCACCGCACCCGCGCCTCCACATTCGCCCGGGTGGGATCGGTGATCGCGGCCGTGCTGCGTTTCAGCAGCTCGCCGACATCCTGCTGGTGGTGATCGCCTTCGACCGGTAGGCCGCCCGTGGTGTTCAGGACGAGACTGCGCACCAGCTCAGGATGGTCCATCGCCAGCCAGGCCCCGACCCGTCCGCCGAACGACTCGCCGATCACGTTGACCGGGCCGAGCTTCGCCACACGGATGAAGTCGACGACATGCGCGACGACTTCGGCGGTCGTGTATTCCAGCGTTGTCGGGGCGTCGGTGAAACCGTGCCCGATCATGTCCAGCGCGATGACCCGCGAATACTCGGCGAGAGCACCGAGATTGCGCACCCAGGTCTCCGCATGTCCGCCGGATCCGTGCAGCAGCACCGTGCTCACCCGCCCGCTGCCGGCCTCGAGCGTCCGGGTTCGCACGCCGCCGACATCGTAGAATCGCTGCTCGAATCCCAGGTTCGTCAGATCGAGCCAGAGCGACCGCGTTTCTTCCGTCAAGATGTCTCCCCGGTTGGTGTTCTCGGTGCGCTGCGAGGTGATGTCGACCTGTCTCGACAGCACCCGCCACTTCCCGTTCTCGAGCACGTACTCGTCCGAATAGGACCCGCGATATGTCCGCAGCTCCCGCAGCGAAGAGTCCTTGCCCGGCCACAGTTCCGTCGCGACGAACTTCGAGGTCCCACGCGCCTTCGTGCCGTCAACGGTGAACCGGTGGTCACTGACCTCATGCCGCGAAGAAATGCATTCCCGCAGGTACTCGACGGCCCACTTCGCGAAGTCGGCGCCGGTGAGTTCGACATCTCCGTGCCGGTGCCTACTGTCCGGGTGATACGCGGCGGCGATGCCATCCTGATCTCGCTTGTCCACGGCCGCCGCGATGCCGGACAACAACGAGCGCAGCTCCTCGACGTGATTCATCGGCGGATCCCTACTTCACCATCAAGCCGGCGTCGACGGCGATCGCGGAGCCGGTGATGAACCGGTTCGCCGGGTCCAGCAGCCACAACACAGCCGAGGTGACATCCTGTGGATCCACCCAGCCGGCGTCCAGCGGATGCATTTCCTTGGCGACCGCTTCGAATTCCTCCCTCGTGATTTCCTTGCCCGCGGGTTGCGGGACGAACAGCCGCCGCGTCGGCTCGTTGTTGAACAGATCGGTGTCGACGTTCGTCGGATGCACCGAGTTCACCCGGACATCGAAGTCGGCGAGTTCGAGCGCCATCGTCCGCATCATGCCCAGCACGCCGTGCTTCGAGGCGGCGTAGTCGACGAGGTTCTTGGCGCCCCGGAGGCCGAGAATCGAGCTCACGAGCACGATCGCACCGGCTCGCTGCTCGATCATCCCGGGCACCGCCGCGCGGACCGTGTTCCACACGCCGAGCACGTTGATGTTGAGCACATCGGCGAAATCGGCTTGGTCGAGCTCCCAGAACGGCCGGAATCCACTGTAGATACCGGCGTTCGCGACGACGATATCCGGTGCGCGCCAGCGTTGCGTAGCCTCGTCCACCGCCGCCCGCAACTGCGCGAAGTCACGCACATCCGCGACCACCGGCAGGATCTCGCCGCCGGCGTCACGAACGAGACGGACGGTCTCGTCGAGATCCTCCTTGCTCGCGGTCGGCACGGCACATCGTGTCGACTGTTCACAGAGGTCGAGCGCGACGACCGCCGCGCCTTCCCTGGCAAGGCTGACCGCGTGCGTCCTTCCCTGACCACGTGCCGCACCGGTGACGAGTGCTACCCGGCCGCGGAACCGTCCTCCGTCCATTGTGTCCCTCCTTTGTGGATCAAGTTCGTTCACAGCGCGCGCCGGCGCCGGGTATAGGAGTCGAGGATGACCGCGAGCAGCAGGACCGATCCCTTGACCACGTTCTGCACGGCGGATTCCAGTGCCAGCGAGGAAAGCAGGTTGTTCAGCGTGGCCAGGATCAGCAGCCCCACGGCCGTGCGCCAGACCGCTCCCTCGCCGCCGAACAAGGACGTGCCGCCGATGACGACGATCGCGATCGAATCGAGCGTGACGTTCGCGCCTTGGTCCGCGCTGCCAACGCCGAGCCGTGACGCGAGGACGATGCCGCCGATCGCCGCGGAGACCGATACCGCGACGAAGGCCGCCAGCCGGATCCGGTCGGTCGGGATACCCGCGAGCCGGGCCGCTTCGAGGTTGCCACCGACGGCGTAGATGTAGCGACCGAACACGGTTCGGCCCACCAGCACGCCGCCGACGACGAAAATGCCCACCGTGAGCCAGACGCTCCAGGACACGTCCAAAAAGGTCTTGCGTGCCAGGTCACCGAAGCCGGGCACCCGCACGGTGATCGGCCGCGAGTCGGACCACACGTAAGTCAGCCCGGTCACGATGGCGGCGGACGCAAGTGTCGTGATGAAGGGGGTGACCTTCAACTTCGTGACCACAACGCCGTTCAGGACACCGCAAACACAGCCGACGAGGATGGCGATGAGCGCGGCGAGCCACAGGCTGTGCCCCTCCTTGGCGTACATCGCATACACCGTCGAGCCGGCCGCAAGCACCGATCCGACCGACAGATCGAAGGCCCCTGACAGGATGACGATCGTCATCCCCACCGCGACGATCGCCAGCGGTGCGTTCTGCGACAACAGGTTCCGGATATTGTCCCAGGTGAGGAACTTGTCGTAGGCGACCTGCGCGCCGATCACGACCGCGATCAGCACGACGACCATGGCGTAGCGCAGCGCGAAATCGAGGACGCTCGACCGGCCACGTCCGGTGGCGCCGCGAGGAGGTTCAATACTGGTAATCGTCACGACATCGGCTCCGCGTTGAATGATTCCTTGAGCAAGGTCTCGGGTCGCAGGTCAGCACGTGAGTCGATGCGAGCCACGATGTTTCCTTTGTTGAGCACGATCGCGCGATCACAGAGTTCGGTGATTTCTTCGAACTCGGACGAGACGATCACCATCGACATGCCCTGCTCGGCGAGCTCTCGCAACGCCGTCAGGATGTCGCCCTTGGCACCGATATCGATGCCACGCGTCGGTTCGTCGGCCAGCAGGATGAGCGGGCGGACGTACCGCCAGCGGGCCAGCAGGAGCTTCTGCTGGTTCCCGCCGGAAAGGTTGCCTGCGAGCGCCGCCATCTTCTCGGCCGCGAAGCCGACCGGTTTCGCGGCCGCATAAGCCCGATCGGCGGTGTAGCGATTCCGGAGGAACCCGAGCTTCGCTCCCTGGCCCACATCGGCGAGGCAAATGTTGTCCACCGCCGAGCGGCGCAGCACGAGGCCCTGTGATTTCCGGTCCTCCGGCACCAGCCCGATGCCGAGCGCGCGTGCTTGCGCCGGCGTGCGTGGCCAGGATTTCTCGGCTCCCCTGATCCACAACTTCCCGTTCGCCTTGGGTTCCAGCCCGGTCAGCGCTCGCAGCACTGTGGTCCGGCCGGCGCCGACCAGCCCGGCGATACCGAGTGCCTCACCGGCGCCCAAAGTGAACGACACACCGCTGACCGCACCGGGCACGGACAGGTTCTCCACGCGGAGAACCTCCTCGCGCCGGACCGACGCATCACTGTCCGCGGCCCGGTTTTCACCTGGTGTCAGGAGGTTTTCCGCGCCCTCGCCGAGCATCGCCGTCACCAGTTCGGCCTTCGTCGTGTCGGGCCCGGTGAACGTGGTGATCAGCCGGCCGTCCCGGAAAACCGAGATGGCGTCGCTGATCGCCAGCACCTCTTCGAGGTTGTGGCTGACGAAAACCATCGTGACGCCCCCGGCCCGCAGGTCCCGCATGATCGCGAACAGCCGATCCCGTTCGGACTTGGCCAGCGACGCGGTGGGCTCGTCGAACAGGAGGACACGAGGGTTCGCCTCCAGCGCCCGCATGATCTCGATGAGCTGCTGATCGGCGACCGAGAGCGCGCCGGCGGCCACGTCCGGCGGGATGTGCCCGAGCCGGGCACTCGCCTTCGCTAGCCGGGTCCGCATCGCGGACTCGCTCAGAAAACCTCGGCGTGCCAACGGGTTTCCGAGGAACATGTTGGCCTGCGTTGTCAGCGCCGGCACGATGGTCAGTTCCTGGTAGATGGCGGCGATACCGAGGCGGCCGGCGGCGCGGGGACCGGTGGGCAGGCGTTCGCCGAACACCTCGACGCGGCCCGCGGTCGGCGTGACGCGGCCGGCGATCACGCCGAGGCAGGTGGATTTCCCCGCCCCGTTTTCTCCCACGAAGGCATGGATCGTGCCCGGTCGCACCGCCAAGTTGATATCGGAAAGGGCCTGGGTGTTGCCGAACCATTGGGTCAGATTGACCAACCTCAGCGCCGCCGGCTCGCCCGGAACCGTCCCGGCCGCGGCCGAACCGCTTACGCTCACCCCTGCTGTCTGCATTACGGCGTCCTCCGTTCGGTTCGCCACGCGCCTAGGTTCTGTCGCGCGAGTTGAGCGTTGGGAGCGCGCGAGTTGAGCGTTGCGTGCGGCGGGAACGCGCAACTCGCGCAGCGGGAAAGGTCAACTCGCGCGGGGCCGCCAGGCAAACCACATCAACACGCTCCCTAGTACTCCGGCTTGAAGGTGCTGACGTTGTCCCGCGTAATGAAGGGCTCGTTGGCTCCGAGCGGCACAATGCGATCGACCGGCTTACCGGCGAAGGCGTTGACGATCTGCCCGATGGACGTCCGGATCCACGAGGCAGGCAGGATCGCCGCGGTCAGTTCGACGTCACCACTCTTGATCAGCTGCACGGCATCCTGACCGCCGCCGTAGTCGTAGACCTTGACGCCGGTCCGGCCGGCATCCTTCAACGCCTGCACGGCACCCTTGGTCAGGTCGGTGTAGTCGGTGACGATGAGCGTCGCGTCGGGATTCGCAGTGAGCAAGTTTGCGGTCTGGTCCTGACCCGACTGTTGCGTGTAATCCCCATGACTGACGATCACCTTGAACGAGGGGTCCTGCGCCGCGAACGCCTGGAACGGCTTGCTCGAGTTCACACTGGACGGGAGAATTTCCGGTCCTGTCACGAAAAGCGCCTTCTGCGGTCCCGGGTTTCGCTTCCGGATCTCACCGGCCCACCGGACGAAGTTGGCGGAGTCGCTCTGCCCGCTGACAAACGACAGCGTGCCGGGCTGGTACAGCTGGTCAGGCGGACCGAAAGCGCGGCCACACAACGGAACCGCCTCCGTGACGGTCACGACCCCGCCGGCCGGTGCGTCCTTGGACACCAGGTCGCAGACTCCGTTCGGGTCCATCGCGACCACGACGAATGCGTTGTACCTGCCGCTCGTGATGGCCGACTGGATCTGGTCGTACTGGACCTGGGAGTCATACCGGGCGTCGAAGACCGTGACGTCGATGTGCTGCTCCGCACCGACCTTTTTGGACTCGTCGACCGTCACCTGGCCGAGGGTGTTGTTGGCACCGGCCAGGAACACGGCGATTCGCGGCGAGCCGGATACGGAGACCGGATCACCCGCACCGACGTCGATCGAGTGCTGCTCTCCGGTGTTGGCCGAGGTGGTCGAGCACGCGGCGAGCAAGCAGGCTCCCGCCAATGCGGCCAGGAATACACCCCGGCCTCGGATACGTCTGAGCATTGGTACAGTCCTCTACGTTGAGGTCGGCGATCACATCGCCGTATGCGGCCCTAGTCGGCGAGACCGAACGCTCGTGCGGCGAGAAAGGAGTCGGCGTACTCCTTCACGAAAGTGATGCGCTCGCCGTCACGGACGTAAAACCAGGCGTATTCGTTGGTGAACGGGTCGCCTGACCTGGTCACCGCAGACATCGTCTGCAGGACGATCGCTCGTTTCCCATCCACCAGCAGGGCATGGGTTTCCCGGTGGATGGACTCGACCAGTAGGTGCTGCCCGGCCGCGCCGCCGGCCAGCGCGGCGGCGACGGCACGGGCACCGGTCACTGGTTCCGGTCCGAAACTCTTCGGTCGTTCATAGGTGACACGCTCGTGCAGAAGGTTGCGCAACAAGCCCGCGTCCTGCTGCTCACGTGCCGTCAGGACATCGGTCACCAAGGCCCGCGTGAGATCCTCGGGCCGCTCCCGTCCTTCGACGAGAACCACATCGGACCGCGCGATCTCCTTGCGGAGGTTCAGCGCGTCGGCGTACTGCTCCGAACCGTGCCACGCCCTTGCGGCGTCGAGAGAATCGAAGCCCAGTATCACGGTCCGGCGTGGTCCGACCTGGCCTTCCACCTGCATCGCCGGGTCGCTCGCGGCGACCACCTCGACCCCGAAGTGCTCGAGTGACGACGCAGCCTTGGCGCGGTATTCCTCGAATCGTTCCTTGTCGTGCACGTCGACCTTGAAGACCAGGTAGGCGCGCGCCATTTCAGCCGGCATTCGTCGCCACGGGTGGCGGCTCCACCGTCACCGACGGCAGCCGGCCGGCCTTTTCTGCCTGGTCCTTCGCCCATTTCCAGTCGATGACCGACACGACTTCGCCCTTTTCGTCGAGCAGTTCCAGCGCACCGAAGTAATGGTTGAAACAGACCGTTTCGATGGGCGTGATGGTGCTGTCGTGGATGGCTCCGGCCTGCTCGAATCCGAAGTCGCCTGTCCTGGCAGGCTGCCCCTGGACCTCGACCTCGCCATAGACGACGTAGTAGTGGATCGCACCCTGGTGTCGGTGACTGGGAAAGACGGCACCCGGTGCCATCCTCGTCATCATCGAAAACCCACCGGTTCGCTCGTCAACGGAAAGAACTTTGTGCCACACCCCGTCGGCGGTGTCCTGCCATTCCGACTCGGCGTCACGGACAACAAATTCTCGTGGCATCTCGAACTCCTTCGTTCGGTGACGTTATCCAGAACGGTATTAGAAGCTCCGGCACCGTTTCCTGAGATCGTCTTGCTGAGTGAGACTCAGAGATCGAGCACAAGCCGCGCGCCGAGACACCGCGACACACAGATCATCATCCGGTCCCCGCCGGCACGCTGACCTTCGTCCAATATGGAGTCGCGGTGGTCGATCTCCCCGGCGAGGACCCGCGTTTCGCACGTCCCGCACGTTCCCTCGGCGCATGAGCTGAGCACGTCGACGCCGGCCGCCTCGACCACCGACAGCACGCTCCGCTCAGCCGGCACTTCGAGGACTGTGCCGGTGCTCGCCAGCTCCACCTCGAATGCGCCCGCGGGCCGAGCGTCCTCGAGTGGCTGCGGCCGGAACCGCTCGGTATGCAGCGAGCCGACCTCGAACTCCTCGGCGAGCCGCTCGACCGCGTCCAGCAATGCCTCCGGTCCGCAGCAGTACACCCGGGTTTCCGGGGATATACCGCGCAACAGAGGCTCCAGCTCCAGCAGCCCCGACTCGTCCTGCGGGCGGATCTGGACCCGGTCGCCGTAGCGGGCGAGTTCGTCCCGGAAGGCCATGGTTTCGCGGCTACGGCCCCCGTAGACGAGGTTCCACCCAGCCCCGGCCGATTCCGCCGCCGCCAGCATCGGGAGGATCGGGGTGATCCCGATACCGCCTGCGATGAACAGATACCGCGGGGCCGTTTCGAGCCGGAAATGGTTGCGCGGGCCGCGAATTTCGAGGGTGTCACCGGTGTTGACCGCGTCGTGCAGCCACTGCGATCCGCCTCGGCCGTCCGGCTCACGCAGCACCGCGATCCGCCAGGCCTGCCGCGACCCTGGCGGGCCGCACAGCGAGTACTGCCGGTACTCGCCGTCGCCCACCCGCACGTCGATATGCGCGCCCGGTTCCCATGCGGGCAGGAGTGTTCCGTCGGGCGAGGCCAGCTCGAGTTCCAGCACGCCCGAAGCGGCGTGCCTGCGGGCCTCCACTCGGAGCATGATCGTCATCGCACTGCCGAGGCCGCTACCGGCTGCAGCGACGTCGGCAGGTGGTTCACGCACAGCAGCGGCCAGGTCCGCCGGGCGATGTCGCCCGAAATGGAGAAACTGCTCGTCGCCGCAAGGATTTCCTCCAGCGCGATACGCAGCTCCAGCCGCGCCAGGTTCTGCCCGATACACTGGTGCAGACCACGGCCGAACGCGACATGCCGTTTATCGGCCCGGTCGAGATCGAAGCGGCCGGCGTCCGGCCACACCTTGGGGTCCAGGTTCGCCGAGGCGAAGTTCAGCAGGATGAGCTCGCCCGCCCGGATCGTCTCGCCACCCAGTTCGACGTCCACCAGCGCCTTGCGTGGCATCGCCTGTTGCGGGGTGTCGATCCGCAGGCTTTCCTCGATCGCATCGGGGATCCGGTGCGAGTTGGCCCGGAGATAATCCTGCAGCTCGGTGTCTCGGGCAAGCCGGAGCAGGGTGTTGCCGAGGCCGCTGGTCGTGGTGATGTGGCCGGCGAACATGATGGTGAGGATCAGGTTGAGTATTTCGGGTTCCTCGAAGTCCCCGGCGAGAATCCCGCTGACCACATCCTCGCGTGGGTTGCGCCGGTGATCCTCGATCAGCTCCCGCAAACGCGGCAGGATGGTCGCGAAGAGGCGGTCCGGGACCGGGTCGTCCGGGTCGTTGAGCCCGTGGCCGGTCGAGCGGTCCACGTCGGCGATGAACTCGTGGTGGAAGGTCCACTGGTCATCGGGCACCCCGAGAAAGCGGCACAGCACCCGGGTCGGGAACGGGAAGGCGAAATCCTGGGCGAGATCGGCGCTTCCCCGGGAAACGAGATCGGAGATCATCTCGCGGGCGTAGCGCCGGATATCGGGCTCCAGCCGGTCGATCATCTCGCGGGTGAAATGCGGGTTGAGCGCCTTGCGATATTTGCCGTGCAGCGGCGGGTCCGCCTGCAGCGGGATGATCGCCGGCCCGGACGAAGGCGTGGTGCTGCTCAGGGTCTGGTGCGCCCTGGCCGCCTCGACCATCTCGGCGTGGCTGAACGCGCCCCACCAGTTCACCTTCGAACCGTCCACCCGGATCCGGGCGACCGGGCACCGGCCCAACAGCTCGGCATAGGGGGCGGCCATGTCACCATGCGCCGACGTCTCCAGCGAGTGCAGCTCGGCGTGCGGGTCCCAGGTGTGCGTCTGACTCGCTTTCTCCGCTTCGATCACGGTGTACAGGGGCGCCAGATCCGTGAACACCCGCAGGGACGTGACCAGCCCCGCGTCGTCACGGTCCAGCAGTGCGACCGACGCCAACCGCACCTCGGCACCGCCGTGCGTCCGGTACAACACCGACAGCTCGACGACCGCACTCTTACCGTCGCCGACCGGCCACACGTTGTGCTTTTCGTGCCGCATAAGCGAAACCGCGGCGAAGAGTCCGCCGATCGCCGCCCTGATCGCCGCCCTGCCGACCGCGGGCGGGTTGTTCCCGAAGACCACGCTCGCGTCGGGGGCGTGCCGGTTCAGGAAGCCGTCCAGATTGCCGGCGTCCACATCGGCGTAGTAGTCATCGATCCACTGTGACATGTCGGTCTCCTCATCGAGAGCGAGGTGAATCTCAGGCCACCGGCTCCAGAACGAAGACAGGAATGAGCCGGTCGGTTTTGGTTTGGTACTCCGCGTAAAGCGGGAAGGCGGCAACGGCACGGTCCCACCATTCGTCGCGCTCTTGGCCTTCGAGTTCACGCGCGACGAACTTCTTCGTGACGGCTCCGTCCTGCAGCGTCAATTCGGGATTGGCCTTGACGTTGCCGTACCAGACGGGGTGCTGCGGGGCGCCGCCCTTCGAGGCGACGATGGCGTACCGACCGTCGTGCTCGACCCGCATCAGCGGCACGTAACGCAGCTTGCCGGACTTCGCGCCCTTGATGGTGAGCAGGACGACCGGCATTCCCGCGATCTCGACACCGTCGGTCGTACCGGCGGCGAGAATCTTCTCGGTCTGGTCGCGGGAGTTGCTCGCCGGGGGGAGTTCCACGTGTGTGTCGGCCATGTGCGGAGTCAACACCGCGGCACCCGGTCGCCGTCGGTGGTCGTCCCGCCTGACGAGACTCACTTTGAGCCCACCGGGACCGCTTCGGTGGCCACCGGATAGTCGACGTATCCGGTCGCGTCACCACCGAAGAACGTGGCCGGATCCGGGGTCGCCAGCGGGACCCCGCCGTGGAACCGCTCGACCAGATCGGGGTTGCTGATGTACGGCCGCCCGAACGCCGCGAGGTCGATCAGTCCGCTGTCGATCAGCTCGGTGGCGCTCTCCTGCGTCAGGCCTCCGGCCAGTACGAGCGGAGTGTCGCCCAGTTCTTGACGCACCGCGTGCAGCAACGCGCGGACCTGTCGCGTCAGCGCGCCACCGTCGTCCTCGGGAAGGAAAATGGACGTATCGATGTAGTGGACGTAGGCCAGATCGCGGGCCGCGAGCTCACGGCTCAACGCGAGATAAGTCTCCTCCTGCTTGGGGTCGACGGGCATGCTGCCCACCGTGCTGAACGGTGACAGCCGGATCCCGACCCGATCGGCGCCGAGCTGCTCGACCACGGCATCGACGACCTCGAGGGTGAACCGGATGCGGTCCGCGACGTTGCCCCCGCCGTACCGGTCCGTGCGGTCGTTGACCTCGGCGTTGAGGAACGTCTCGAAGAGGTACTGGGTGGCCGCGTGCAACTCGACGCCGTGGAAGCCTGCGGCGTTCGCATTCACCGCCGCTGCGGCGAAATCGGCCGCCACGCGCGGGATTTCATCGGCGCGCAGTGCGCGAGGTGTGGAGGCCACGACGCGGCCCGGGGTGCCGTCTTCCTGGTAGGCGAAGGCCGTGTCGCCGGAGGCCTTCGCGCTGGCGCTGACCGGTGGCGCGCCGTCCGCTTGCAGGGATACGTGCGACGCGCGGCCGACGTGCCAGAGCTGGGCGAAGATGCGCCCGTCGCGGCGACGGACGGCGTCGGTGACGCGACGCCAGCCGGCCACCTGCTCGTCTGTGTAGAGGCCCGGCGTGAACAGGTAGCCGGTGCCTTCCTGGGAGATCGGTGCGCCCTCGGTGACGATCAGGCCCGCGCTGGCCCGCTGCTCGTAGTAGCGGACCGTCAGGTCGTCGGGGACCTCGGTCAGCGCGCGGGCACGGGTCATCGGTGCCATCACGACGCGGTTCGGAAGCGGCAGGCCACGCAGGTCGAAGCCGTCCAGAAGGGTGGAAGTCAAGGAAGTGTCCTTCGCTCGCGGATCTTTCAGTACATATGTACCAGGTACATATGTACAGTTTCAAGGACGGCAGTTCACGAACGAAGGGACGGCCGGCGCTCAGCGAGGCGGTTCGACGCGCAGGCGGTTGATCAGATCAAGGACGGCCGCGTGGAGTTGTCGAAGATCTTCGGCGTCCGGCCCGGGATAGGTGAGGGCGGTGAGGATGAGCCCTTCGAGAGTGGCCGCCACGGCGAGGCCGCGGCGGTATCCGCCGACGCATGGCGACAGCAACTCGGCGAGCCGGTGGTGAAAGGCGTGGTAGGTCGATTGCAGGGCGGGGTCGTGGATGGCCGCGACGATCATTTCCTGCATGGCCACGACGGCGGCGCGGCGCTGCTCGACGAGCGCGATGACGTAGTCGGCGGCGAGCCTCGGGAGTTCGTCGGGAGTGCCTGTCGCGGCCGTCTCGGTGAGCTGATCGTCGACGATCTGCAATGCCCGCTCGAACATCGACCGGCGGAGGTCGTCGATGGAGGAGAAGTGGTACGTCACCGAGGCCAGGGACACCTTGGCGGTCGAGGCCACGGTGCGGTGCGTCAGGCGGGCGGACCCGGCCTCGGCGACGACGGCGATGGCCGCGTCCAACAGCACGGTGCGCCGGGCCGCCCCACGGGCGGTCAGCGTGCGTGCATCACTCACGGCTCCGCCTTCCAGTACACGCGTATCAGATACAAACGTACCTGATACGCGTTTGCTCACCGGACCGGTTCGAGCACGAACACCGGGATGACCCGGCTGGTCTTCTTCTGATACTCGCCGAAGACGGGGTTGTGCTCGACCAGGCGGCCCCACAAGCGGTCCCGTTCGTCCCCCTGCGCTTCGGTGGCGCGAACCTGGACCTTCTCGACGCCGATCTCGATCGTCGTGTCGGGGTTGGCCTTGAGATTGTGGTACCAAGCCGGGTGGGTGTCCCCGCCCGCATTGGAGGCGAAGATGAGCTGCCGCTCCCCGTCAGGCAGGCAGATGAGGGGCGTGACGTACGCCTTGCCGCTGTGGGCGCCGGTGGTGTGCAACAGAAGCAGGGTCTCCCCGGCGAACGTCCCCCCGACCTTGCCTTCGTTGTCCCGGAACTCGGCGATGATTGACTTGTTGAAATCCGACATGCCCGGCGGAAACGGCCACGCGGTCTGGATCATTCCTCGATGTGACGACGGTCACCTGACATCGAACGAGATCTCGGCGGCGACCTCGACAGGACGCGTCACAAATGCGAAGTGGTTTCCCTCGATCTCGCTGAAACGCCATCCTTTCCCGATGGCTACCTCCTTGGCTGACATGAAGAGATCTGTTCCCGTGAAACGGATGTAGTTGATGTTGACGCCACCGAGCTCGTCAACTGCCTTCAAGTCAGTGGGAAACGGTTGGCGGAGGACCGACATGGGCATCAGGGTAGAAGACTCCTGAAGCCAGTTCGCTACTTCGTCGTCGTCGATTCCGTACGCTGCCGGGGGTGCCGGCTCGGCGTACAGACCATCGTGGGACGCGGCCAGTCCTTCAAGTATTCCCTCAACGTCCGGGCGATCGTCGAAAACGGAACGACCCGGCGTCGGGATGAAGCCATCGAGAAAGACGAGCCGACGCACCGACGGGCCGGCGCCAGATGTCGCCGCCGCCCCGCACGCCGGTATCGTTCCGTAGCTGTGTCCTACGAGGATTACCTCGTCGCCGGCGGCCGATACGCAATCGGCGACGACGTCGATGTGCTCTTCGAGCGCGATGTTCGGGCGAAGGTGGGGAGCGTCCCGTCCAAGACCGGTAAGAGTGGGAGTGGACCGTGTGTCCGGACCGCTCCAGCTCGTCGACGAGTGGACGCCAGACCCAGCTTCCACCCCAGGAGCCGTGCACAAGAACGTAGGTTGCCATGGCAAATCGGGATTACTTCAGGAAATCGGCAGAGGGATGCGACCGCGGAAAAGTTCGCAGGTACTCGAAGAAGCGAGCAAGCACTCGATCACCGCGAGTAAGGTTTCCCGGAGTGTAATGCATACCGGCGAAAATCGGCACGTCCTCGCTGGCGATCGACATCTCCAAGTTCAGCACGTAGTCGAGGAATTCGCCGGTTTGCTCCGCCGTCTCTCGGGGCTCGGGCTGCGCGCAAATCGTGTAGAACACGGTAGTCTGGCCGGGAGTCGGAATCCCCATCCAACTGGACCACCCAAACCAGCGACCATCGACCGTTCCGTTCTGATGGAACAAGTTCGTTCCGTGGATCTCCGGACGAATATCGAGAACCGGCCCGGCCGGAGTTACTGCATGGATGGGGAAGGTGGCCGAGTAATCTTGCCAGGTGACATCTTCGTACGGATCGTTGCGCATGTCGAACTGATGTAGCTCAGTGATGTGCAGCAGATCAGGAGTGTTCGCGCAGATGACCCAAGGGTCGACGGAGAACCGATCGGGGAAAGTTCCCGACCTCAGAACCAGGGAATCATCCGGGCGATCGAAGTCCGGAATCGAGAAGCGCGGCTCCAAGCCGTTGAAGGCAAAAACGATGCCGTACCGTTCCACGGCCGGGAACCGGTAGAGCGAAGCACGAGGCGGGACCGGGTCACCTGACGGGAGATACGCACACTGCCCGCTTCCACCGTCGTACTCCCAGCCATGGAACGCACACCGGATGTTGCCCGAGTCGGTGACCTGCCCGATCGACAGGTCCGCTCCCACGTGCAGACAGTACGCACTGAACACACGAATTTCTCCGTGTCGATCGCGCGAAACGATCACGCGTCCATCGAGGAAATCGCAGCCGTGCACGCCTCGCTCCGGGACGTCGGAACTCAGACAGACCGGAAACCAGGTCTCGCTGAAAACGCCTCCGTCGCCTTCCGCCGGTATTTCCCTTCCCCTGAGTCGGCGCTGCGGAGCCGTATCGCGGGCTTGATTTTCCTGAGTTGTCGTCACTTGCGCACCCCTATCCGTGGTTTGCGTATTCCGCGCTCAGAACGCACACCTGGTACAAGATGAGCGTGGTGGGAACTGCTTGATGCACCAGGCTCTAGAGTTTAAGCTCTAGAGAAGCTGCTAGTCAATCACTCCCTCTCGACAAGGAGGCTTCTTTGCCACAGGCAAGCTTTCCCGTAGTTGTGACAGCGACCTGGACCGCGGCACGTCACGTGCTGGCTCTCGACGTGGGCGCGGATTCCGATCTTGCATTGCCGGGTTGGACGCCCGGTAGTCATGTCACGATTCATACCCCTGCCGGTTCCTGCTCCTTGTCGCTGTGCGGTCGCCCGGCCGATGATCGTTGGCGGCTAGGTGTGCGGAATCGAGAGGGCGGAGCCGCCCGGTGGTTACACGAAAATGCCGCGGTCGGCACCTCCCTGGAGGCCAGCCCACCGTCGAACACGTTTGGAATCGATCCAACCAGTGACAACCATATTCTGCTCGCCGGCGGTGTAGGAATAACCCCGATACTCGCTATGACTCTTGAGCTTGCCGAGCGAGAGTCATCCTGGCATCTGCTGTACATCGGCTCGTCCCGCCAGGAAATGGCTTTCCTTGATCACCTTCGGAGTGTTCGAGAGAGGGTGACCATATGGGAGACGACGCTATACGGAAGGCCGAACATTCCCGCCTTGGTGAGCGAGTGGATCGGAGGGACGTCGACCACCCTCTACTGCTGCGGACCGGCCGGGCTGATCGAGTCGGTCTCCAGCGATTTCTCGGGCCGAGACGACCTGCGAGTCCTTTCCGAGCGTTTTGCGGCCACTCCCGAGTTAGGCGGGAGTTTCGAGGTCGAGCTCAGCCGATCCGGCGGTAGAATCAGGGTTCCTGCCGGCGTGAGCGTCCTGGATGTCCTCGAGGAGCGGGGAGTCGACATACCGTGGTCCTGTCGAGCTGGTATCTGCGGAACATGTGAAACTCCCCTGATCGCCGGGCGGACCGACCACGGGGATAGTCTCGTCGGCCTGACTCGTGCCGATGACGTCTGTTTTCCCTGTGTGGTCCGTGCCGTCGACGACGACCTCATCGTGCTCGACATTTAGCACGTCCTGCCAAATGGGCACAACGGGAGGCGGTGATTGGCGCCGTGGGCGGAGGTGGCGACCGCTCGTCGACCACCCCGCCCAGCGTGCCCGCCGACAGGGGGTCCCGGTTCGGCTTATTCGTCTTTACGGTGTGTGGAATCAAATACTTCAACGAGGCTCGAGATATCGGCAGAGCCGTCGATGCGCGCGCACAACTCGATACAATTATCAAGGCTCGGCGTCCAGGCGCCGGCCTTGAGCATCATGGCGCGTGCAAGAAGCAGGTCCTTCTCCATCAGCCCGACGGCGCCGAACCGAGGTTCGTGATCCCGTTTGACCATCCTCGGTCCCAGTATTCGCAGCGGGGGACTGTCGGCGAAACCCCCGAACAGCGCGTCGGGAAGCGAAGCCACGGGGATTCCGGTGCGGCGTGCGGCACTGATTGTTTCCGCAATTGCCATGATGTTGGACGCGACGATCATCTGATTGCAAAGCTTCATCGCCTGACCGGCACCGGGCCCGCCGACGAGTGTTTTTCGTGCGCTTAAGGCGTCCAGCAACGGTGCCGCTGCTTCGATATCTGCTGCGGCCCCTCCCATGAAGAGGGTGAGCTTCCCTTCCGCTGCGGCCGCCGTCCCACCTGATACGGGTGAGTCGACCCAGCCGATTCCGTGGGCATCGGCTTCGCGGGCCAAGTCCGCGGCAGCCTCCGGACTTCCGGTCGAGAGATCCACCAAGACACGGCGTCGTCGCGGCACACTGGTCCGCGCGAACATACGCCGAGCGATTTCCCCACTCGCGACATGAGAGGTGACGCAAATACCGATTACATCGCAGCTGTCGAACACCGCCTCGGGCGATTCCGCGACAAAGGCGCCAAGCTCCGCCAGCGGCGCCGCTTTTTTGGCCGACCGGTTCCAGACCGTAAGCGAACCGGTAGCCGAAACCAGCCGCCGGGCCATCGCCGAGCCGATATTCCCCAGACCGACAAGACCGATCATTGGTCGCGTCTCCAAACAACCCCGCCGGAATGGGTGACGGCACCCAAGTGCGCCGGCCCGACGACTGATGCGTACTTCTCCAAGGCACCGCCGAGTTCGCAAGAATCGGTCACCGGTCGCTGGGACCGGCGCACAGTGAGTTCTTCCGGCGAGAGTTCGACGGTGATCGTGCGTGAGCCGGCCGATGCGTCGATCGAGACGATGTCCCCGTCACGCAGTAGGCCGATTGGTCCACCTACCGCGGCTTCCGGTCCAACGTGACCGACACACAATCCCCGGGTTGCGCCGGAGAATCGTCCATCGGTGACCAATGCAACGGCTTCGCCATTACCTTGCCCGTAGATGAGGGCGGTGATTCCCAGCATCTCGCGCATACCCGGTCCGCCTTTGGGGCCCTCGTTGCGGATCACAATGACATCGCCCGGCGAGTAGGCAGAATCGCGGACCGCCCGCAGGCAATCCTCCTCGGATTCAAACACTTTGACCGGTCCACGGTGCTTTAGTTTTCCCAAACCTGCAACTTTCAGGACCGCTCCGTCGGGGGCCAAATTCCCCTTGAGAACCGCAATGCCGCCCTCCGGACTGATCGGCTCAGCGGTCGACCGGACGACCAGCCCGTCTGGCCCGGGGAACTGCTGCAACTCTTCGGCGAGTGTCGCCCCACTCAAGGTATACGTCGTGCCGTCGAGGTAGCCTCCGTCGAGCAGCGCCTTGAGGATAACGGGAGCGCCGCCGACCTCGAACACGTCGCGTGCCAAGAATCGTCCGCCGGGCTTCAGATCGGCAATCAGCGGCGTCCTCGCGAGCACGTCGCCTACGTCCTCCATCGTGAACCGGAGGCCCGCCTCATGCGCAAGTGCCGGCAGGTGCAACACAGCATTGGTGGACCCACCGGTCGCCGCGACCAGAGCGGCGGCGTTCGTCAGCGCCGGACGCGTAACGAGATCCCTCGGCAACGGCCGGTCGTTCAACGCCGCCATCATGAGTACGCGGCCGGTACGTCGTGCGAGCGAAGCCCGAGCCGAATAGACCGCCGGAACCATCGACGATCCCAACGGAGCCAACCCGAGTGCTTCCGAGACCATAGCCATGGTGTTGGCGGTGTACTGGCCGGCGCACGCTCCCGGCGTGGGAACACTCACCCGAGCACTTTCGACGAGCTGCTTCTCATCGACTTCGCCCGCGAGTGTTCGTCCAATCATCTCGTAGGTATCGACGATGTTGACGTCGTGCCCTTCGCTACGCCCCGGTAGTGCGGAACCGCCGTAAAGAAAAGCCGACGGAACGTTACAGCGGATCATTCCCATCATGATCCCGGGCATATTCTTGTCGCAGCCGCCGAGACCCAGGATCCCATCCCATTGGTGCGCGCGGGTGGTGGCTTCCACACTGTCAGCTATCAACTCGCGCGAAAGAAGCGAGAACCGCATTCCCGAGTGAGCGACCGAGAGGCCATCCGACACAGAGACTACCGGACACTCGTGCGGCGTCCCTCTCCCGACGGAGATGCCGGTCTTCGCATGCAATGCCTGCTCGCGAAGAAGGAGATTGCATGGGCTCATCTCGCCCCCGGTGTGAATGACACCGATGTGGGGCCGGGCTATGTCATCGTCGTCCTGGCCGAGGGCATGGAGGAAGGCGCGAGTTGTCGTCCGGGTCACGCCCTCATAAATGGTCGCCGATCGCCACCGTCGTTCTCCCATAAAAGCAGCCTCTCGTAGACTAGATGTTCAGGTACGGTTGTGCCCAATTCAAACCAGCTGACGTGCGACCAATGGGGGCATACTCGCAGCCGACGACTCCTGTGTACCCGAGCTCGTCGAGTTTGGAGAGAATGGCCGTGTGGTTCAGCTCCCCGGTATCGGGCTCATGACGTCCGGGCACGCCGGCGAGTTGGACATGCGCCAGATACTCGAAATTCTCTTCGATTGTCTGAAGGACGTTACCGCCATGCATTTGCTGATGGTAGACGTCCAGTTGCAGTTTGATGTTTGACCGTTGGGAGGATCTGATGAGTCTGGTCGCGTGTGTCGCACTCATCAGGTGATAGCCGGCTCGATCCCGGGGGTTGAGGGGCTCGAGCGTCAGTGTGACTCCCGCAGAAGCTGCTATGTCCGCGGACTGGCAGAGATTCTCCAGGAATACGGCGTCGGCAGCCTCGGATTCCATCCCCGGCGGCGGCTTGCCGGCCAAGAAATGGACCAACCGGGCGTCGAGGGCGGTGGCGTAGTCCAATGCTTGGGCGAATGCGGCTGCGGCGTCGGCTTGCCGACCGGGGAGCGCGGCCAGTCCGAGTTCACCGGAGGACATATCGCCACCACTGACATTGATCAACGTCAATGCCAGCGAATTCGCCTCCAACAGGTTTCGGAGTCGTTCTTTCGTGAAGTCGAACGCGTAGTTCCATTCTACATACTCGAAACCGGCCGACGCTGCCGCGGTAAAACGTTGCTCGAACGGCATCTCGGTAAACATCCACGATATGTTGGCCGCTAGGCGTGTCATGATGTCGCCACTTTCTAGGGCAGCCGGGCAGATACTTCAACTTCGATCATGAGCTCCGGGAGGACCAGAGATCGCACCTCGACTCCGGTCGAAGCGGGGAATGGACCGTCCCCGTAGTACTGCTTCCGCTTCGGAATTGCGTCGCGCAATTTTTGCATGTCAGTCACGTACATTACCTCGCGAACGATGTCGTTGTGATTCGCGCCGAAGTGCGCCAGGCTGCGCCCGATGGCGTCGTAAACAAATTCCAGCTGCTTGTCGAAATCTCCGGGATGTGCCGCGGTGAAATCTGGTTTCAATGCCGCAGTGCCAGACAGGTAGACCATTTCGCCCACCCGGACGGCCTGAGTGAAACCGACGTCCTTTTGGAGTTCCGCTATGTCGTCGAAGTAGTCGACCCGGTCGCTCATATCGGTACCTTTCATCATTTGTGCGAGACAGCGCCCTCGGCGATGAACGCCCGGAGTGTGTCGTTGAACAGCGCCATCTCATCGAGATTGACCATGTGTGAGCTTTCCTCGAACGTCACGAGACGACCCTGCGGAAGCAGCTCAGCCAGGACGCTGGCACCTTCATAGCGCTGTTTGTTGTCATGCCGCCCCTGGGCCACGATGGCTGGGACACGTATCCGAGGAAGTCGCTGCCGGTGGTCGAGCTCCGCCATGTCGCTGCAGTACGCGTTGAAGACGACAAGCGGCCATTGCACCGCGCCGGCGACGAACCACCCGACGACCGCGTCGCTGGGGTGGCGGAAAAGATAGTTGCGTCCCAGCGCGTCGTAAGCTTCCACGCTGGTGGTTGACTCGCTCGACACCTGGTCGAGCCACCACTTGCTGAACTCTTCGGAGAAACCACCGGGCTGGCCGTCACGATCGCCGCCGTACCAGGGAGCGCCGCTGACCAGGACGAGACGGCCCACCAGGTCAGGGTGTTGCTCGGCGGCGAGGATCGCGCCGTGGGCGCCGATGCCCTGGGCGACCACCGTGACGTTCTCAAGCCCGAGGCCGTTGATGATCGCGGCGATGGTATCGACCAGCAGCTGAGCGGTATAGGCGACGTTCGGCTTCGACGATGCACCGGTACCCAGCCAGTCGAACGTCACCGTGCGGTGGTCGGCGGCAAGCGCGGCGACCTGGTGCTCCCACTCGGCATGCGTTGCCAGGCCTGCGTTGACGAACAGAACTGCGGGACCGCTCCCGAACTCCTCGAAGTAGACGTCTGTACCGCCAGGGCCGTCGATGTACGGCATGTCAGCTCCCTCACCGGTCTAGTTGTCAGACTGGTTTGTAGCACGTAGGCTGCACACCCGCAACGACTTACGGCCCCTACCTGGGTTTCCCGGCCATCAGCGAGCTCAACACGTCCGGTCGTCAGACCAATTACTCAATGAGGAGTAGGACTGAAAATGGAGCGTCAGAGCGCTAGCGGCGACGTGCGTCGCGCCGCAATGTCAAGCTTTCTCGGCTCGGCGATCGAGTGGTACGACTTCACGATCTTCAGTACGGCAGCGGCCCTGGTCTTCGGCTCCGCGTTCTTCCCGGCCGGCGACCCCACGACGCAGAGCCTGCTGGCGTTCGCCACGCTCGGCATCGGGTTCCTCGCACGCCCGCTGGGCGGAGCGGTTGCCGGGCACCTCGGGGACCGGCTCGGTCGCAAGACCACACTGCTCCTGACTCTGTCGATCATGGGCGTCGCAACGGCCGCGATCGGATTGCTCCCGACCTACGGCCAGGCCGGCCTTGTGGCCCCGGTCCTGCTCGTCGTGTGCCGGCTGGTTCAAGGTTTCAGCGCCGGAGGCGAGTGGGCGGGCGCCGCACTCATGGCCGTCGAGCACGCGCCCACGCACCGGCGAGGGCTGTGGGGCTCGTTCGTCCAGTCCGGAACACCGTTCGGTGTCATCCTTGCGATCCTGGTGTTCCTTGCCGTCCAGATAGGGCTTGGCGCTGATGCGTTCGTGGCATGGGGCTGGCGCGTCCCCTTCCTGCTCAGCTTCGTGCTGCTGGGGCTTGCGATGTACATCCGTCTGCGCGTTGCGGAATCTCCCGTTTTCGTCGCGGTGCGCAAGGCGAAGCCGACCCGGACGCCGCTTCTGCGGGTGTTCCGGGAGCGCCCCCGGCAACTGGTGATCGCCGCGCTGACGTTTGTCGGCTGCAACGCCATCGGCTACGTGTTTCTGTCGTTCCTGCTCGCCTACGGGACCGGTGTGCTGCGCCTCGACCGGGGCACAATCCTGCTGGTCTCATTGGTCGGTGGAGTCGCGTGGTGTGGTGCGAACATCGTGGGCGGTGCGCTGGCCGATCGACTCGGTCGACGCTCCATCTACGTCGTGGGTTACCTGCTGTTCGCCGCGTGGGCGTTCCCGTTCTTCGCGCTTGTCAACACGGCGGCCCCGCTCCTCATGTGCCTCGCGGTCGCGGTGCTCTGCATCGCCATCGGCCTGACGTTCGGCCCCCAGGCCGCGCTGTTCGCCGAACTCTTCCCCCCGGCCTTCCGCTACAGCGGCGCGTCCCTGGCAATGGCCATCGGCTCCATCCTGGGGGGCGCGTTCGCGCCGCTCATCGCGACGTTCCTACTCGCGGAGACAGGAACGGTGTTCGCGGTCTCGTCGTACATGGCCGCCGTCGCCATCATCAGTCTGGTCGCCGTTCTCGCATTGCGAGAGCGTGAACTCGGCGACATGCGAGCAGCGGACGAGCGGCAACGGGCCGTCTCGGCCCGATCCGGAGCTCCGGTACCCGACGAGGCCGGACGATGAGGAACTCGCCGGCTCGACTCCTCGACAGCACCATCATCATGCGGTCTGAGTGGTGATCATCTCGCTGGCGGCAAGCCGCTCGATCTCGGACGTAATCTCGCTCGCGAAGCTGTCAGTCAAGTGCGGCTCCACGATCGAGAATGCCTGGCGAGCACCCTCTTCCAAATGGCCATGCCCGGCTGCTCGTTCCCCATAGACTGCGCCTAGATACTGCCACCAGCCGACAAACACCACCGCGGTGGTCGTCGCGCACCGCCCGACAGAGCTTTCCGTAAGATCGGGCCGCCGAAAGTGCCCTAACGCTCGCAGTTCCTCGAACAGCGCGACCAAGCGGCCGGTCGCCCATGAGAGGGAGTCCCTGTGCCGCGAAGCGATGGAAGGGCTCGCATGCATCAGAGTCGCCGAATCGGCAAAGACAAAGCGGAACCGCTGAATGATATCGAGAGCAACTACGTATATTCGAGCTACCCCGGCGGGCGTGATCGGCGAATCCCAGGATCCATTCGCGCGTACTTCATCCGTCATTCGGGAGTATAACTCGGAGGCAATCTCTTCCTTGTTGCGAAAATGGTAGTAAAGGTTTCCGGGACTAATCTCCAGCTCTCTTGATATTTGGTTTGTACTAACGGAGTCGAAACCATTTTCATTAAACAGTCGCAGGCTTTCGAGCACGATACGCTCTCTATTGCCCACCATGACCCTCCATCGGCGCCTCGCAGCATCGGATGACCTGAACACATCCTAATAACTCAGTGCATCCCCCGCGGGCCGCGCAGCGCCGGACAACGGCGTCGGCGGGCGGTCGCCACGACCGCAAGCAGCGCTGCCAGGACGCTACGATCTTTACCGACCCGCTGTAGCACTTCAACGAGGCTGATCGGTCCGGCCACGATCCGCCTCTAGACTGAGACCAACGGGGAGGGCGAGCATGGATCATGACGGGGGGCCGACGGCGGAGCGGGCGTCGCGCACGGCTTCGTCACGACCTGCGCCGGCGCCCGAGTTCCGCCGCCCCCAGCTCGCCGACCAGGTGGTCGGCCGACTCCGCGCACTGATCGCCCAGGGCGCGCTCGCCCAGGGTGAGCGGCTGCCGTCGGAGGCCGCCCTGAGCCGCGAGCTCGGCGTGAGCCGCTCGACGGTCCGCGAGGCGCTGAAGATGCTCAGCCACCTCGGACTGGTCCAAACCCGTGCGGGGTCCGGGAGCTACGTGACTGGCCACCTGCAGGAACACCTCCCCTCGGTGATGTCGGGCGAGGAGCTGGGCGAGCTGTTCGAGTTCCGTTTCATCCTCGAGTCGCAGATCGCCCCGCTGACGGCCGAACGACGCTCGACGGGGCAGCTCGCCGAGGTCCTGTATCGGCTCGAACAACTGCATGTGGCCGCGGCGGCCGACGATCCGGATCGCCTCGTTGAAGCGGACCTGTCCTTCCACCACGGCGTAGCCGCGGCCTGCGGGAACCGGTTCCTGATTGCGAGCTACAGCCACCACCAGCCGGCCTTCGAGAAGGGCACAAGGGCGCTCATCGGCATGCAGTCGTCGACGCATATCGCCGACGTCCACGACGAGCTGGCCGAGGCGATCGTCGCGAAGGACGCCGGAGCCGCCGCGACCGCCGTGCGCCGGACATTCGACGAGATCCGAATGCGGCTGTCGCTGCTGACCGACTGAGGCTCGCGGACCGCCTCGTCGTAGCGATCTTCGGCCTCGCTGTAACGCGGGAGCCGCGCCGCGTCGCGATCAGGTCGACGGCCTAGCACGAGAAACGCCCGACCACCAAGAGCCACCGGCCCCCCGCCGGGCTCCGCACGACCAGCCGCTAAGCTTGTCCGCGGGCCGCTAGCTCAGTTGGTAGAGCAGAGGACCTTTAATCCCTGGGAATGGCGTGTCAACGCGTACCGCACGGTGTCGCCCAGGGTTAATCTATGCAGGTCAGACGGCATTTTTCGTGGGCGCTGATGTCGGGCAGTGTCGCGGCGTATCGGGTGCTCCGTGAGCAACGGAGCCCAATCGGAGACCGGCATCCCGGCCGCCGTCTGGCCCGGGGCCACCGAGGATCTCCGTGGCGGGGCAAAGCACGTGCGCTGTCAGCGCTTGACACATCGTCTCGAAACCATCGTGGCCGATCCGCTTCACGTCGTAGTGCAGAGAGATGCGCTCAACGTGCCTCTCGGACAGGTCCTGGTCGCCCGCCACGGCGACCTGTTGTCGCTTCCAGCCGAGGAGCTCGTCCACTAGGTAGACGGACTCGTGGTCGTCGACCGGCTTATAGTGCTGGCGCAAAGCAGCAGGACGTTCTCGTCCTCGTTGATCTCGAATGCCGGACAAGCGGGATCGTACCGAGGGTGACCGTCGGGCTTCTCGGGTCGAATGTGTGCGATCTCAGCGACCACAGTCAGATGACCGCCGTGCTCCAGGACAAACCGCTCGTCGCAACCCGGGTACGCACATTGCCGGGCGCGGGCGAACAAGATCTTGATCGTCCGGTGCAAGTAGGGACGGGCACCAGCACATCTTATCCGGCCAAGCGGCCGTATCCCGACACAACACCTCCGCCATCACGATGCCACAGACGTCGAGGCTACGTCTTGCGCCTACGCGATCCCGCAGATTTCCTCTGGGCGGCCAGCAAGTTCATCACGTCCGCCTCCGAGCCCTTGAAGGTCGGGCGCAGTGACCCGCACCCCAATTAAGCGACGTCGACATATAGTTCGTCCGCCTGAACCCCTACCCTTATGGTGCCATCGGCCAGCAGGAAGTGCACTCCAACCACTTTCCTTTCTCTATTTTCTATTAATTCGACACCGATGACCTCCTTGTAAATCAGCCTGCTAAACGGTGGTTTATTGGATACGTCAAACGCAGTCCACTTGCCCGAACCCTCGACGAATTTCTTGTTTTCCGTGGAGAGTGGTTCTTTGAAAGGGTCTTCCCATCTTTTACTTCTCAGCTCAAGTTCCTCACCGTTACCGGCTGCGTCGAAAAACATCGTTGATTCGTCGTCGAAGGTGAGCTCAAGCGGGCCAGCCTTGTCGTCCGCCGTTGTGCCCACCACGTAATGTACGCGCCGCACTCGTTGTATGGGCTTGCCTGCTGCGCTTCGGAGCGAATTACTATCGATCATCGCGGGGTTGCATCCTTGTACCAGCCGTTCGACTCTCCACCTTTGAGAAGGGTATATGAAAATATTGGGAATATTGACGAAATTCCGACAAAATGAGCTAGTATCGCATACAAGGATAGGCGTATTGCCAGAATCCAGGATTCAGTCAACCGCATCCTCCTCGCCGCATTTGACAATGATTCTCACCAGCGCGACGAGGGGAACCGTAGACAGGCAAATACCTAGGGCGACCGCCCACCAGGGGTTCGGCCGCCCTAGCAGGTTGCTCCACACCCACATCGCGAAGCCGAGCGACGGAATGGCGCCGACCACGCAGGCGACGATCCGCGAGGCCGTTTCTCGGCGCGCAGGCCATGGTTCTTCGTCTGTCTCCGACCATCGATCTTCGGGCATCTTCTCCACCGGGTAGTCCATCGATGCCTAGCACTCGTTCCGGTGATGAGATCCCACCGAACTTCGGTTAACCATCGACATTCGTTAACTTGTGAGTGATCCCTTCTCGCGCGGCGAGAATGACCTTTGCCCTGTTGCGATACGACGGTTTCGCAACAGGACCACGCGAAAGTTGGACGAGCCCGGTACAGGCCGGCAGCGTCTGCGAACCCACGTTCCCGACCCGGTTAGTACGTCTGCCGCGGGACAGCCAACAGGCGGTTCCGGGGCCGATCGGTCTCTGTCCAACACGTCGGCGACGGCCGGACCAGCGGCGCTCACCAACCCGTTCTTCTGTAGCAGGTTCATCATGTCCACAACCAAGCGTCTGCTGGTTCGTCACCTCTGACGAACCAGCCAAGCGATCTCGCCAATGTTGGGATCACGCCCGAGCCGCGCCCATTGGCTGATTGCCCGGTCGATGCCGGTGGGCTCCGGCCATTCGTCAAAAATGCCTGTTTCTCCTGATAGCTCGCCGACGGACACGCTTGAGGGCGCCAGCCCTCGAAGAACCACCTCAGCCAACTCCCGGATCTGGGTGTCTGACACGCTGCCGAGCTTCCGCCGGAGGTGCCAGGCCAACGTCCAAAGCCCTACATAGTCTTCGTCGAGCTCGCGACTGATCACCTCTGCGACGGCTATCGCAGCCGAGGCCTCAACTGGGGTCATGGGTTGCACTTTAGCTTCGTGATGTCGATGCCCGGGATATTGACGTAAACCGTCGCCTCGGTGTTCGGGCTCGGGATATGAAGGTGCACAGTGGGACAAACCCGCTGAATTCCTGAACGCCGGGTGAAAGTAGTCGCATAACCACAATATTATCTCGCGTCAAGTAAGTCCTTATTCTATCTAATCTGAAAATTGCAGCAGATCGCCGCTCAGCTTCCGGGCTTACAAAAAGGATTGTTTCAAGGTCGGCCTCCGTCGACATTAATTCGTCGATCAGTGACTGGTCAGTCCGTTCTAGTGCGGAAGCAAGTCCTTGGAGATCCCGTTGGAGCTCATCAATGCCTACGTCACCCCGCTCGAAACGTACGATGGCGTCCGAAAGTCGTTTTTTGAGTTCTTGGTTGGACACGTTTACCTCGTAACCACCTCACGTGGGCGGTTTACTGGGCGGCTGCAGCCCGTTCTCCGTAGCTCTGACGACGTCCAGGTTTAGGCCGGGCAGCACGTGAGGATCTTAGCCGCGCGCCGGGACGGGCATGGCGCGTCCTCGTGGAATCGCCCAAGCCGACCACGGACCCGGGTTCCAGGGTTATACCGCCTCCATCGCCTCCCTCCGGTCCGTGCTGGGACAAGCCCTCAATCAAACGAATGATGTTGAGCGTCGTCATACGTTCGATACAGCTCGCCCCACCCAATGATCTCAAGATCGTCCGCGCGAATCGGGCTCCGCAGGGTATCGAATTCACCACGTGGGATGGCGATGAATACGAAACAAGGGGACTGGTGGACGGGCGCGATCGACGCACCTTCATGACGGGGCGCGACGATGACCTGTCGAATGTCCGACGCCTTGTTGAACTCTTGCCCGAGCACGGGTGGCTCCACAAATGCGTACGCAGCTTCCTTGCCAGTGTCGAATGTAAGTAACTCAACGATGCGACACTCGCGCACCGATTCGAAGCGCTGGCTTTCGAGCGAACTTAGGTAGAGCGTCTGCTGTGTCATCAGAACTCCGGGTTAACGCCACTGACTCGGGTTATCTGTACTGATCCGTTCTCGAGCCAGTTCGGAATGATGTACTCAGTTATGCCGCCCTTTATGCCATCAAGTGCCAGCGCCGAGCGTCCGAGCACGACAGCTGAAGGATCAGTCAGCGTTCCCTCGATCACGAACCGGCCGGTGTTATTGGCGCCGCTCGCACCTCCCGACGGCAGACCAGCCGCATCACGGTAATCTGGCACGGTCCGGGGGTCGACCGGTGACCAGGAAGCTCCACCAGCCTTTGAGTCACCACCGTATACACGATACAGCTTTTGCCCCTTTGTCGGTTCGGCGAGGGATGCCGCGGCACCTGCATCGGCGACTTCTCCTACTTCACCCAGTTTGCCGAGTTTGCCTAGTTTGCCGGCGATGGCGACGTCTGATGCGAGGCCGAGGATGGCGTCGGCGCAGTCGCCCCAGGTGGGCTTTTTGACGCAGTCGATCGTGTCGGAGATCCCGGCGAATTGTATGCCGAGGTTGAGGACCTGGCGTGGGGTGAGGGGTTCTTCGCGGTATTCGTGGCGGATGGCGTTGACCAGGTCGGGTGTCGCGTGCGCCGACTTCTTCGCGGCGAGTGCCCACTCGTCGTGCAAAGGACTGCCAGGATCTCGTGGGCGGAGCGACAATCCGACATTACGTCTCGACGGAAAGGATCAGCGCTGACGATAAGCTCTCCGGAGCGCATTTCTCGTATCCTCGCGGACGCTTACTTCCGAATGACCCGCAGATGATCCAAGGTCGGTAAACGGTCAGGCGGATCGTCGGTCCACCATGCGAACTCCAGGCCAGTAAGGTAGCCGTACCCCACCCAAACGAGCAGTTCCCCGACCAGCCTGCCTGCGGCGTTCGACACCCATACGGACAAAGGAACCGGACCATCAGCGAACGCAGAAGCTGGCAATGTATTGCTGACGAGCAGGTCGAGCATCGTGATTGGCCCGCCCACGACGTTTACGCTCGACGCTTGCCGTAGAAGCTCATCGCTGCCCGGAAAGTCCGCCTGACGCAGGACACTTTTTAAAAGTTCGCGTACCTGGTTCGTGAGCACGTCGCTGCTCGCTGCATCGGTCATGGTGTGAACGCCGTACCAATCTTCGTAATACCGTCAACCACCGCGCCACGGACAATTACCTTTTGGCCGCCAACAACAATCTGTTGCTCGAAGGTGCCAGCTGCTGGCGTTAGGCCCTTCAACCCTGTCAAGAACTGCTGAATAACTTCCTCCCGGCTACCAAACTGTTGTACGAGCGGATCGAAGTTGTGCTTGCCCGCGAAGATGTGATCAAGCTTTGCGGATGACGTTGCATAGTCTAGCGCACTCGCGTCGGCCGCTGAGATCCCGGTTTCCTCTACTTTGGCGTCCGCTCCGACGTCTCCTACTTCACCCAGTTTGCCGAGTTTTCCGAGTTTGCCGGCGACGGCGACGTCTGATGCGAGGCCGAGGATGGCATCGGCGCAGTCGCCCCAAGTGGGCTTTTTGACGCAGTCGATCGTGTCGGAGATCCCGGTGAATTGCATGCCCAGGTCGAGAACCTGGCGTGGCGTCAGGGGTTCTTCGCGGTATTCATGGCGGATCGCGTTGACCAAGGCCGGTGTTGCATGCGCGGACTTCTTCGCAGCGACTGCCCACTCGCCGTGGAAACAGGATTCCCGCCATTTACATGCCCGGACAACATCCAGGTTCAGGTTGGGCAAGTCTTCGTGGTTTTGAGGTGTGATCGCGCCGTATCCGAAGTTCGCACACAGTGGGCTGTCGGCGTGGGCACATTCCGACAGCAGCGGTTCCAGGCCACTCGGGTCGCTGTAGGTGAGGGGGTCGTCGGCACTGTAGGTGTAGCCGTTCCCGGACTGGGGATTGGACAGCGTCAGCAGCGGGTCGACGGAGGCGAAGCGGCCGGTAGTGGGGTGGTGACGGGAACGTGGAACAGGCCGCCCACGCATGCACACCACGGTTCCCTGGTCGACCCTGTTGATACGTCTACTGCGAGACGGTCAACAGCGAGCGCATTCTTCCGCAACAGGTCCCTCACATCCGCCCGAGATCGTGTGGCTGGTTCGTTAGCGCTGACGAACCAGCCAAGCGATCTCGCCGATGTTGGGATCACGCCCGAGCCGCGCCCATTGGCTGATCGCCCTCTCGATCCCGGCGGGCTCAGGCCATTCGTCAAAAATACCTGTCTCTCCTGATAAGTCGCCGACAGTCACGCCTGAGGGCGCCAACCCTCGAAGAATCACCTCAGCCAACTCCCGGATCCGCACGTCGGACACGCTGCCAAGCCTCCGCCGGAGATGCCAGGCCAACGTCCAAAGCCCTACGTAGTCTTCGTCGAGCTCGCGACTGATCACCTCTGCAACCGCTACCGCGGCCGAGGCTTCATTTGGTGTCACGGGTTGTACTTTAGCTTCCTGATGTCAATGCCCGGGATGTTGACATCAATCGTCGCCTCGGTGCTTGGGCTGTATCGCGCGTCAAGTAGGCCGACTCCCGACTTCACGGTTATACTGCCTCCGTTGCCTCCGCCCGTCCGTGCTGGGACAACTCTCAATCAAACGAATGATGTTGAGCTTCGTCATACGTTCGATACAGCTCGCCCCACCCAATTATCTCAAGATCGTCCGCGCGAATAGGGCTCCGCAGGGGTATCGAATTCACCACGCGGGATGGCGATGAATACGAAAGAAGGGAACTGGTGGACGGGCGCGATCGACGCACCTTCATGACGGGGCGCGACGATGACCTGTCGAATGTCCGACGCCTTGTTGAACTCTTGCCCGAGCACGGGTGGCTCCACAAATGCGTACGCAGCTTCCTTGCCAGTGTCGAATGTAAGTAACTCAACGATGCGGCACTCGCGCATCGATTCGAAGCGCTGGCTTTCGAGTGAACTTAGCTAGAGCGTCTGCTGTGTCATCAGAACTCCGGGTTAACGCCACTGACTCGAGTTATCTGCACTGATCCGTTCTCGAGCCAGTTCGGAATGATGTACTCAGTTATGCCGCCCTTCATGCCATCAAGTGGCAGCGCCGAGCGTCGGAGCACGACAGCTGAGGGATCAGTCAGCGTTCCCTCGATCACGAACCGGCCGGTGTTATTGGCGCCGCTCGCACCTCCCGACGGCAGACCAGCCGCATCACGGTAATCTGGCACGGTCCGGAGGTCGACCGGTGACAAGTGCATGGTCAGCGCCACACTCATCGCCGGGCACGCTGCAGACGATTCTGTCACAAAATCCACCGAGATTCTTGATGTAGGCCTGACACGACCGCAACATATTAACTTACATCAAAATATCGGGAATATGTACGAAATTCCGGCAAAAGGAGCTATTAACACATACAAGAAGAGGCAAATAACCAGGATCCAGGATTCTGTCAGCCGAGTCCTCCTCGCCGCGTTAACAATGATTCTCACCAGCGCGACAAGGGGGACCGCAGACAAGCAAACAGCAAGGGCGATCACCCATCCAGCGTTCGGCCGTCCTACCAGATTGCCCCACACCCAGATCGCGAAGCCGAGCGACGGAATGGCGCCGACCACGCATGCGACGAGCCGCGAGGCCATTTCTCGGCGTGCAGACCATGGTTCTTCGTCTGACTCCGACCATCGATCTTCAGGCATCTTCTCCACCGGGTAGTCAATCGATTATTGACATTCTACCATGAGGCCAACTTGACCCGGTCGGCGAATTGCCGCCATAGGTTGTTGGCAAAAACATTGGCGTTGGCTCTGGCGCACAGGGCATTCTGCTGACAAAACGCAGTTGGACCTCCGATGGGCCCCCAAGCGCGAACTTCGAGATACTCTGTACCGAACGAGCCATCCTTAATCGTGAAGCTAATGTGCTTCCCGGCGCCTTCGACGTGTCCGGGCAGAGATACAAGCTGAAAGTCACGCGAACCGACTTCTTCGATCTGAATGGGGGAGCCGGCCAAGCTGCACGTGCGCCCAACAGAAATCTCATTGCACATGCCTGGAATCGGGAAGAAGATCCCCAGATGGTCCTTGATTCTATTGAAAATTTGATCCGCTGTAGACATCTGTAGCACACCAAGCGGGTATGTGAAGTGGTAGTGATATCCGGAGGCGTCTCCACTGGAAGGAGACACCGCGGGTTGCTGCGCTCCGAGTTGGGCTAGGGGGGACATGCCTTGTAGTGGGTCGGGTGGGGCGACGATGTCATCGAGAAGTTGCCGCGTGGGGTTGTTGAAGGCGCGGGATGTGGAAATTCTGCTGTTTGCGACGTCGCGCCAATAACTGCTGGTGTGGTAAGAGCTACCGTTGGCGCGGTTGACCGCCGCGTCGGGGTTGTGCGCGAAGCTGTTAGCCCAGTTCCGTTTGACAGCATCGTTGTAGCCATTGGCCCACGCCGCTTGCCCCGGGTTGTTGTTAATCCAATCTTGGCCAATGGGGGCGGGGCGACCGTCGATCTGGATGATGAGCCCGCTGGGGTCGCTGTAGGTGAGGGGGTTGTCGGCGCTGTAGGTGTAGCCGTTCCCGGACTGGGGATTGGATAGCGTCAGCAGAGGGTCGACGGAGGCGAAGCGGCCGGTGGTGGAGTCGTAGTTGCGGGCGCCGACGTCGGTAAGGCCGGTGTTGGTGTCTTGGGGTTTGCCGAGGAAGCCGTGGGTGTCGGGCCACGGGCCGGGGTTGGTGCCGTCGGGGTTGGTGATGGTGGGTTGGCCGAGGGGGTTGCCGTAGGGGTCGAGGTTGCGGCGGGTGACGGCGTTGGTGGTGGGGTTGTAGCTGGTGAGCATGCTGCCGTGGGTGTCGCCGTCGAGGTAGAGGGGGTTGGCGCCGCCGACGCGGAGCGCGATGACCTGGTTGTTGAAGGTGTAGTAGCGGGTGCCGGTGACGGTTCCGGTGGTGGTGTTGCGGGTGAGTTCTTCGCCGGGGAGGTAGAGGGTGGTGGAACCGGGGTCGTGGCGAACGAGTTGGTTGCCGTCGGCGTCGTAGACGTAGGAGGTGGCACCCGCGGGGGTGGTGTCGGTGGCGAGGTGGTTTTCCGCATCCCAGGTGAGTGTTTGGTTGCCGACGGGGAGGGTTCGGGTGAGGGTGTTACCGGCCGCGTCGTAGGTGTAGCCGGTGCTGGAGTTACCGCCGGGTCCCGTGGTGGCGGTGGATTGCAGGGCGGCGGCTTGCGGTGTGCCGGCCGCGGGGTAGGTGTAGTTGGTGGTGGTATCGCCGCTGGCGCCGGGCACGGCGTGAGCAGTTTGGGTTTGCCGTAGGCCGGTGGGGTCGAAGGTCCAGGATTGCCAGTAGGGCTGGGTGCCGCCGATGGTGCTGGTCGCGGGGTTGGCGGCGCAGTTGTCGGTGGCGGTCCAGGCTTGGGCGAGCCGGTCGAGGGCGTCGTAGGTGTAGCACTGGGTTTGGGTGGGGCCGCCGTTGGGACCTTGGACGTCGACGCTACGGGTGGGGTTGCCGGAGGGGCTGTAGGTGTAGGTGGTGTCGTCGAGTTGGGGGGTGCCGGTTTGTGCGGAGTAGTTGGCGTGGCTGAGCCGGCGGGTTTGGGGATCGCGGTCGTAGGTCAGCCAGGAGGCCATCCCGATATCGCCCATGCTGATCTGCGCCGTTTCGCCGTAGGGGGTGTAGGCGACGGCGGAGACGTAGCCGTTGTAGCCATCGGAGCTGACGGCGTTGCCGAGCGAGTCGTAGATCGTGCCGATCCATTCCCCCGGTAGCCCACCTCCGGGGGCGGGGAGCACGTCGCCGAGGACGCCCGCGTCGTTCCATTCGTATTGGGTGGTGTGGTTGCCCGACAGCCCGGTTTCGCTGGTGGGGAGTTGCACGGTCTTGCTGGTGGGGTTGCCCTGGCCGTCGTAGCCGCCGTAGCCGACGAGGTAGTTGCCTTGCGGGGTGTAGCGGGTGGAGGAGGTGAGTTTTCCTTTTTGGACGGTGTCGTAGACCCAGGACGCGAGCTTCGGGCCGGTGGTGGATCCGGAGTATTCGGTGGTTTTACGGCCGAGGTTGTCGTAGGTGTAGACGAGTGTCTGGTTGCGGGCGTCGGTGGAGCTGGTGAGTTGCCCAGCGATGTCGTAGGTGTAGCTGGTGGCTCCGGTGGCGGGGTCCGTGGCGTGGGTCTTGTTGCCGAGCAGGTCGTAGGTGTAGGTCCACACGTTGTTGCCGGGATCGGTGATGGCCGCGACTTGGCCGAGCGGGGTGTAGGTCTGTGTGGTGGATTGGTAGGTGCCGCCCGTGATGACGCTGCCGTTGATCGTGGGTGGCGTGGTGTACTGCCTGGTCTCGGTGGTTTTCCCGCGCACGTCGGTGAGGGCACTGGTGGTGACCCCGCCGGCCGGCGGAACGGTGGTGGTGCGGTCGCCGCTGTAGATGATTTTGGTGTCCCAGGTGAACGTGAGGCCGTTGTAGGCGGCGGCGTCGATGAGGCGGCCGGTGCCGTCGTAGGTGTTGACGGTGCGGCTGTTGACAGCAGAGTCGGCGACCGAGATCAACGTGGTGCCGGGGGTGCCGTCGGTGTAGTAACGGTCGTGGGTGTTGGCGGCCCAGCCGTGCGAGTCGTAGAACGCGTCGGCCACGGTGCGGCCGCCGCCTTCGGCGTCGGTTTGGGTCTGTTTGAGTTGCCCTAGCGCGTCGTAGATCTTGACCGCGGTGATGTAGGTGTTGGTCGTGGTGGTATGGACCAAGGTCTTGGTGGTCACCGCGGACGGCGCTGTGGCAGAGAGCTGGTAAGCGTAAGTCGCGGAGGCGGGATCGTTGGTGGCCTTGCTGTGCCCGGGGAGCCACACGGCGGTGAGCCGGCCCAGCGCGTCGTAGGTGGCGTCGCTGCGATGCGCTGCGACGTCGACGGTCGAGGTGGTGGTGCCACGGCCGGGGTCGAGGGTGATGGTGCTGGTTTGGTTCAGCGGGTTGGTGGTGACGGTCTGGGTGAGGCTGCCGCCGTCGGCGGGGGTGTAGGCGAGGCGGGACGTGCGGTTCAGACCGTCCGTAGTGGTCAGCGGCCTACCGGAGCTGTCGTAGGTGCTGCTGCTGGTGGTGGCGAAGGTCAGCGTGCCGCCGTTGTTGATGGTGGCGGTATCGGTACGGGTCACATCGCCCGCACCCGGCACGGCGCCGAGAGTGGTGGAGCCATCGTAGAAGCTGCGCACATCGGTCAGGATCGGCGACGGCGTCACACCGGGCGCGGGACAGACCTGTTGTGAGGTAATGGTTTCCGACGCCTTGTTACGGATCCAGGACGTGGTGTTGTCCGCATACGAGGTTGACGTGCACACGTCGGGCACCCCGTCACCGGACGAGGTCTGACGGATGGGGCGGCCGAGGTTGTCGTAGGTATTGGTGGTGGTCGCGGTGTGGGTGCCGCCGGCGGCGAGGTCGTGGATCTCGCGGGATGTGGTGGGGGCCAGGATCGCCGCGGTGAGGGCGGGCAGCCCGGCGCGGTTGCGGGTGGCGGTGGTGGCGACCGTCGCCATGTCCGTGATGGTGCTGGAGATGCGTGGTCCGGTGGGTCCGTTGAAGGTCTGGACCTCGCGGGCATTGTCGGAGAAAAGGTCGCTGTCGGGGACGGTTTCGCCGAGGGAGTCGGTGACGGTCGCGGTGCGGTGGCCGCCCCCGGGCAGGGTGTCGCCATCCATGCCGCGGTAGTAGGTGGTTTTGGTGAGAGTGGTGATATCGGGGTGACCGTTGGTGGAGTGGCCGGGATCGCCGGTGGCGACGTCGACTTCGCTGTAGCCGCGGAACTGGCCGTAGGTGCGGTTGGCGGGTTTGACGACTTCGTTGTCGTCGAAGTGCCACGCGGGTGCCCCGATGTAGGTGTAGGTACTCAGCTGCGACGGTGAGAGCGCATTGGGTTCCTGTGTCTGCACGGAGCTGACGAGGTATTTGTGGAAGTAGTCCAGTGTCGGGTTGGTTTGGTAGGGAAAGGTCCAGTACACCGGGAAGCAGCGTTTCGTGTCCTGGGAGGGGTCGACGGGCACGTTGGTGGCGCTGCATTCCGGTTGGCTGTAGGTGAGGTTGGTGCGCTGCCCGGTTTCGGCGGTGATGTTCGTCAGCCGCCACCGGGCCATGGGGGGCTGGTTGTTGTAGCCGGCGACGCGGTTGTCCATCATTTGCCCGGCGAAGGACACCGGCGGCATCGCGATCGAGGTGCCGTCGGGATTGAAGCCGGTGCGGGTGATCGAGTTCAGCCACAACGCCGGATCGCCGGAACTGGAGAACTGTTGCGCGAGGTCGTAGGAGTCGACCTTGGTGTAGCCGGTGCCGTTGTAGTACCGGGTGGTGATGTTCGTCAGCCGCTTGGTGGTCCAGAACGATGGGGCGTGGTTGTTACACGTCGTCCCGGATAGGCATTGCTGGTCCTGGGGTGTGTCGGGCCAGGATGCGGCGTTGGCCGCGGTGAACTGCGAGGGGTCGCAGGTGATCGTCCCGGAGGGAAAGCAGCGTTCGGCGACGGTGAACTGGACCTGATCGGGGGCCGGGTTGCCGTAGATGGTGCCGTTCTCGTCACGCAGCCCGTAGTCGATCCGGTTCAGGTATCCACCGCGCGTGTAGGCGACACCGGCGGTGCCGTTGTCGGCGCCGTAGAAGTTGGTCTCGGGTGTGTAGTAATAGGTGGTGACGTTGCCGTGGGCGTCTTCGACGTAGTCGAGATTCCACCGCCACGCCTGAGTACAGGATGACGCGGCGAATCCGGCGGCGTTGTAGCACGGGTCGCCGGGGTGCGCGCCATAGACGGGTGTGGTCCAGGTGGAGTTGGTGGTGCCCTGGTTGGTGTAGCCAGGTCCGGCGTTGCGGCCGAAGAAATACTGGGTGCCATCCGTGGTGGTGATCTTCCAGTACTCCCCGTTCGCCGCGCCGTTGCCCGCGCCGGTCAGCAGTTCGACCCGGGAACCGTTGTCGGCTACCGGATGCCAGGATCCCGTGGCGTCGTCCCGCACCAATTGCACCATCGAGCCGCCGAGGTTCATGGTGACGATCTGGCCCGCCCAGCACAGATCCGGTGTCTGCTGGGCGGCGGGCAGGGTGGTGTCGTCGGAGCACTGCCGGTAGGTGCGCTCCACGTAGCCGGGGGTGTAGTCCCAGCCCTCCCCGATCCAGGACACCTGGTTGTTGGTACTGGAGGTTCGACCGTCCACAGAGGACGACGAGTAGGACAGGGCCACCTTCGGTGCCGTCGTGCCGGACGCGGCCGGCGGCACGGCGACGGGGTAGGACCAGGCGAACTGGCCGGAATCGCCGGTCACCGACCAGGTACCCGACGGGTTCAGCGTCGATGCGGTGAAGGTGCCATTGGAGCCGCCCGAGTCCGTCGTGGTCGCCATCACCACCATGGCCGGACTCGTCGAACCCGTCGAATCCGGGCGCGCAGCTGTGCTCGAGGTTCCGCTCGCGGGACTGAAGTCGACCTGCGCCGAGACCACATTCGCCTTCCGGTCGTTCACCGAGGACGGGATCGGTGTCTGCTTCTGGCATGCGGGAACTGCGGGCGTGGTGAGCACACATGCGGGAAGCTGCACCAGACGCGCCCGGTCCCCGAACCCGGCAGTGAGATCGCGAAAGCGGGAGTAGTCCACTCCCAGCGTGGCCGGCGCGCTCGTGCCGCCACGGGGTTGGGCAAGCTCAACCGAAAACAGCACACCGGTCACACCGGCGCCGCGGGTCGTGGCCGGGTCGGCAAGATGCACCTTCATCGCGGGTGTGGCCACCCCGGGTGCCGCAGCCACCGTGATCGGCATGGTGCCGACCCGGCCCGGCGCGGTGTTTTTGCGCGGCGCGACATCGGCATTCCCTGACGGTGGCAGCACTGCCGCGGGCACCTGCGCAGGCGACTTGCCTCCCGGTGCCTGCGCAAGGAGGGGGACATCCTGGTGCGGGATCTTCGGTGTCACCGGCACCGCGGGCGGCTTGTTCTGGGCCGCCGATGCGGCCACCGCCGGTGCCGTCAACGACGAGACCACCAGCGCACCGATCGCCACCAGCGCGGCCACCCGACGTCGCCAGGTAGGAAAGTAACCGCCATTCCGACGTGCTGGAAAATTCATCGGGCCAGTCCCCCTCGTTAGGCCGAACGGACACCACTAATCCGAATGGAACCGATGACAAAGAACGCAGCACGACGTGCCGCCGGACATCATTAGCGACAATTCCAGCAAGCATCTACGGTCGTTATCCATTCGTGGCCGAAACACGGACACCTCACAACCAAAACTGCCACAAAAAGGACAGTAGCGTCGAAACCGACTGCTGGTTTGCGTAGTTGTTCCACGTTGAGTGATTCACTCCTTCGGCCGTGTGACACGGCGATTCCATTGGTTAGCGTGTCGAAGCCTGCATTTTCTGGCTTGTTTTATTCCATGACTGGGGATCCGATGAGAAACGGTCGATCTATGCGCAAGCCTGCGCGTAAACAATGGCTTGCCGTGAGATTTCTCGTCACCATTGTCGTCCTCGCAACCTCGATCGGAATGGCCAGCGGAACCGCGCAGGCTGTTGATCCCTTCAACCCCGCAGCGCCCCCGCCGCCACCCGCGGTGCCGGATCATCGCGCGCTGCCCACGGACGCTGTTCCCGTGTCGCCACCGGATGTGGGGCATCCGCCGACCGATCCGGTGCCGCCGGCCCCGCCGCCGGTGCCGGCACCGACAGCGTCCGATATCGCGGCGCAGACGGGAAAACCGGTGGAGGTGTCAGCAGAGACCACCCCGACCCGTCAGGTGATGGCCAATCCCGACCGTAGCTTCACCCTGACGTCGAACCGGGTTCCGGTGCGTGCCCAGAAGAACGGGACGTGGGTGCCGATCGACACCACCCTGCACGCCAACCCGGACGGCACGCTCGCACCCGCCGCGACGACCGAGAACGTCACCTTCTCCAGCGGCGGCGCCAGTCCTCTGGTGACACTGACCAACGGCGCGGCCTCGCTGTCCCTGTCGTGGCCCACGTCGCTGCCCACACCGCAGGTGTCCGGGCCGACCGCGACCTATCCCGGCGTGTGGCCGGGCGTGGATCTGCAGCTCACCGCACAGGCTGACTCCTATTCCGAGGTGCTGGTGGTGCATGACGCGACCGCCGCCGCGAACCCGAATCTGGCACACCTACACCTGAGCGCGACCGCCACCAACCTGTCCCTGTCCACCGACGCCAACGGCGCGCTGGTTGCCACCGACCCCAACGGCGCTGTCGTGTTCAACGGCGCCACCCCGGTGATGTGGGACTCGGCCTACGACCCGCAGGCCGGAACCAAGCCCACCGCCGGCAACCCCGGCACCGGACACGTCACGACACTGCCGGCCACCACCACGAACACCGCGACCACCAAGACATCCAGCGCCACAACGACGTCCACTGTGGACGTCGCGATCAACCCACCCGCCTCGGCACTGACCGGGCCCGGGGTGACATATCCGGTCTACATCGATCCGTCGATGAGCCGCGGTGAGGAGTTCTGGGCGGAAGTCACCGCGAACGGCTGGTACTACATCAACCAGAACCAGTGGGCCCAGGTCGGGGACTGTGGCACCTGGGCCGGCTGCAACGGGTTGACTGTCGCGCGGTCGTACTTCCGGATGGGCACCGAAGACATCTCCGGCCACCCCAACGGGCGCGGCGCACGGGTGTTCAGCGCTCAGTTCTACGCCAACGAGGTCTGGAGCGCGCACGCCTGCACCGCCGAGCCGGTCGAGGTTCACCTCGCGGGCGTGATCGACAACAACACCCGCTGGCCCGGACCCGAAGCGGGATGGATCAATACGCAATGGTCCGCTGCGGGCACCAACTGTGGCAACCCGAACAATGTGGTCTTCGACGTCACCTCCGCAGCGCAGACCGCGGCGGATCAGGGATGGCCGAACCTCACGATGGACCTGCGCTCGCCGGACGAGGGCAACCAGTACCAGTGGAAAGAATTCGCCAACAACCCGACGCTGGTCATCAACTACAGCTACCCGCCCAACCCCGCCGCCGGCCTCGCAGTGTCCAACGCGGTCACCTGCACCGGGCATGCCTACACATCAGATGCGCAGCCGACACTGTATTCGACCGCGACGGACAACAACAATCCGCCGCTGAACCCGCAACTGTGGTACGACCTGTACAACGGTGCCGGCACCAGCGCGATCGTGTCCGGGGCCGGTCCGGTCACGATCGCGTCGGGCACGACCGGTGCGTGGACCGATACCGTGCCCCTGGCCGGCAGCACGGACTACGAGTTCCGGGTCAACGTCTCCACCCAGCAGGGCACCCCACAAGAGATGTGGGCCGGGTCTTATAGCCCGTGGTACGGCTTCACCCGGCTCGCGCCTCCGACCCAGGCGCCGTATATCAACAGCTATGACTATCCGGCGAACTACTGGGGCGAGGCCAGTGACAACCCCGAAGCGGTGTTCTTCTCCACCAACGGTGCCCCCAACATCGCCGGATTCACCTGGACGCTGACCGGCGCGGGCACCGAATCAGTGCCGCCGGTCAGCGAGTGCAACTACAACCAGACCTTCGGCACCAGTGGCGGCTACGTCGGCGTGGGCAGCGGCGGCTGGACGGGCTTGCGCTTGCCGACCGGGCTCAGCGTGGGCTACCACACCCTGCATGTGCGCAGCTTCGACTACGCCCACAACCTGTCTCCCGAATCGCAGCCCTACACCTTCTACGTCGCACCCCCCGCCGGCGCCGCCGGCGGTTGGGTCGAGGCCGAATCCCTGCCCAGCAGCCAGCCCGCGGGCCAAAACATCTCCCTTGGCCCGCAAGGAAACTGCTGCGGTGTCTCCTGGTCAGGCGGGCAACAGCTGTTGTTCCACGGCAACGCCCAAGGCCAGTCGTTCTCGACGACACTCACCGCACCGATAAGCGGCAACTATGACCTCGACGCCGGCTGAGGCGCCCCTGATCTTCCGGACAGTGGATCTACTAAGATCCATTCCGGAAAGTGAGGGAATAGGTGTCTCCGAATCGTAGGAAGTTTTCTCCTGAGTATCGTGACGAGGCGGTCAAGATGGTCCTGGACGGGCCGCGACCGATTGCCGATGTCGCCCGGGAGTTGGGATTAAATTCCGGTACGCTTGGCAATTGGGTCAATGCTTATCGGAAGGCGAATCCGCAGGAGGAAGAACCGCTTACGTTGAGCGAGCGGGCCCGGCTTCGTGAACTCGAGCGCGAGGTCCGTGAGCTCCGCATGAAGAACGAGTTCTTGGGAAAAGCGGCGTCCTTCTTCGCCCAGGAATATCGGTGAGCAAGAAATTCGCGTTCATCGACGGCGAGAAGGACAATTTTCCGCTGATGAAGATGTGCGGTTGGCTGAACGTGTCGAAATCAGGCTATTACGAGTGGCGCGACCGACCGTTGTCTATGACCGCCGAACGCCGTGAGCGACTGAAGTTGATGATCAAAGCGGTGTTCGATGCCAACCACGGCGCCTATGGCTACCGACGGGTCCACGCGGTGCTGGCCCGCTCCGGCGAGCGGGTCAGCGACGAGCTCGTGCGGCAATTGATGCGGGAGCTGGACCTGCAGCCCTGCCAGCCCAAGCCGTGGCGACCGACCACCACTGACGGCGACGAGCAGCACCGCATCCCCGACCTAGTCCGACGCGACTTCACCGCGGACGCACCCGGCACGAAGCTGGTCGGCGACATTACGTATATCGCGACGGGCGAGGGTTGGCTCTATTTGGCGACGGCAATTGATTGCTACTCGAAAATGGTGGTTGGCTGGTCAATGGCCGATCATTACAAGGTCCCACTCATCGCGTCTGCGCTCGACATGGCCGCGAACAATGTCGACCTCTCCGACGGCTGCATTTTTCACTCCGATCGCGGCTCGAACTACACCTCATACGAGTTCGCCAAGAAACTCGAAAGTCTGGACATGCGCCAGTCGGTTGGTCGCACCGGGGTATGCTGGGACAACGCAATGGCGGAATCGTTCTTTGGCGCACTGAAAAACGAGTGGATCAATCATGTGAGGTTTGCCACGCGCGCGGATGCTCGACGAGCTATTGTGCAATACATCGAGGGATTCTATAATCGAAAACGTCTCCACTCGGGACTCGGCTATAGGACCCCACTGGAGGTCCACGGCGAGTACCTGAACCTGCAGCTCGCAGCATAAACAATTCCGCTAAATAGCTGTCCGGAAAAAGCGGAGCTCCTCAGGCCTCACGAAAGCCCCGGACTACGGACAACTGTCTTTCACCCTCGACGCCGCATCGCTGGGCTTACCGACCACCGCCCCGGTGGACTGCTACAACCCGACCGTGGCCACGATGTACCAAAATCTGGGTGGCGCCTACCTGACGGCGGGAACCCACACGCTCACTGTAACCGTCGTGGGCACCAACAGCGCCTCCACCGGAAACCGGTACATGGCCGGCATCGACAACGTGTTCCTCGAGCCCAGCAACCAGATCGACATCGAATCCCCGCTGCTGGCACAGGCCACCGATACGTCCGGGCAGAACCACACCCCGGTACCCGAGGCCAACGACAACGGTTCGAGCTGGCGCGGCGGTGCCCAGCTGCTGTACCCGGCGACTGCGGCGAACCAGGCGGAAAACCTGACCCTCACGGTGCCGATCGAGGCCGACTACGCGCTCGGGGTGAACCTCACCACCCGCCCGAATTACGGCACCCTCGAGTTCACTGTGGACAACACCACCGTGCTCGCCGGCACCGATACCGCTCCCGTCGACACCTATAGCGCGACCGGGTCGTGGATCTACCGTCCCTTCGGGAGCCTGCACCTCACCGCCGGAACGCACATCCTGACCGTGACCGTGACCGGCAAGAACACCAGCTCATCCGGGTTCGCCGCCGGCATCGACTACCTCACCGTCGCGGCGATCAACAACATGACCGCAGCCAGCTTCGGCGCCGCGATGAACAACCACGGCATCGCGGTCGACGGCACCACCCCCGCCAACCTCGACCTCTGGGGTGGCAACGCCTTCTCCAGCGCGGCCCTGGCCGCCGCCGGCTACGCACCCGGCTCCACCGTCACCGTCTCCGGCTCCACCTTCACCATGCCCGCCGCGACCAACGGCAACGACAACATCATCGCCGACGGGCAGACAATCCCCCTGCCCACCGGCCAGCAAGTGAAGGCCAACGCCATCGGCCTGCTCGCGGCAAGCACCTGCGGCACCAGCCCCGCCGCACCAGCGCGAATCACCTACACCGACGGCACCACCAGCCAAGCGATCGTCCCGTCCGTGCCGGACTTCGTCTACGGCGACAACAACTCCGCCACCGCCGTGCTGTCCTACATCGACAACTCCACCGCGGTGAAAATGCCCGGCCGGGCCGGCAAGTTCTACGCCGTGTACCTCCCGGCGGACCCGACCAAAACCGTCGCCAAAGTCACCCTGCCCTACACCGGCACCGGCCAGCTCACCAACACCTGCAACACCGGCACCCCGATCACCGCGGCTCTGCACGTTCTCGCCATGGCACCCCGCCCCGCCACCAG